>CAZYFX010000023.1:0-20240 GCA_964646725.1 uncultured Oscillospiraceae bacterium
CGCACAGCAGATGCTATTGCATAAGCTGTTCCCCATTCCGCAGGTCACAGAGGAGCAGATTAAGGAAGCCGAGCTCAAGTTAAAGGGCAAATCGAACAAAAAGAAGGACGCGCCGCTTGCCGAGCCGGATAAAAATTCGCCCATCTACGAGGAGGTTCCCGACGAGCTTCCGCCGGAAACCGTTCTTCCGAGTGTATCGAAAGCGCCGCTCGGATTAACCGATAAGATGAAAAAACATTTGCGCACCACCCGTAAGCCGTTAAAGGCCAGACGGAAAATATAAAATCGTAAATTGGCAGGAGAAAAAGTGTTGTGTGTGCCTGCCGGAAGCAGAAAGGAGCTTCAAACGAATGGAAGTTATTGTGAAAGCCAAAACCGTGGACGAAGCGGTCGCTTTGGGCGCCGCGAAGCTCGGTAAAGACATCGCGGACGTTCGGTATACCGTCCTCGAGGAAGCCAAAAAAGGCTTTTTGGGGATGTTTTCCAGCGAAGCGGAAGTCAAGGTGTACTGCGACAACGAAAAGACAGACGTAAAGGAAACGGTCGAACCGTCGTCGGAAGCCGTCGATGAAGTCGGAAAAGTTGATGTAGCCGACGAAGCGGAGAATGCGGTCGCGGCGAAATCCTCCGACACCTTGCCGCCCGTGCAGGACAAGGTGGTCGAATTTCTCGATACGATTATCGAAGATATGGGCGTCGAAGCCTCCGCACATGTGGTCGGTATCGACGAAAGACTCAGCGAAAACGGTAAGACCTACGAAAAGGATATCCGTATCGAGATCACCGGTAAAGGTTTGGGTATGCTCATCGGCCGTCACGGCGATGTGCTCGATTCGCTGCAATACCTGTGCAACATCGTGGTCGGACGCTATCCCAAGCGTTCGGACAAGCATGAGTATGTCCGCATCGTTTTGGATATCGAGAACTACCGCGCCAAGCGCGAGGAGACCTTGAAGGCCCTTGCCAATCGCATGGCGTCCAAGGTGCTTGCCACGGGACGAAACTTCACGCTCGAGCCCATGAGCTCCTACGAGCGTCGCTTCATTCACTCCGAGCTTCAGAAGCTCAAGGGCGTACATACCTTCTCGGTCGGCACCGAGAACAACCGCCGCGTGGTCATTGCCTACGGAGACGACGTAGACAGCCTCGAAAACTAATTTTGTCGATTCAATTTTAATATAAGGGATGATCAACATGGATATCAGAATCGAAAAAACAACCGCACCGAAAGAGAAACCGAAAAAGGGCACTGCGCTCGGCTTCGGCGATATCTTTACGGATCATATGTTCCTTATGGATTATACCGCCGGCATCGGCTGGCACGATGCACGCATCGTACCCTACGCACCGCTTTCGTTGGATCCGGCCGCCATGGTCTTTCATTACGCGCAAGAAATGTTCGAGGGCATGAAGGCGTATATCGCCGCCGACGGTTCGGTTCGTCTGTTCCGTCCGGATATGAACATCAAGCGTATGAACAACTCCAATAAGCGTCTTTGCATTCCCGAAGTCTCCCCCGAGGATGTTATGCAGGCTCTTACGGCACTTGTCAACTTCGAAAAGGATTGGATTCCCACCGAACCCGGCACTTCGCTGTATATCCGTCCGTTTATCATCGCGACCGACGCACATCTCGGTGTCAGACCGTCGAACACCTATCTGTTCTGCATCATCCTGTCCCCGGTTGGTTCTTATTACAAAGAGGGTATCAATCCGGTCAAGATTTTCGTCGAGGACGAATATGTCCGCGCCGTCAAGGGCGGTTTGGGCTTTGCCAAGGCCGGTGGAAACTACGCCGCTTCGCTGAAGGCGCAGGAAAAGGCACATGAGCTCGGCTATTCGCAGGTTTTGTGGTTGGACGGCTACACGCGCAAATATATCGATGAAGTCGGCACGATGAACGTGTTCTTCGTGCTGGACAACGAGGTCATCACACCGAGCCTTGAGGGAAGCATTCTTCCGGGCGTTACGCGTGATACCACCATCGCACTGTTGAAGCATTGGGGCTACAAGGTTACCGAGCGCAAGCTCTCCATTGATGAAGTGACCGCCGCTTTCGATTCCGGCAAGCTGAACGAAGCCTT
Organism: uncultured Oscillospiraceae bacterium; assembly: GCA_964646725.1. Classification (GTDB taxonomy): domain Bacteria; phylum Bacillota; class Clostridia; order Oscillospirales; family CAG-382; genus UMGS882. The sequence continues at coordinate 2,085 of CAZYFX010000023.1, forward strand.
CGGTACCGGTACGGCAGCCGTCATTTCTCCCATCGGTGAGCTCAACTACGAAGGTAAGGTCATGCCCATCAACGGCGGCGAGATCGGGCCGATCGCCAAAAAGGTATTTGATACCGTGACCGGTATCCAGTACGGCAAGGTCGAAGATCCCTTCGGCTGGAGCGTCAAGATCGGCTGATATGCTTCGAAAATACGCACACAGCCCGTTGCGGTGTATAAAAGACCGTAAGCGGGACATCATAAACGAAAAAAATACAGGAGGAAAACTCATGGAAATCACCAAGGAAACCATCATCGGCGATATTTTGGATAACGCGCCCGAATGCGCACCGCTGTTTTTGGAGATCGGTATGCATTGTCTCGGCTGCCCGTCGGCCAGAGGCGAAAGCGTGGAAATGGCTTGCGAGGTTCACGGCGTTGATGCGGACGAGCTGGTCGAAAAGCTCAATGCGGCTATCGCAAATAAATAATGGGTCGTGAACTGACCGCTCCATCCGAGCGTTTGATTGCGGCGGCGCAGGTTGCCGCCGCAACTTTTTTTTCGGACGAACGGGAGCTGTATGCCATCGACGTCGGCTGTGACCACGCAAAGCTTGCGATCTATCTGATTCAGAGCGGTATTTGCATCCATGTGCTGGCGACCGATATCGGGCTCGGCCCCATCGAAAAGGCGAGGGAAGCCGTGGCGCGCCGAAAATTCCGCTCCGAGCCGCTTGACGCGTATATCACCGTTCGTCAAAACGACGGCCTTTGCGGCATGGATAACGAACGCGCCGAGCGTATTTTTATTCTGGGCATGGGCGGCGAATTGATTGCTTCGATTTTGGAAAGAGCCGCTTTTTTGCACACGACCGAGCGTAAGACCGTTTGCATTTTGCAGGCAATGACCGATGAAACCAAGTTAAGACGTTATCTGTATACCTCCGGCTTCGAAATTGTAAGCGAACGGCTCGTGCGCGACAAAGGGCGGATTTATTCTGTTCTTGCCTGCCGCTACGACGGAAAAACGCGAACCGCAAGCGAGGCCGTGCTTGCGGTCGGTGCTTACCATGTTGCCCATCCGCACCCCGAACTGTTTTTACCTTACATTGACCGAAAAATACGCATTGCCGCCAAGGCGCTTGCCCAAAAGAGCGCCGCCGGGATTCCCTGTGAAGCGGAAAAAGCATACGCAGAAGAATTGAAAAGCCTTCGCCGACTTGGCGAGAAAGCTATCGAGAAAGCTATAAATGAGAGGAGAGATTCCGTTTGATCACCGTAAGCGATATCGACCGCGTGCTGTCCGACGCGGCTCCGCGCACCCTGTCCGAGGATTGGGACAACGACGGCGTGATGCTGTGTAAGGATGGGCAAAGTGAGGTTCAAAAGGTGCTCGTCATGCTGGAGGTTACGCCGGACGGTGCGGCGGCGGCCGTTCACGGCGGCTACGATTTGATCGTGACGCATCATCCGCTCATTTTCCGCCCGCTTGCGTCGCTTACGGGGGATGTGTATGCCTTGCTTGAAATGCTCATGCGCGGCGGCATTTCCGTTCTGTCCTATCATACGCGCCTTGATGCTGCCGACGGCGGCGTCAACGATACGGCTGCGCGTCTTTTGGATTTGCGCGATGTCGAGCCCTTCGGCGGCGAAAACGGACGTGCCGGACGTGTCGGTGTTCTGCCGCGACCGCTCGAGCCGCTTGCGTTTGCCGACCTTTTGAAGCGCACGTTCGGGTGCGAGGGGATACGCGCGACGCTGTGTGGTGACAGCGATCGAAAAATTTCGCGTGTGGCGTTTGTGGGAGGAGCCGGAAAAAGCTTTTTCCGCGAGGCCTATGCCGCGCATGCGGATGCGTTCGTGACGGGAGAGGGAGCGCACAACACGCATTTGGATTGTCGGACATTGGGCATGTGCCTGTTCGACTGCGGCCATTATTTCACGGAAAACTGCGTGTGTTATCGGATACGGGAGCTTTTGAAGAATGCTTTCGGCGAAGAGCTTGCGGTGGCCGTATACGACGTTCAAAGTCCGTATACGGTGTTGTAAGTGTGAATCGGAAGAAAAGATAAGGAGTGTCAGTATGCCCTTTGATGCAGGAGTTATGGCGGCCGTCGTGCGCAGTCTCGAAACCGAGGCGGTCGGCGCGCGTATCGAAAAGGTCTGCCAGCCGGAACGCGATGAGATCGTTTTGCATCTCCGTTCCAAAAACGGCTCTCGAAAACTGCTTTTGTCTGCGGCGGCGGGTCATTCGCGCGTCGGCTTTACGGAGCTTATCAAGGAAAACCCGGCGGTGCCGCCGATGTTCTGCATGTTGCTTCGCAAGCACCTGACGGGCGGCTTTTTAACCGGTGTGCGTCAGCTCGGCTTCGACCGCGCCATGGAGCTGTCGCTTATTTCTTCGGATGAGCTGGGCTTTCAATCGGAAAAGCATCTGATCTGCGAGATCATGGGTACCTACAGCAACGTCATTCTGTTGGACAGCGAACGCCGTATCGTGGCGGTCATGCGCCCGGTGAGCTTGGGAACGGAGAACAAGCGTCAGGTATTGGTCGGCTTTCGCTACGAAAACCCCGATCCCCAGGTCGGAAAGGTCAATGCATTGGACGTGACCGAGGAGGGTTTTCGCGAGCGACTGGCCGCCGATGTGGCTGCCGGTGTGACCACGGCGGGGGACAAATATCTCATCGCACGCTATGCCGGCCTTTCACCGCTCACGGCGCGGGAGATCGTTTACCGCGCAACCAAAGCGACCGGTACGCCGATCGACCGCTGTGACCCGAACGCGCTGTGGTTTTATTACCGTACACTGTACGGCGCGGTACGCGAGGGAAGCTTTTCTCCGTGTCTGGTGAGCGACAAAAACGGAAAGCCCATCGAGCTGTCCTTCTGCGAGATTCGTCAATATGAGGCAGGGGCGGTGGTCAAGCCGTTCGACAGCATCCACGCATTGATGGATGTATACTATTCCGAACGCGACCGCGGCGAGAGCATCAAGCGGCGCGGACAGGATATCTTGCGCCTTTTGACCAATGCTTCGGGGCGTATTGCCAAAAAGACGGAATTACAGCTTGCGTCCTTGGAGGAGGGCAAGAAAGCCGAGGGATGGAAGCTGTGCGGCGATCTGATCACGGCGAATATCTATGCCTTGAAAAAGGGAATGGAACGCGTGGTCTTAGTCAACTATTTCGACGAGGCCATGCCGACGGTGGAGGTCGAGCTTGACACCCGTCTGACCCCGGCGCAGAATGCGCAAAGCTACTATAAGAAATACAACAAGGCAAAGTCTGCGCGTGTGGTGTTGGCGGCACAGTTGGAGGAATCCCGCGCCGAGTCGGCCTATATCGACACGGTGTTCGAAAGCCTTACCAAGGCGGAGACAGAAAGCGACCTTGCCGAGATTCGCGCGGAGCTTGCCATGGCGGGATACGGAAAGAAATTGGATAACATGCGCCGTGCGCGGGGATTGGGACACGATCGGGTCAAATTGAAAAAGAACCCGACGCCCATGAGATTTGTGACCAGTGACGGCTATGAGGTCTACTGCGGAAAGAACAATTTGCAAAATGATTATGTCACCACGAAGTTAGCCGACAAAAACGACTATTGGTTCCATGTGAAGAACGCGGCCGGTTCGCATGTGGTGCTCAAATGCGGTGCGGACGAGCCGCCGGCGACCAGCTTTACCGAGTGTGCCGAGATTGCGCTTCTGTACAGCTCGGAGCGCGAAAAGCCGCAGGCGGCGGTGGATTATACCCGTGCGCGGTATGTCAAAAAGCCGTCCGGCTCCAAACCGGGATTTGTAATCTACGAGCGCAACCATACGGCGTATGTAACGGCCAACCGAGAAAAAACAGAGGCTTTGCAGGTCGGGAAGGCTTAAATGCGGCGAAGCATCGGTATTCCGTAAAAAATTATGAAAGGAACGAGCATATGAACAGAGAGCATTTCTTTAAAACGGCCAAATGGGTCGGCGCATCGGAACGAACGGAGAAAACATTTTCGGTATTGAGAGGACGGTTTACCGCGGAGCATTTTGACCGCGTATCGTTGCATATTTTGGGTTTGGGCTTTTTCAAATGCTATATAAACGGGCAATGCATAAATCCCGATACCTTTTTGCCGCTGTCCTCGGAATACGAGAATACGATGATGCCGTACGGAGAAATTTTTTCGGGAAAACGTGTGTATGTGCCGAGCTTTGATATCACTCCGTTCGTGAAAAAAGGCGAAAATGTGATCGCCGTCCATTTCGGCGGCGGTTGGTATACCCACAGCTATCGTCCGATGGGTCTGCCGAAGGCGATCTATTGCGTGACGGTCGAAGAAGCTTCGAAAACCGATTACTTCGTTTCGGACGAGCACTGCAAAATATGCAAAAGCTTTGTGACCGAGTATGACTTTTCCACTACCGAACGTCATGATTATAACGGCTTCGAGATGTGCTTGGCGGAAGATTTTGATGACAGCGACTGCGAGAATGCCGTTGTGACCGAAACGCTCGATACGGAATACTGCGAGACAGACTGTCCGAAGGACGCTTTGGCACAAACGCTTTCCGTTCGAAAAATCGGGCAGGGCGAACGAGGCACGGTCTACGATTGCGGAAGAAATACGTCAGGGTATCCTGTATTGGAAATAAACGCCGCAAAGGGCGAGACGGTTTGCGTACATTTTTCGGAAAAGCTGTTGTCGGACGGCCGTTCGGATCGCGAAAAGGAGCACGGCCAGAGCTTTTCCGTCATATCCGACGGGAAAAAGCGCGTCGTTCAACCGGAATTTATCTGGTTCGGCTTCCGATACCTTGAGGTGGAGGGAGACGCAAAAGTTAAATGTGTGAAGGAGGTTCATGCGGACGTTCCGGTCAACTCGAGCTTCGAGTGCGACAACGAAACGCTCAACTGGATGTATAAAACCTTTGCCCATACGATGCTTTGCAATATGCATACCGGGCATCCGTCCGATTGCCCGCATATCGAACGCCGCGGCTATACCGGCGATGGGCAGTTGACCTGTCATGCGGTGCTGTCGATTTTCGACGCCGAGGCTTTTTACAAAAAATGGCTTTGCGATATAGCGGACGGACAGGATACAATCAGCGGACATGTTCAGTATACCGCGCCGTATATGAGATGCGGCGGCGGCCCGGGCGGCTGGGGTTCGGCGATCGTCGAGGTTCCGTATCAGCTGTATCGCCATTACGGAGATGCGGAAATACTCAAAAGGTATTACGGCAATATGCGGCGCTATATCGATTTTCTGGACGAACATACGGAGTTCGGTCTTGTGACGAGCGATAAGAGCGGCGAATGGTGCTTGGGCGATTGGTGCGGCCCGAACATATTGTATCCCGAAAAAGAGCTTGTCAGCTTCGGTCAGCAGATATTTCCTCCGGCCGCGTACGTGAATACGTACTTTAAGGTGAAATCCCTCATGCAAATGTGCGAAATCGCACGGATCATCGGCGAGGAGCAGGATATTCCGACCTACGAAAGAAAAGCGGAGGAAGGGAAAAAGGCCATTCACGCCGCCTATTTCAATTTGTTTGACGGAAACTATGTGGTGAATGCGCAAGGTGCCAATGCCTACGCGCTTGACTTGAAGATCGGGCGCGAAACGGGCGACGAATATACAACCGTATACGATAACATGGTGAACTATTATAAGAAGCTCGGGTGTCTCGATACCGGTATTTTCGCTACGGATATTCTTATACGGTTGCTTTTCGAAAACGGCGACGGTGATTTGGCGGTCGATCTTTTGACCGCCGACGGCGCACAGGGCTACGAGCACTGGCGTAAGAGCGGCGCGACGACCTTTTATGAATTTTGGGACGGCGATCATTGCCGCTCCTACAATCATCCGATGTTCGGCGCGGCTACCGCGTATTTGTTCGAATATCTTTTGGGTATCGGGCAGAAGAAAGGAACGGCGGGCTACCGTTCGTTGGTCATAGCACCGCAGGCACTTTCGAAATTCGGGCGCATGTCGGGGAGTATGGAGCTTCCGCACGGCAGAATATCGGTGAAATATGAAAAAGCAGACGGAAAAATTCGGTTTGAGATTATAATTCCCCCGAACACGGAAGCTGTTTTTGAAGCGGACGGAAAACAAACCGAGCTTACCGAGGGGACAAACGTATTTGAGATGACCTGCGTTTGACTGTATGGTTTGCATGAACAGGAGAAGGAACCATGGAAAATTTTACCTATGAGGACAAAAAGCCCGCAGAACAGGTGCTCGAAACCTACGAATGGGACAACATCTGGTGGGAGCACGCGTCGGACACGACCCAAAAACGCGCATTGATCATCGGCGATTCCATCAGCTGCGGCTACAGAGGGCGCGTCAATGCTCTGCTGGCCGGGGAGATTTACGTGGACGGCTTCGGTTCGTCCAAGGCGGTGGACAATCCCTATTTCGAACGCTCGCTTGCGTTATGTGTCGAGCAGAGCGGATGCTCGCTCATGCTGTTCAACAACGGCTTACACGGCTGGCATTTGTCTGCCGAGGAATATGAAACGCATTACCGCGAACTGGTCAAAGCGCTTGTCGAACGCTACCCCGATAAGAAGCTTGTGCTTATGCTTACGACGCCCATGCGCAAAAACGGAAACCTTTCCGAGCCGGATGAAGAACGCAATCGTCTTATCGGTGCGCGTAACGCGGCGGCACGGCGTGTTGCGAAAGAGTTTCATCTGGATGTACTCGATCTGTATGAGGTGTTAGCCGACAAGGACGGCTCGCTGTGGATGGATCCGTGCCATTTGTGCGCGGACGGCTATGAGATGCTTGCAAAGCTCGTGACGGACTGCATTCGGGAAAACATTTAAGAGAGCGGGGAAAAAAGTGGGAAATTTTACGGATAATACAAAGATCAAGCTGGTCGCCATGGATTTGGACGGAACGCTGACCCAACATAAGCAAACCTTAGATGCACCTCACCGCGAAGCGCTTGACCGCCTTTCAGAAAAGTACAAGCTTCTTATGGTCGGAGCGGGGCAGGTCATGCGCATTTTCAATCAGATGGAGCACTATCCGCTCGATATCATCGGAAATTACGGTCTGCAATACGGCGTGTACAACAAGGAAACGGACGGCATGGATATCGTGCGAGACCTTCGCTTCCCGGTCGATAAGAGCTATGTTGAAGAAAAGGTCACTTATTTTCGCGAAAAATACGGCTATACCGCCTACGCCGGCGACAATGTCGAATATCATCCCTCGGGCTGTCTGACTTTCCCGATTTTGGGAACGAAAGCCAATGGGGAGGACAAGCTGGCATTCGACCCCGACCGCGCGAAGCGTCGGAAAATCTATTCCGAGGTCGTGGAAGCGTTTGATGCTTATACCGTGTTCGTCGGCGGCTCGTCCTCCTTCGACATGGCGCCCAAGCCCTACAATAAATACTATGCGTTGGACTTATATTGCCGCGAAAACGGTTTGCGACACGAAAACGTGGTTTATATCGGCGACGATTACGGGCTCGGCGGAAACGATGAGTCGGTCTATCTCTCGGACTTTCCGTATTTAACCATCGATGATTACCGCGAATTTCCGAATGTCGTTCGACCGCTTTTGTAAGCCGAAGGAAGGGAGAATACACCATGGATACGTCTAAGTTAAAGGCCGTCAAGCCGAAAATGATCGCTCACCGCGGCGTGAGTGGTTTGGAATGCGAGAACACGAACGCCGCCTTTGTGGCCGCCGGAAACCGAAGCTATTTCGGCATCGAAACGGATGTACATGTCACGGGTGACGGAAAATTTGTCATCATACACGACGAAACGACCGAGCGCGTGACGCGCGGCGATCATAATTTGAATGTCGAAGCAAGCGATTATGCCGCCTTGGAGAGCCTTGTGCTCCCGGACATCGACGGAAGCACCGATCGAAAGGACATACGCATCCCGTTATTGTGCGAATATGTCAAAATCTGCAAAAAGTACGCAAAGGTCTGTGTGCTCGAGGTCAAAAATCATTTTGAGGAAAACGACCTGCGGCGCTTGACGGAAGAGGTCGAGAGTCTCGGTTATTCGGAGAATATGATCTATATTTCCTTCGATGCGGCAAACTGCGTAAATCTGCGAAAGCTGCTTCCGAATGCGAAGATTCAGTTTCTGACCGCCGATGAGGTGACCGAGGAATTGATGGCGTTTTTACTCGAGCACCGTCTCGATTTGGACATCTACCATAAGCGTTTGACTGCCGAAACGGTTCACGCACTGCACGACAAGGGCATTCTTGTCAACTGTTGGACGTGCGACAATGCGGAAGAAGCCACCGAGCTTGCCCGCTTCGGCGTGGATTTCATCACCAGCAACATTTTGGAATAATCGTTGTCCGAAAAGAGGTGAGCGCATGGCCTTTCAACAACTTTTTGACGATCTGTTCAAAACGGACATTCCCTACGCCGACGGATACACAAGCGTGTTTGTTCTCCGAAACGGAAACCGCTTTATGCTTGTGGACTTTGCCTTCTGCGAGAGGGATGCCGAGGAATACATTCTTCCCGATTTGAATACGTCGGGCTTTGTGCCGGAGGTGCTTTTGTGTACGCACCGACATGAGGATCACGACGGCGGCCGGGAGCGCCTTTCCGCCGCTTTTCCGGGTGCTGTGCTTGCGGCGGGACGCGCCGACAGACTGCTTTGCGGTCGAACGGTGCGGGAACTTTCCGAGTCGGAGCTGCTTCTTGACCGCTATTGTGTTCTTTTCTTAAAAGGGCATACCGACGATTCGGTCGGGCTTTGGGACACGAAGGAGCGTATCCTGCTTTCGGGGGACGCGCTCCAGGGAAAGGGGATTTTTTCAAAGGACGGAAAGCCCTACGGTCTCGGTTTGGATGATATCGGGGCGTATCTGCAAACCATCGATAAGGTGAGATTGCTTGCGCCGAGTGCCATTGTCGCTTCCCATGCCTACGAGCCGTTCGGCTGTGTGGTGCGGTATAACGAAGTGCGCGATTTCTTGGATATTTGTTCCGACACGGCGCAAAGGCTTATCGCGCTTGCCATGCGTTATGCGGGGGACAGCCCCGAAGAGCTGGCGGTACGCTCTGCGTCCGACCCGACGCTCATGCCGACGGGCGTGTGGACGATGAAAAGCGTTTTGAACTATCTTGCAAAAAGGGAGTGCAAATAAGTGAAAGCATCCGATTCGATTTGTCTTGAAAATGCCGATTTTCGGCTGATCATCAATCCCGATTGTACGGCCGGCAGTCTGATCTTCAAGCCGACGGGCGAGGAGTGCCTGTTTACCGACAAAAAGTATCCGCTGTTTTCTCTGACCGAAAAGCGGCCGTTCAACAATGAGATCAAGCTGGCATATCCGAACAAGCGTATGACCTTTTCGGCCGACCGCGTGCGCATGGAGAACGACTGCCTGATCGTCGGCTTTGAGCTCGTGCGCTTCGAAGCGGTCATCCGTGTGAAGATCACCGAGAACTATATGTCGTTCCGTTTGGAGCGCTTTCTTGTCCGACCGGAGCATTTCGAGGGCCTGTGCATGGATGTTCCGCCGGTCGAGGAATTTCGATTGCTTCAGCTTCCCGTAAAAAAGCGTTCGGCGTTCGGCGAATGGCTCGGTGTGTGTCATGATGAGCGCGTTGCCGTCGGTGTGCTGGCCACGTCGGTGTATGAGCGTATCGACAACGTGAAGGAAGATGCGTATTATTTGCTTTGCGCCGACGCGGTGCGCGATATCCGCTTGAACGGCTGTGAGGCGGCCCTGATTGTGACGGCCAAAGAGCGTTTCCTTGACCGTGTGGAACGTCTGGAACGGGATTACGGAATGCCGAACGGTGTGAAAAGCCGTCGTTCCGATGCAACGGAGCGTGCCGCCTATTGGTCGGCGAATGTCAACCCGCAAAACGTGGATACGCATATCGCCTATATGAAAAAATGCGGCTTTACCAATCTGTTGCTGTATTATCCGAGCGTTTTTGCTCCGAGCACTCTCGGCGAGCGCGGCTATGCGGGGCTGGGTGAATATCGTATCCATCCGCATTTTCCGAACGGCTTTGCCGATTTGAAGCATATGCTCGAGCACTTAAAGGCAGAGGGTATCACGACCGGACTGCATGTCTTGCACAGTCATATCGGGTTGCGTTCGCCGTACTTGACGCCCGAGGCCGACCACCGTATTCACTTGACCCGTCATTTTACGTTGTCCGAGGAGATCACGTCGGATGCCGTCGAGATTCCCGTAGAGGAAAATCCGCGCGGCGCGGTCATGCACGAAAAGTGCAGAGTGCTTCGCTTCGGCACGGAATTGATACGCTATGAGGGCTACACGACCGAACCGCCGTACCGTTTTTACGGTTGTGAGCGCGGTTACAACGACACCGTTCGACACACGCACGAACGGGGCTGTATCGGTGGTATTCTGGATCTAAGCGAATTCGGAGCGCAAAGTGCCTACATCGATCAGAACACAAGCCTTCAGGATGAGATCGCCGAAAAGATCGCGGCGGCGTATGCGGCCGGCTTCGAATTTATGTATTTCGACGGCTCGGAAGGCACCAATCCGCCGTATGAATTTCATGTGTCCGGCGCACAATATCGGGTCTACAAGCGGCTCGACCGCGAACCGCTTTTCTGCACGGGTGCCGCAAAATCGCATTTCGGTTGGCATATGTTAAGCGGCGGCAATGCGTTCGATGTGTTCCCACCGGAGGTCTTTAAGGAAAAGCTTGCCGAATTTCCCGCCGAGGAAGCGGAACGCATGGCGATGGATTTCACGGTCGTCAATTTCGGCTGGTGGCGATATTTTGCCGTCACCGAGCCCGACATGTTCGAATACGGCATGAAGCTTGCCGCCGCTTGGAATTGCCCCGTCACCATGATGGAAAGCGTGGCGGATTTCGAAAAGAATCCGCGTACCGAGGATAATTTCGAAGTGCTTCGACGCTGGGAGGACTTCCGTCGCAAGAAGCTTTTGACGGACGAGCGGCGCGAAGCGTTAAAGGATACTCAAAAGGAAGCGATCCTTTTGGTCAATGAAAACGGTGAATACGAAATAACCGAATATCACCGTATCGACGGCGCGGCCGGAGGCGACGCGAGAGTGACGGCATATATGTTCGAGCGAAGCGGAGAAAACTATGTGGTCTGTTGGCATACAACGGGCGAGGGAACGCTTCGTTTGCCGTTGTCCGCGAAAAAATTTGCCTATCGGGACGAGTTCGGCGAAGTGCCGCTTACCTGTGAAGAAGAGGATGGGCTGTCGCTCTTGCCGCTGTCGGGGCGACGCTACTTTTCAAGCGCGTTAAGCGCGGAGGAGACGGAAGCGCTGTTCCGAAGCGCCGTTCTTACGGACAAAAACGGTTGAATGCATTTGAATATTGAAAAGGAGTATGCAGTATGTACACATTGGGACTTTCTTCCTGCGGAAAGACTTTAAACGAGGAGCTGTTTCGTCTCTATCACGAGGCGGGTATTAAGGCTATGGAGCTTTCTCCGTCGGGCGATATCGCCGGCTTTGACACTTTGGAATACGAAAACTTAAAAAAATGGGCAGAGCGGTACGATGTCACGCTTTGGTCGTATCATCTTCCGTTCGCGCCGTTCGACCGCATCGATATTTCCCGAAAGGAGCTGTGCGGAAGCACGGTAGAAGCCTTTAAGGGATTCATCGAAAAAGGTGCGGCTATCGGCATCGATAAATTCATCATTCATCCGAGCGGTGAACCGATCGAGGAAAGCGACCGCGGCGAACGCATGAAATATGCAAAGGAAAGCCTTGCGGTGCTTGCGGAGTTTGCCGACGCGCACGGTGCGGTCATCGCCGTCGAAGATTTGCCGCGTACCTGTCTCGGACGTGATTCCGACGACATCGCAGAGCTGATCTCCGCACATGAAAAGTTAGCGGTCTGCTTCGATACCAATCATCTGTTAAAAGAGAACCCGGTCGATTTTATCCGCAAGGTCGGAAAGCGCATCGTCACGACTCATGTGTCCGACTACGATTTTGTCAACGAAAGACACTGGCTTCCGGGCGAGGGCAAAGTGGATTGGCAGGCGCTCATCGGCGCTTTGAACGAGGTGGGCTACAACGGCGCATGGCTGTACGAGATAGGCTTCGCCTGCCCGAACACCATTCTTCGCGACCGGACGCTGATCTGCGAGGATTTTGCGCGAAACGCGCGTGAGCTGTTCGACGGAAACGCGCCGACGGTCTTTTCCAAGCCCAAGCCCGACCTCGGTATGTGGTAAAAAGAAACGGTTATGGAACTTATTAAATTTTTTGAAGACTACTCTTCAAACACCTGTGCCGGAAGCGGAAACCAACTGTGGTTTTCTTCGACGAAGATTTGCGTCGGGCGTGTGTTTTACCGCATCGAAGCGGGAGGAACCTACAACTACTCTCTGCTGTTTTCCAATATCATCGACAGCACCTATGCGGACGGTACGCGCAGTCACAAAAACCTGATTTGCGACGGGTGGCACATTCACGGCGCACGGGTCGGACGGTGCAAAAGCATAGCTTCGAAGGATGTGACGAAGCTTACCGTTGCGGATGAAGAGACGCAAACGGAAGCCGACGTCGTTGTTTCGGATGTGAAAACGCTGACCTTTGACGGCCGAACGGAAAAAACGGTCGCGCCGGGCGAGTTCTTCTGCTCCGACCCGCTCACGCTTTCCTTTGAGGCGCACGAGTATCTTTGTTTGGAGCTTACCTTTTCGGGAAAGTGCGTACCGTACCATGAGGAAACCTTACTGCCGATTTTTGTCAAGCGGGAGGGTGTGTGGTGCTACGACAGGCGCATGCCGCTTCCCGGTATGATCGGCTGTGAACGAACGGTAAAAGCGCGCGTGGCCTACCTCGGCGATTCCATTACGCAGGGCATCGGCACGGAGCCGAACTCCTATGCACACTGGAACGCGCGGCTTTCCGAGACTTTGGGAAATGCGTATGCGTTTTGGAATTTGGGGCTCGGCTTCGGACGTGCCGAGGACGCCGCGTCGGACGGCGCGTGGTTGTACAAGGCAAAGAAAAACGATATCGTCTTTGTGTGCTTCGGTGTCAACGATCTTTTGAGAGGACGCGCGGTTGAGCAGATACAAAGCGATCTTGCGCACATTGTGAGTCGGTTGAAGGATTGCGGGCTTCGCGTTGTTTTGCAGACCGTTCCGCCGTTTGATTATACGGGGGACAACGTTCGAAAATGGGAGCTTGTCAACGCTTTTGTTAAGAGTGAGCTTGCGTCAAAGGTCGATGTGCTGTTCGACAACGTACCGATCTTGGGGGACAAAGACACACCGAGTGCGGCACGCTTCGGCGGACACCCGAATGCGGAAGGTTGCGAGAAATGGGCGGAAGCTCTGTATGAGGCAGTTCGACCGCTGTTTGAGGAGAAAGACGTATGAGAATCTGCGATCGATTCTGTTTTTACAAATATCGGGCGTATTAAAAACAAAAGAACGATAAAAAAACTGCCCGAAGGCAGTGTGAACGGAGGAAAGGATATGGCGAAATCGGAAAATTTGTTTTCGGTCGTTTTTCGGGGCTTTTCCCGCGAGGAGGTCATTGCCTACATGGAGGAAATGAACCGTACCGTCAAAGAAAAAAGCGATGAATACGAAGCACGCATTGCGGCCTTGAACGATGAATTGAAGGCTTGCGCACAAGCAAAGGCACAAGGAGAAGAAGCCGAAAAACAGTTGGATGAGATGCATTCGCTTCTTGCGGCGGAGGAAGAAGAAAACGAACGGCTTCGCACGGACATCGAAAATCTGCGGTCGGCCGTTGCGGCCTCCGAGGAGCACGCACTTGCGGCGGAGAAGGCATTGGAGGAAACGAAAGCGCAGCTTTCCGCCGAAAAAATCAAAAGCGCCGCCATGGAGACCAACGCCAAGGAATACGATGCGATGTTGGCCGATGTCAACGGCATTCTTGCCACGGCACGACGCAAGGCGGAGGAACTGATCGCCGAGGCTTCCGCGCGCGCAAGCCGTATCGTCGAAGAAGCCGAAAAAACAGCCAAAAGCAAAGCGGAAAGCGCCGTGTCCGCGTCGGAGGAAAGGGTAAACGAAAACCTGAAAAAGGTGAAGTATCTTTACCGCCGTCAGGATGAATTGGCCGAACTGTTCAAGGAGCACAAGAGCAAGGTGGACGCCTTTTTCGCTTCTCTGCCGCTTGTGTCGGATGACGATAAAGGCGAGAGCAAATAGTTTAGCTTCGAAAACATTCGGTAAGATATTGACAAGAAAGGAAGAATACCGTGATACAGGTATATACGGATACGTTAAGACAATCACTTGCTTCGATAAGAGCCGGTGATGAAATATCCCTTTCGGGCACGGTGTATACGGCACGGGATGCCGCGCATAAGCGGCTTCGCGCCATGATCGAGGCGGGCGAGCCGTTGCCCTTTCCTTTGGACGGTGCGGTGATCTACTATGCCGGCCCGACGCCCGAGCGTCCCGGAAGCGTGATCGGCTCCTGCGGCCCGACTACTTCGTCGCGCATGGATGTGTTTACACCTCTTATGCTGGAAAACGGACTTTGCGCCATGATCGGCAAGGGGCCGCGTTCGTCGGAAGTCGTGGAATCGATTCAAGCGCACGGTGCGGCTTACTTCTGCGCCATCGGCGGGGCGGGCGCGTTGGCGGCGCTGGCCGTCAAATCGCTGGAGGTCGTGGCATTCGAGGACCTGGGCTGCGAATCGATCAAACGACTGGAAGTCGAGAATTTTCCTCTGATCTGCGGCATTGACGCGCATGGCGGAAATCTGTTTGCGTCGAGACGGTGAGGGTCGATTTGCAGGCGGGGTTATTGCCATGGTTTTATACAACTTGCACAAACCGTTCTCCTTCAAATTGTTGATAACTACAAAATTTCAACGAACTGTCAGAAAAAACTCAGATATTCACACTTCTGTAACAAATGTGCGTTATTATAATGTCAAGGGTAATTTTTCAAAAAATAAGAAAAGGAGAATTCACATGAAAAAGACATTTGCTCTCATCTGTACCCTGGCAATGCTCTTGACCTCGATTCCCGTAGGCGCTTTCGAGCTCGAAACCGTCGAAAGCACCACCGAAACCGCGATCGAAGCCACCACGGCCGAAACACAGGCCGACGCAACCCTTGAGGAAGTGACCATGAATAAGCCCGGTCTCAACATCTACACCGGCGCGGCCACCCTCCTCACCTTCGACGGCGATAACGACATCGCCAACTTCACCGGCTCCGCCGATGCCGGCAAAACCTCTGCTCTCGAGATCGTCGAGAACCCGACCGCTCTCAAGACAGACACCGAGATCGACCCCGACGGAACGCACGGCAAGTTGCTCAAGTTCTCCGTCTCCGCCGGCGCAAATCCCTGGTCCAGTGTGTTCACCAAGTCCGCTAAATTCGACGGCAGACAGTATTGGATCACCCTCGACAGCTTCGTTTCGTCCGAAGTTATCAACAGCCTCTGGGGTTGCTTTACCAGCACGCTGACCTCCGCTCAGGGCACGCATAAGACCTTCGGTCTGGGTAACAACAAGTGGGCTACCTGGAGCGAAACGTTCTCCCCGATTGCCGGCTCCACCATCGAATACAGACTCCGTGCCACCGATGCAACGCAAAATGTGGACGGCTCTGCAACCACCTACCCCGTAGATTTCTACTGGGACAACATCGGCTTCTTCCCGTACTACAAGATTACCTATGCGGGCGCAGACGGCACTACTGCCGTGGAGCAGGTGCTCTTTAAGGCAGATGCCGAAAGCAAGTCGATTGCCAACTTCGCGACCGAATATGCTCCCAAGGCCGACAACTATGCCGACCCGTTCGTAGACAACAACGGCAACTGGTGCACCCAGATCGGTTGGGCCACCACCGAAGGCGCAACCGCAGCCGAAACGGCCGTGGCTCTTGCAAACGAAGATATCACGCTCTACCCGGTCTACGAAAAGGAAGCTTTCTTTACCTATGATTTGGGCTCGCTCAACGCCGCCAGCGGTTCCACCGGTACCGTGACCGCCACCAAGGACGTTACCTGGACTTGGAAGATCGACGGTGCGGCTTCCGCTTCCGCCGAGGGCAACGTGCTCACCGTTAAGGGTATCGGCGCAACCGGTACCGTGACCGCAACCGCAACCACCGCAGACGGTGTGGCCGCTACGACCAAGGTTCATGTTCTGGGCGGTCAGGGTTGGAAGCCCGGTATGAATATTCTCACCTACACTCTTGATCCGTTCGATTTCGAACACGGTCTGAACGCCGGTGTCCAGTTGATGCTTGGCAGCGACGCCACCCATCTCGTTGACAACCCCAAAAAGGACGTCGGCAACACTTCGAGCAAGGTTTTCAAGCTCGGTGACGCAACGCAGGCAGAGGGTGTGGAGGGCTACTACAGCTTCTGGTCGCGTGGTATCGACAAGATCGAAGCCGGCCGTCCCATCTACGTCAGCTTCGACTACCGCGGAACCAACAACTGCGCCTGGTTCATGTCCAGCGGTTACTCCTCCAACAACGTTGTGTTTGATCTGGGCGTGGAAGGTGTTCAGAATAAGGACAACTGGACGCACTACACCAAAACCAAGTTCGTTTTGGCAAAGGATATCACCAATTTTGCTATCCAAATCGGAAACCGGAAAAACTATGAAGCTTATTTCGATAACTTCATGCTCGTTCCGTACTACAAAATCACCTACATGGGTCTTGACAACGAAACGCCCGCTTATACCGAATACGTTCTTCTCGATGCCAACAACAAGTTCATGACCTCCTACACCCCCGACCTCAACAAGGTTGAAGGCGCAGTCGGCTATGCACTCTCCGTCGGCGGCGACAAAATCTTCGGCGATGTGGCCTTAAACGGCAAGGATATCACGCTCTATCCGTTGACCACCGCTCCGACCACCTTTACCGACGGCACGAACTTAAAGGATGTGCCGCTCACCGAGAACAGCCCCTTCACCATCCCGACCGAAGTGGAAGCCGGCTTCGAAGCCATGGAAAACTTCATCGGCTGGTACGACGGCAACGACAACTACTTTAAGCCCGGCACGGTCATCGCGTGGGATGACATCGCTTTGGTCAACGGTAAGACCTTGACCGCATGGTGTCAGGATCTCACCGCTCCCGCCACCGGCTTCGTGGCAGACGGTACGACGCACGCCGGCATCGGCAACACCGGTGCAAGATATGCGGAAGCCATCGAGGATGACGGCCGAAGCGTTATCCACTTCAGCATGTATCAGCCGTGGGGCGGCAAAACGTATTCGTCCGACGCACGTATCCACTTCACCGTAAGAAGCGGCGACAACCCCGGCTTTGACGCAAGCGAATACAACATCTTCCAGT
The DNA here is from genome assembly GCA_964646725.1 of uncultured Oscillospiraceae bacterium. Taxonomy (GTDB): domain Bacteria; phylum Bacillota; class Clostridia; order Oscillospirales; family CAG-382; genus UMGS882. Next base: position 19,365 of record CAZYFX010000023.1, read on the forward strand.
ATTCTTACAAGATTGAAAATGCCAAGAAAGTTGTCAACGTCAAGGCCCCCGATGAAATGACCGATGCCGATATTGCGGATGTTGAATATTCCAACACCTCCGTTTACTACTATCTGCAGAACTCGGATAACGGCTACTACCTGGGCGGCGCTCACAACATTGCAGGCGACTTCAGAGTATATGCCGACGGCAAGTACCATGTAGTCGAATACGATATGACAAACGCAGCCAACCACAGAGGCGGCGCATGGACGAGCGGAACGGATGGAAAGGTCTTCGGCTTTGCGGTTGACCCGATCCACATCAACTGGTCGTTCGACGCTTACATCGACTACATCTACGTTTACCGTGACGGTCACTTCACCGTGAAATACGACACCAACCTGCCCGAGGGTCTTGACGCAGACGCTGTGTCTTACGAAGTTGCAGCCGACACCGGTCGCGGCGGCGGTACGAACTACTACCTCAAGGGTGACAGACCCGTTCTTCAGGGCGAAGACGCCGCTTACTACGTATTCCTCGGTTGGGCTACCACCAAGGAGAACGCAGAAAACGGTATCACCGTTGAAAAGCTCGACAAGCTCGACGACAACACCACCGTTTACGCTTCCTGGGGTTTCATGGATCCCGATGAAATGCCGAACGTAGATGCAAGCAACATCGGCGTTCGCAGCGACACCGAATACACCAAGGGTGTTCGCTTCTCTTCCACTATCTCCGCAGACATGCGCGCCCTTGCCAGCGAATACGGCTTCATCATTGCCCGCGAAGATGTTCTCGGCACGAACGAGCTGACCTTCGGCTTCAAGGATCACAAGGGTAACGCACAGTATGCTTACGGTGCAGCTTACGACAAGGATAAGGGTATCGACAAGC
>CAZYFX010000024.1:0-14346 GCA_964646725.1 uncultured Oscillospiraceae bacterium
CTGGAAAAATACGATCTTGGCTCCGACGAGGGGCGCGTGGGCTATCTGAAGGAGGCGGCGCGGCTGATCGCATCGCTGCCAGGCAGCGTGGAGCGGGAAATTTATGGCGCTCGCTGCGCGGAAAAAGCGGGCGTTTTCGGGATTATAGCTTGCTGCGCCGACGGACTGCAAGTCCTTGTCAAAGCTTAAAAACGCATGGTCGGACAGCACATACACCGTCGAATCGTTGTCGGCAAAGCCTACCGACAGCGCCAACGTGTCCGCAAGCTCGGTCGAGGCAAGCAGTGCCCCGGTGGAGGTGTTGTAGGCGAAAAGCTCGGTACAGAACGCGCCGTCTTTGTTGGAAAGCGCCGCACAGAGCACGACCGAAGCGTTGGCGTTGAGCGCCACACCTGTCATATATTTGTCCGGACTCATGCGGCGAAACAGCTCGTTCCCGGCGCTGTCGTACACCAAAATGCCCGAGCGGTAGGTCTTTTCGGAATTGATGAGTGCGTAGTAGCCCAAATCGTTGATACAGGCCGAACGCACCTTATAGTCGAAGGACTTGTCCGCGATTTTCGCAACGGCATCGTAAATCGACAGCTTTTTGCCGAGCGTGTCGTATACCAGAAGATATCTTCCGCTGACCGCAAGAGCCGGACTTGTCAACGTCTCCTCGTAGCTGTACAGCTTGTTTCCGGCGAAATCGTACAGCTCGACGCCCTTTTTTCCCACGACGGCCAAATCGTTTCCCAACAGCGTATACAGCGTCGCGTCGCTCGTTTCGAAGGAAATCTCCGCGTCGGAGGGGGTGTCGTCAAAGGTGGACAGATCGAGGTATTTGAACAGATACCGAAGATTGTCCGCGTTGAGCGTGTCCTTGAAATAACCGATGCAGAACACGGCAAAGACCACAAGACCGATCAGAACGACAAAACGCATCAGCTTAACGACCGATGCGGCGCGGCGGTAATATACGCTTGATTTTTCGGACGAAGCGGACATGGACGTCCTCCTTTCGGAATGTAAGACGAAAACTCGGCGTGACGATATCGGTCACAAGGTGCGGCAGGAAACGGTCATGCCCTCGGCCGCGTTTTTCTTGGCCTTGCATAACACAAGGTCGCAATTCTCCGCATCGGGTCGGAGACGGATAAAGCGCATATCCTTTAATTCGAAGCGATTGTCGAAGGCCGCGCGCATGAGTGCGGACAGGCGGTCGGTGCGGTAAACGAAATAGGCGTTTCCGCCGGTGCGGAGCAGATAAAAGGCCGCCGCAAAAGCATCCGATATCGTGCAGGCGATCTCGTGCCGTGCCAGCGTCAGCATGGGGTGCGCACACATTTTTCCGGTATCGGCGCGCATGTAGGGGGGATTGCAGACCACAAGATCGAAGGCTTCGCAGGGATACAGCGAACGGATATTTTTCAAGTCGGCATTTCGGACGGTAAAGCGTTCGGAAAGTCCGCTTTCGGCGGCACTGCGTGACGAAAGAGCCGCCGCTTCGGGATTGATCTCGACTGCCTCGGCGGAAAGCGCGGGAAAACGGTCGCACAAAAGAAGCGAAACAATTCCGGTGCCGGAGCAGAGGTCGCAGACGTGCCCGGAAAATCGGGGCGGCAGGGCTTCGCCGACGTAATCGGCCAACAAAACCGCGTCGGTTCCGAAAGCGAAAACGCCCTTTTGCTGATAGACTGTCAGAGTGTCGGTTACACGCTCGGCTTTGGGAGAAAGAGGAGAGTCGGACATGGGCACTCCTTTCGCGGAAATGAATAATGAATAATGAATAATGAAGTCGCTTCGCTGATGAATAATGAACAATGGGGGCGTTGTGCAACTTATTAAGTTTGTGGACAGAGATAAAGCTCAGCACAAAAGACATAGCACCATATAAAAGGTATGGTAACTCTATGCTGATTTTAAGGTTGAGAGTGTCGAAAGCTTTTCATAGCGGCGACGCTTCGCCGTACAATCGGGAGCCCTTGGTGAATGCGAATTCGAAGCCGTTTGTGCTGAGCCGCAAGTCCTACCCGACGAACGGCGGGGTAAAAATCGCGTTCGCTGAATAACGGTTTTATCTAAACTATGCCCGCGAATATTGCTGTCGGGCTTCCCTGACCGTCGGAAACGGGATAAGATTCTTCTTCAATTTTTCACGCAAAACCGCTATATCAAGCGTCTTCATGCAGTCCGTCAAGGCCGCCGCCGTGCCGGCCGCCTCTCCGCTGACCGCGCACACCGGGATCACGCGTGTGATGTCCCACATCGCGTCCGTTACCGAGATGCAGCGTCCGGCACAGACCAGATTGTCGATGTCGTGTCCGTACAGCGTCGAAAACGGAAGTTCGTACACCGGGCCGCGCTTGCGCCAGTCGGAAAATACGCCCACCGCGTCCGAAAACTCCTTGAACATTTCACTGTCGTCCATCACATACGCGCCGACAATGCGCCGCGTCATGCGAATCTGCGGAATCGTGGGCAGTGTGATGGGTACCTGTTCGGGATTGTTTTTCAGTCTTTCGAGAATGTCCGCATGGATACGCTCATGCGACGCTTCGGTCTGCTCCGAAAGCTCCTCGCCGTCCAAGCCCGTAAATCGACGGCTGATGAGCGGCGGCGCTTCGGAGCCGTTTTTCTGCGAATCGGGAACGTCGCAGGCGCCGAGTGTCCGCAACTGCGGTGCGCCGTCTTTGATGAAGTAATGCCATGCGGCCAGCACATTTTCCTGCGCGAAGACCGCCGTTTCGGCTCCCGACAGCTTACATACGTCCGCGTCGCCCGAAGCGTCCACCACGCTTTTTGTCACTTCGACGGCATACCGTCCGCTTTTGTTTTCGACGATCAGTGCGTCGATTTTTTTGCCGTTTTTGTCGGTCGTACGTACCCCGCAAAGCGATGTGCCGTACAAAATACGCACGCCCTCGCGTCGCAAAAGCCGTTCGGCTTCCAACGCGAACAAATGCGGATTGTAGCGCACCTCAAAGCGCTGTCCTTCGGCGCGTTCCTTTTCCGAGCCGTTTTCCAGCCAAGCGCGCGGATAGTCGGCTTCCGCTCCGTGCAAAATCGACAGACGAAACAGTTCCTCGGCCAATCCGAAAGAAACCTGATGCCCGCGTCCGTCGCACAACGGCAGATAGATGGTGACAAGTCCCGCCGTCGCAAGTCCTCCCAAGAGGTATTCGCGCTCGATGAGCAGTACCCGGGCGCCCGTGCGTGCGGCCGCCAATGCCGCCGCGATACCCGCGATGCCGCCGCCGACCACAACGACTTCATACGAGCCGCGTATCGGCGTGGTCAAATGCTCTGTGATATATGTCATGCCGACACTCCTTAACTATTCGACAATATCCTTTAAGACCTTGTAAAAGCCCTCGGCCATGAGATACATACCCAATGTGTTGGGATGGCAGCCCTCCACCGTGCAGAGATCGAACGGAATTTCGTCGAAGAACGTCGCACCGTCCAAGAAGTAAACGTTTTTATCTCCGCGTGCGACGGCGTGCTCATACGTCTGTCGAACGACTTCACGCCGCGACGGATCGTACCGTCCGATCGGAAGAACCGGAATCGAGGAAGCCATCACGATCGGAAGCTCGGGATGCTTTTCTCTTACCGCCAAAAACAGCTTTTCGTGCGTGTTCTGCAAATGCTCGGCATTCGGCGCGTTATGGTCGTAGTCAAGCACAAAGACCGACATGTCTAAATCTGCCAGATATTCGATCATGGCGTCCTCACCTCTGGCACTGCCCGAGAAGCCGAGATTCAAACAATAGCGGTTCAAGCGGCGCGAAAGGATGTTGGTGTAGATCGTACCGGGCGTGTCCGCACACGCGCCCTGGGTGATGGAGGAGCCGTAAAAGACGATGGGCTTTTCGTTCGGGAACGGCTCGGACGCGCGAAACTCAAAGCCTTCGGGAATGCTGAGGGAAATATCGCCGTAAGCGGCATAGGGCGGCATATACAGCGTGATATCGTAGAAGCCCTCGGCATCTTTTAGGAAGGAGGCCGTTCCGTAATCGATCTGTCCCGAAAAGTCGGCGAACAGCATGGTATCCTTGGCGGCAAACGGGAAGAACGAGCCGAGCAGGTGCTCGCCGCAGTAGGCGTTGAAGCCGGCTGTGCCGATCGCCGAAAAATGCATCATGAGCCCGGCTCCGATTGACTTTTCGGCACGAAGCGACAGGGTGGACGCGTTGGTACGGAAGCGGATCACGCCGCCGGCGGTATGGCGGTTTAAGATGTTCACGCCGTCGTTGACCCTTGCTGCGACGGCCGGATCCATGCGGTAATAGCCCACCTCATCCTTTTGCACACCGTACACGCGAAACGGCGGCCTGTCGATGTTGACATACGTCCCACCGGATAGCGCGGGAGCGGTTTTGAAATTCGGGTCGATTTTGGTAATGTCGCTCATGAAAAACACTTCCTTAATAAAATTAGTTTATAAGTCGATTTTTTGCGGCATGAAGTCCACATGATCTGCGGCGATCAAGTGAAAGCGGATGCCGAGATATTCGGGGTCAAGTTGGGCGTCGCGGACATTGTGCAGATGTCCGTAATATACATCCTCCACGCCGTGGCGGTAGAGCACATCCAGCATTTCGTCGTTGATGAAGTCGCCGAACACGACGGGGTAATGCAAAAACACAAGTTTTTTGGCCGTCGGGTGGTCTTCGGCCAGCTTTTCGCCCTCGGAAAGCGACAGTTCCAGACGTGCCGCCTCGCGTCGGATGATCCGTTCGTCCTCGGCTTTCACGCCGAATTCGCTCATCCAGCCGCGTGTGCCGCAAATGACGGTATTTTCGACGAGGTAGGCGTTGTTGTACAAGAAGGACAGGGTGGTGATGTTGTTTTCATCGAAAAACGTCTTCATTTTGCTGACGGTCGTCCACCAATAGTCGTGATTGCCCTTGCCGATGAGCTTTTTCCCGGGAAGTGCGTCCAAAAATTTCAAGTCGGCTGCAGCCTCCTCCAAGGAAATGCCCCACGAAATATCGCCTGTAAGCACAACGGTATCCGCGTCGGTCACGACGGAAAGCCAGTTTTCGCGCAGCTTTTCGTGGTGATTTTCCCAACGGGGACCGAATATATCCATCGGCTTTTCGGTGGTAAGCGACAGGTGGGTGTCGGCAACGGTGTAGATCATAAGAGCCTCCGAATGTGCGCACGGCGGCGCAAAAAGATGAATAGACGCGCGGCTGTCGGTGTATACTACCGACAAACCGAAGAAATAAAGCGAAAGAAGTGGGAAAATATGGCCAAAGGATTTTTCGACGAGGATTTAAGCGAGAGCTTAAACGCCCCGAAGCATATTAAAGGGGTGGTTTGCAGTGTGAAGAACTGCAAATACCACGATGCCGACGATCGGTGTGCCGCGCCCTGCATACACATAGGCCCCGGCTATGCGGCTTCCTGCACCGATACGGCGTGTGCGACCTTTTTCGGCAGTGTCGGCGAAACGGAGTAAAAATCGCGTCCGCGCCGTTCTCTCCCTCAGTCAGCCGAGCTGACAGCTCCCTCATCAGAAGGAGCCATTGGTGAGTGCGAAATTTTTAGTTTTCGGATAGAGGCAGTATGCTAAATCATTTCGGCAAACTCAATATTGCCACTGCACTGCCCGTTTCATCAAATTCTGCTACTGTAAGCTTGCAGTACCTGCATTATTTCCGCAAAGTAACGATTTTGCGTTAGCAGTAGCCTATGCCCTTAGAACCGGTTCAAACCCTGTGACGGGAGCGTATACCCACTTGAGTGACGCATAGAAAACTTTTCTGCGTGTAGTCATCGCAGAAAGTTATCATAAAACAAAGTCACCGCAGATTTGAACCGTAGGTCGCAGGGCGATATTGCAGCGGGGCTTCCCCGCCCCCGGCTGCTTTTTGGTTCTTTTTGCAGAAGCAAAAAGAATAAACCCCGTCCTTGTCGGGAGGCACGTCTCCCTTGCGGGAGACAATCTTCGGCTTCCGCGCTCAGTTGATCGAAAGGGAGGCGTCATCGCTTCCCTTTTCGATCGAACGGATCACCACATAGTAGCTGTAAGAAGCGCTGACCTCGATCAAAATACGATCTCCGACCTTGTGCCCCAAAAGCGCTTTGCCCATCGGAGATTCGCCACTGATACGGTTTTCGAGCGCATCCGCGCGCGCCGTGGTCACCAGACGGTACGTTTCTTCCGCATCGTCCTCCTCCACATAAACCGTCACCGTGTCGAATAACCCGAGCGTATCCGCGTCGGTGTTGACCGAAACGACCTCGGCTGTTTTGATCATGTTTTGCAGATACCGAATGCGCCGCTCGTTGGCGTTCTTCTCCTGCTTGGCGATGTGATATTCCGCATTTTCGCTCAGGTCGCCGAACGCGCGTGTGCGCACGACCTCCTTGAGAAGCGTCGGACGCCGCACCGTAATGCGGTATTCGATCTCCTCCTTCATTTTTTGAATATCGACCTCGGTCAGCTGATTGTGCATGAATACCCTCTCTTTTTTTGTTCGGTCGGCGCTTATCCCCGCGCCCCATGATAGTTCAAATCGGTTCCGATGTATCCCACCTGCGCGAAATCCTCGGGTTCGGCGCGGATGATACTGTCGATGTAGCTCAAGACATACTCGGCCGTGAGCACATAGCCCATGGGATTGAGATGTCCGCCCAAATAGTATTTTCTGTGAAATTCCTCGTCATATACGGGCGCATAGCGGTAAAAATCCAACACATAGGTGAACGGAAATACCTTCGCCAACTCGTGCAGCAGCTTGGCGTGTCCCTCGTGAAGCTCCTTCTCGTTGGGGTCACTCGGCATGGTCATGAGAAAAATGCGCGCGCGAGGCTGCATTTGCTTGATCTTCTGTACAATCTTCGCATATTCGCCGGCAAAGGTCGGTTTGTTGTTTTCGGGATTTTCGAGATCGATGTCCGAAACGCTTCCGATTTCCTGATGCCACCCGAAAAGATCGTTCACGCCCAACGCGATGATGTATGCCTGACACCGCTTTTCCGTGTCCTCAAAGCCGCACAGCCGACTGAAGGACGCATTGAATTCCTTGGCCGTCATGCCGCCGCGCGAAAAATTGAAGCACTTGCTTCCGCAGGCGCGCGCCATGTACTGCCCCCACGAATATTCGTACATATCGTGCCAGCCGCGCGTACCGTTCTCGTCCATGGTTTCGAATTCGCCCGAGGAAAGACTGTCGCCCACCACGCCGATGGTGCGAAAGATCGCACACATGCCGCCGTTGGAAATGCTTCGGGTCATCGGATTTTCCTTAAATTCCATTGCTGTATCCATCCTTTTCTTTTCGGCTTCGGACAAAACACTCCGCAAGCCCGTATTTAAAAAATGTGATTATCTATCCTTTATAGCAGCGCTTGCAGGGCGTGTATCCGTTGGCTGTTGCCGTCTCGACCGATACCTGTATCGGATCCTTCATGTTGCTGCACGTCGAGGTCCTGTGATACTTCTTTCCGCCGTTCGTCGGCACCCAAACCAAATTGTCTCCCGTTTCGGCAGCGTCCGGTACCGTGACCGATGCGTCCGGCGAGCTTGACGAATTCGATGAGCTCGATGTGCTTGATGAGTCGGACGCGGACGCGGCTTCGACAGTGGGTGCGGATGCGGACGGCGTACCTTCGTTTGAAGTTGCCCGACTGTCGGAATCGACGGATGCCTTCGGCGTCTCCGTTACGTTCGGAGCTTCCGGCTCGGTCGGCGATTTCGCTGTTTCCGGCACGGTGCTCTCCGACGTTTTCGCTGTACTTTCCGCACTCGTTTTTTTCGCTTCGGTCGCTTCGGTCGGTTCGGTCGGTGTGTCCGCATCTGCCGCGGAGGGCTCATCGACGGCAGGAACGGTCACCGCGGGTTTCTTCGATTCGTCCGTTTCAACTGTAAGTGCGGTATTGTTCCCGCTTTCCGTCTGCAAGTCCTTGTCAGTGGCTTCGGGAGCGTCCGATACAAGAGAGCCCTCCGATGCGGGAGCTTCCTCCGAGCCGATGCTCTCGTCGGAAGCGGATTCGGCGTTGTCCTTCGAACGGTCGGCCGACGGAAGATAGAACGGATCCTCTTCGCTTGCCGACAGTGTAAAGGCACTTTCCGATACCGCAAGTTCGTTCGGCTCGGCCGCGTTATCCGTGCAGCCGCCGAGAAACAGGCACAGCATGCACAACGACAGAAAAGTAAGAGCACGTTTCATTTCGTTCACCTCATCGGTTTAAATATGCCGCGCGTTCGGAAATTTTGCGGTCACTTGGTCGTCCAACGTCCGATATTCTTCCGAACCTGTCTGCGGAAAGTGCCATACGCCGTCCTCCAAGACCGCGTAATACGCTTCTCCGTCCGTACCGGAGGCGGCAAGGATCACACGCCGATACTCAAATGTATCGGACAGCGTCAAAAAGCGCTCCGTCTGTTCGACCGCTATCTTGAAATCTTCGACGTCCGTAATGCCCGCCGTCAGCGGCAGGAGATATTCCATATCCGCGCGGAAGGCTTCAAACGGCGTATCCGGCGCAAGCGGGGCTCCGTTTTCGTCCAGATATACATAAACGCTTTCGCGCTCCAAGGTCGTCTGCTTTTCGAAATAATCCCGTGCGCTTTGATATAACCGTTCGCGGCAGAAGTCGGCGTAATCGTCCCGCGTCGGCAGACTCATGTAGTAGTCCGTGCCGCGCTCCGCCTGCTCGAAAGAGACGGACGTCAGATACAAGCGCGAAAAGGGGTCGTAATGCGTCGAGCTCTTCATCTGCACCGCGTCCGCGTATTTTTCTTCGGCCAAGTACATGGTTCTGCTTTGCGACAGAAAAAGCGAGATCGGGTTTCCGAATACGAAAAGCCATGCCGCAAGTGCCGCAATCACGCTTGCTGCAAGCACGATCGTGCTTTTGGTGCGTACAGCCGCTTTTTCGTGCCGCACAGTTCGAAAAGCGCGCTTCGCCAGCAGAACGAAAAAGGTCTGCGCAAGGCAGGAAAGCCCGCAAAGCACGGCTCTTGATATCGGTTGTCCCATCAGGCAGGTAAAGCAGAAGGGCATACAGCCCATGAAAGCGTACTGCCAACGATCTTTGCGACAGAAATGGGAAGCGACAAGCGCCAATACGCCCGCCGTCGGCAGGGAAGAAAGCCACCCGGCCTCCGGCAAAGCGGCAAGCGCCGTAAGATACGAAGCGATTCCGGCGGCTACAATGCCGACGGCAGAGGGAAAACGATAAGGGCGGGACACAAAAAGCACCTCCGAAAGCTCAAAATTCAACAGTTCGCTTTTTTCGGGAGGCGACGAACACATTCGCGGTCGGCGGTGTGCCCTTTATCGAAGGCGGACGCCGATCGGCAAAGCCCGCTTCTTATGCGACGCAAAACCGTCCGACGCGCCTTTCGCAAGCGCCGCGCAAGACGTGCCGTGCGCACCGTGTAGAGCCGTTCCGCAAGCATAAGCAGCAAAAGACCGCCGAGCATACAGAAAACGGACTGCGACAGCGGGATCTGTTCGCTTCCCGCGCCGCCAAGCAATAAAATCAGTCCCGAAAAAGCCGTCAAGCAGGAAAATCGTTTCATAGGTACATACATCCTTTCGCGTAAGAGCTGTATTTTTCTCTCTTACACGACTGTATTATACACGAACATATGTACCATAAACAGGACTTTGACGGCGAACGTCCCATAATCCTCTATAAGTATACAGCGAAAAAACGAAAAATGCAAGTAGAATCCGAAAAAACTCCATAAACATCATTAAAAAATCCATTTACTTTTTCCTTTTTTCGTGTTACTATGATATATATGATACAGGAAAGGAATCGATATTCGTGGATTATGTACTGTTGGTCGTCGCCTCGGCTTTGTTCGGCGGCATGTTTATTTTTCAGCAAATGTATACCCGTTCGGAGGGCTCGCTTTTGCGATCGGCGCTTCTGTTCGGATTTCTTTCCACCTTCATGCGCGTTCCGCTTGCCTTTGTGCTGTACGGGTTCGATTTTTCGTTTCAACCGATCGGCCTTTTGTATGCGCTCGGCTATGCGGCGGTGGGACTTGCAACCGTGTATTTCAGCGCCAAGGCATTCGGTGTGACCAATATGGCGCTGTATTCGGTCTTTATGATGCTCGGCGGCATGATGCTTCCGTTCGCCGCGGGGATCGCGTTTTACGATGAACCGTTCACCCTCGGAAAGGTGCTCGGGCTGGCGCTTGTGATCGGCGCGATGTTCTTAGGGCTTTCGTCGGACGGAAAAAAGAACAGCGTCAAAGGGATGCTGTTCTGTATCGGTGTGTTTGTGATGAACGGCCTTTCGGGCGTGTTTGCCAAGATCAATCAGAACAGCATCTATGGGCTGGACAGCGGTTCTTTGTTCTTGGGTGCGGCGCTCATTACGTTATTTGTCAGCGGGATCGGTGTGCTTTTTTTGCAAAAGCGAGAGGGCGGCAAGCTGTTACATGAGCCGAAAAAGGCGCTCGTGGCGGCGGTCGGATACGGACTTGCCTCGGGCGGCGGAAATCTTTTGCTTCTCATAGCGTTGGAGAACCTTCCGGCGTCGGTGCAGTATCCGCTCACGACGGGCTGTACGATGGTATTCTCGGCACTGTTCGGATTTGCGCTCGGCGAGAAGCCGAAAACCAAAACCGTCGTTTCGGTACTGCTTGCGGTGGCGGCCTCGGTGGTCGTGGTTATGTGAAAACGTGCGGCGTTGCGTCAGAAAACGCCGCACGTTTTCTTTGTCCCCGCAGGAGAACGCATTATGTTCTGCGCTCAATCCCTCAGTCGGCTTACGCCGACAGCTCCCTTTACACAAGGGAGTCCTTGGTAAGTGTGAACTTTAACGAATCCCATGATGAGCCTAATTTTCCGATGAGTTTCGGCGGCATAAACACGCGGACGAAAACTTCAAAATCATATCTGCATTTGCCCGCGAAATTTGCAGCGGCGCTTTCGCCGCCCGCGAATGTTGGAGCGGGGCTTTCGCCGTGCTATGGCATTTTTTCTTTCAGGCATTTGTTCTCAATCATAAAATGACGGTTGCATACGCCGAGTGCCGCCTTTTTGTGCGTCACAATGATGCAGGTTCGATTCTTCAGCCCGCGCAGATTGGACAGCACCTTCGCTTCGGTCGCTTCGTCCAGCGCACTGGTCGCTTCATCAAGCAACAGAATCGGCGCTTCCGAAAGTACCGCCCGCGCAAGCGACAACCGCTGGATCTGCCCTTCGGACAAACCTACGCCGTTTTCGCCGATGACCGTATCCAATCCCTGCGGAAGTGCCGCGACAAATTCATCCGCACAAGCGCACACCAACGCTTGCCGAATACGTTCGCCGCTTTCGTTCGCTTTATGCTCCGGAGTCAAGAACATCAAATTGTCCCGCAATGTCCCCGAAAACAGCATGTTGCCCTGCGGTACATAGGCAAAGAGCGTGCGCGTCGTGCCGTCGAGCGATATTTTGCCGTCGGCGGTGTTTAAATACGCCTCGCCCGTTTCCGCCGGGTACAGATCGAGAAGCACCTTGAACAACGTGCTCTTTCCGATGCCCGACATGCCGGTGATCGAAACGAAATCGCCCTTCCGTATCGTAAAGGAGCAGTCCTCGAGCACCGTCTTTTCCGCGTCGTAGCGGAACGTCACGCCGCGTCCCTCGATGCTTTCGAGCTGTTCGTAAACGGCTTTTGCGTCGATCGTTTCACCGCGTACGTTGACATCTTCGGGAAGCATCTCGATTTGCCGCAACCGCTCGGCCGAGGACAGCGCCGCGTAATAGCGCGGTAAGATGCCGGTCATATTGGAAAATGGCTGTTGCACCTGCCCGACCAACTGGTTGAGCGCGGTCAGCGTACCGAAATCCATGCTTCCGTGAAACAGGCAGATCGCCCCGTAGCCGATGGCAAACAAATGTCCCATACGCACCACGAACGTCGTGCCGAACAACGACAGCGTACTGAGGAGCGACCGCTTCATGCGAAGCGTATAGTGCTCGTTCATCAACACGTCGGCACGTTCGACGGCGTTTGCTTCTCCCGCAAATGCCTTGACCACCGTCAGATTTTCGAAAATTTCCTGCCAGAACGAGCGTGTGCGCCCGTCGGCCTGCTGCATGGCACTGTGATAGTGCTGTACCTTCGCCTTGATCAAATGCGCAAAGGCAAAGATCAAGAGTCCGCCGAGAAGAAAGACCGCGCCGAAACGCCATTCCAACCGTAAGAGTACGACCATGGCGCACACCAGTCGCACCGTGATCATCACCACGTTCGGCAAAATGGTGGTTGCCGCCTCGGCAATGACCGATACGTCCCCCGTCAGGCGGTTGACCAAATCTCCCGTGTGATATTCGCTGATCTCGGGATAGCGCACCGACAGCATTTTGCCGAACACGCGCGTGCGAAACAGTATCTCCAACCGTGCGCGGCATTTTTCGGTCAGATAGCGCATGAACGCATGAACGCCCAAAAGAACGAGCGCCACCGAAAAATAAACGGCCAAATACAACAGCATGTGCGACCGATCTCCGCGCGTGGCTCCGTTGATGATCTCACGGGCAAACAGCGCCGTCGCCGTGCCGAACACCGCCCAAAGCGCTTCGCCGATGACGATGGCAAGCACGGTGGGAAGCGTCGGGCGCGAAACGCGAAAAATCCAACGCAGTGTCTCCCGCTCGCTCTTTTTGTCTCGCACGCTCGTCTCGGACGATGCGGAAACGTCTTTCTCTCTCATAGGCCTTCGCCGTCGGTCGGCGCGTCGGTGCGAACGGTCACAACCGTTTCTTCCGTCTTATCCGCTTTATCCGATTCGTCCGTTTTGTCCGCGTCCTTTTTGTTTTTTCCGAACAGACCGCGAAGCTTCTCCAAAATATCCGGCGCCTTGTCGAGCGCACGGTCGATGCCGTTGACCGCACCCAAAAGGGCGTTACCCAGATAGCCGGTGTTTTCGCCGATGTTGAGTAACTTCGTCTCACCGTCGGCCGTGATTACCAAAAAGGCTACCGGCGTGACGGTAATGCCCGTGCCGCCGCCCCCGCCGAAATTGTCGGAAGTGGTTTTGGCAAGCTCGTTCTTCTTGTTCACCTTGCGTTCTCCGTATTCGCCGCCGCCCAAGCCCACGCCGACCGATACGCGCGAAACGGGGATGATGGTCACGCCCTCGACCAATGTCAACGGATCGCCGATGACCGTTTTGGTGTCGGCCAAGCTCTGCGCCTTGTCCAAAGTCTCCTTGATGATCTCACTCATCGGTTGCTTTTCCTGCATTGTGTCCATTCCTTTCCGTATTATCTGTCATTCTGCGATTTATCGATTCGTTGTTCACGTCAAGCGGTTTTCCTTGCCGCGATATAGGCTCCGAGTGCCTTGAATGCCGTGCGCACCAAGACGAGCCCGCGAAAGGTGATCTGCACGTCGATGTCGGCGCATGGCGTGTCGGACAGGAAATCCGCATACACACCGATGTGCGCTTTTTTGCATTCAAACTGTCGAAAGCGTTCGCAAAGGCTCCAAAACGACCCGAGCGCGGCATTCATCCCTCCGAACAGCAGTGCCGTGTCGGCCGCCTCGGGGCAGGCCGCCGTGAGAAGAAAGCGTCGCACACGCACACGCGCGTCGTTCCCCAACGCGGTCAATATCTGTCGCAAAGCGTCCGTCAGCGTTTCGATAAGAGCGGGGATGTCCGGACGAACGCGGTCGGACGTGCTTTTTTTCTTTTTGCCGTTTGCCCGATGTGCCTTACCGTTTGCCGCTTCGGCGGTCGTTTTCGTTTTCGACGGAGACTCCTGCGCTTCGCCGAACCGACCGAATGACTCGGTGTACCGAAGAAGCGTCGGCTTTTTGCGCTTGCGCTTTCGGGCTCTGCGGTCGGACAGGCGTGTTAAATTTAAGGAAAAGAAGCCGATACGCCCCCATACGGTAAGCGAGCCGTCCGTTTTTACGCGAACGCGTACGCCGATGCGCGAGGAAAGCAGTAAGCCGACGACGACAAGCGCGGCCGAAAGAAGGCACAGTATGAGCTTGACGAGAACGGTTAAGCACAGGCGCACGGTCTTTTCCCCCTTTTCTTTTATTATACCATAATTATGGAAATTTGCAAGTCCCGAAACGCGAAATGAGAAGTTTTTACTTTTTGAAAATTCGGACGCGAATATTGCCGCGCGGCTTTCCGGCCGGCGTTTCGCCGTACAATCCCTCAGTCAGCTGAGCCGACAGCTCCCTTTACACAAGGGAGCCGAGGGCAAATGCGAATTTCAATGTCTTTTGTGCTGAGCCGAGAGTTCCAATGGACGAACGGTGGAGTATAAACCGCGTCCGCTAACCATATGTTTTATCCAAACTTTATTCGCGAATATTGGAGCGGCGCTTCGCCGCCTGAGCCGTAAGCCCCATTGGGCGCACGGCGGAGTAAAAAAC
>CAZYFX010000024.1:14446-20127 GCA_964646725.1 uncultured Oscillospiraceae bacterium
GGCGCTTCGCCGCGCCCGGGCAGATGGGGCGAAAGTCGCAGTATTCGCAGGCATCGTGCCCCCTCGCCGCTTCGGGCTCGGCACGCTTGTAGCCGCACCGAATGCCGTCGGCAATGCTTGCCGCAAGATGGGCCGTGCGGTCAAGAAGCGCGAACAGCTCCTCTTGCGACAGCGTGTTCGGCGCATCCTCGGGCAGAACGCCCGCTTTTAACTTGACCGGCACATACCGACCGCTTCCCGTCGCGTCCATGGCAAATACCACGTCAAAATCGCGCACGGTCAAACCGCCGGTGTCGCTTGTAAATTCCGGCTGTTCGTCATCCTTTTCGTCGGTCAAAACGCCCTTTTCGGACGGCGCGACCACATGGTTGTATACCACACCTGCCGGGTAAACATTCCCATAGCGCGCAGAGCCGTTCTTGAGAAGCGTGTACAGGTACAAAAGCATCTGCAAATTGAAGCCGCGCTCAATGTCCTCCAAATTGAATTTCGTCGAGCCTGTTTTGTAATCGGTGATGCGGATCCAGCTTTTTCCGGAATGCTCGTCGCGAAATACGTCCACACGGTCGATTTTTCCGACGATCCGCAGTTCGCCGCCGTCCGCAAGCGGCAAAACCGCCGGGGCGACCGCTCCGTCTGCCGCGATCGGAAGCTCAAAATCCATCGGTACAAAGCGGCTGACCGTCAATTCCTCGCATAACAGCTTGCATAAGGGCAGAAGCGAACGCTCGAGCTTGGAAAACATGTACGCATTCCGTCCGTCAAGCGCATGACCGACCGATAAGCGTTCCCATAAATCCGTCAGCTTGCTTTTTATAAGGCTTGACAGCTCATTGTCGGATAGAAGCGCACCGCCCTTCATTCGCTCACACAGTAACGGCGCCAATTCCTCCAACGCCTTGTGAACGATGTTTCCGTGCTCGGCCGCGCCGATTTCTCCCTTGGCGGGCGGCGAAAGACGCAGTGTATAGGTACAGAAGTACGAAAACGGACACTGACGGTAGCGCTCCAAACGCGAATAGCTGCTCTGAAGCGACGAACCGTATAACGCCGAAAGTGTCTCGTCTGACAACGGAAGCGTCGAGTCGTCCCCTTTTTGAACAGTGCGCAAACGTGCGGCGTAGCGCGGATTTTCTTCGAAATAGGCGCGTATCGTCGCTTTTTCCACACTCTCGGGCAAGGTGAGAAAGCGCTCGAACAACACCTCGTCGCTGATGGGGTCAAGGGTCGGCTCGAGTGCGGAAAAATCGATAGGGATTGCCCCGGTCATTTTTTCGAGCAATCGGACGATCAGCGAGGGGTACAGCTCTTTTCCTTCGGGTGACGTGCGGCGAAACAAAACATAGGCGTGCTCACTTGCCGAGCAGAGCGCCGTGTAGGCCAAAAACAGCTCGTCGTAGGTCTTATCCTCGTCGAGCGTGTCAAGCTCCACGCCGAGTTCTGCCAAAAGCCGCCGTTCGCGGCTTCGAAAGACGTCGTTCTGCTCGACGGCAGCCGGGAAAATGCCGTCGTTTACGCCCAAAACGAAAACGTACCGCACACCGTCCGTGCGCATGAGCGCAAGCGGTGAAAAGCGTATGCTGTCCAATTGCTCCGGTATCTTTCCCACGCGCATGTGCGCTATGGCGGCGCGGTACAGCTCGTAAAAGCGGCGCGGGGTCACGGGCTGTGCGCCGAGTGTGTCGTTGATGCAGTCCAACGCACGATACAGAAGGTCGAGATACAGGCCGTCGGCATGGTCGTCGAAACGGTCTTTTCCGGATAGGCGCGTGATGTCCTCGATGAGTGTGTAGACGGCTTTTGCAAGGTCTGCGGCGGTGACGGCCTTTTCGAGAAGTGCCGCAAAGCCGTCCAAGGGGGCAAGCAGAGCATCGCGTGCCGCACCGATGCGTTCGAGTGCGGCAAGGTCGGTCGGTGCGTCGCGCAAGCCCTGCGGATCCATCGTCCATTCCTCATGAAAATACGCCTTTCCGCGAATGCTCCAGGTGCGGATGTACAGGTCGAGTCGGTCGGCGTCATCGTCCGAAAGCCCCGTGAGTCCTGTTTTCAGATACGCGGATACTGCCTCCGTGCTCCAGGAAAAGCAGACTTCGAAGGCATTCGCCACAAGCGCGGCCGCGGGGGTGGCGGCAAGGTCGATCGGCTTGTCGAACGAGTAGGGAAGCCCCGCTTTTTCGAAAGCATCGTCATAAATGCCCGCGTAGTCCTCCACGTTTCGGGCACAGACCGCGATCGAGCGCGGCGAAACGCCCTTTAAGAGCAGTTCGGAGATGAGTGAAGCCGCACAGCGTGCCTCGGCATAAATGTCCTCACAGGAATATAACGACACGCCGTCATAGGGCTCATCGGGCGGTGTATCCGATAACGCAGACAGAGAAAAACTGTGCGCAATGTGAGCAAGCGCCGAGTCGGGCGCGAATTTTCGGTTTTCGGACAGATAGATATCCTTGACGGGCACACCGTGCTTTTCGGCACTTTGCCGACACACGCGCGCCGCATCGGTTCCGCGTCGGAAGCAGGGATCGCTCTGCCGTTCGCTGTCGCATAAAAAGGTGATGCACGTCTCGTCGGCGGTGGCGATGATCTTATCGAGAAGCGCGGATTCTTGGGCGGTGAAGCCGTAGAAAGAATCGAAAAAGACACGCTTTCCCGCAAAAAAAGCAAAGCCGCACAGCGTTTCGTACAGCTTGTCCAAAAGGTCGCCCGGAAAGTCAAGTGTTCCGAGCATATACGCTTCATAGGCGCGATAAGCGAGCGCCACGTCGGACAGCTTGTCGGACAGCGATGTGTCTCCGCGACATGTGAGCGTATCGCACAGCTCCTCCAATGCTTCCGGCGTGACGCGGCTGCGGTGCATTTCGTCTACCGTTGCAAGCATACGTGCGGCAAAATCGGTGTCGGAGGCCAGACGCGCGTACTCCTTTAAACTTGCGGCATTTTGTTCCAACACATGCGACATGGCAAGCGTTCCCGCCGCCGCGTCGGGGATTTTGTCCGAAAGCCCTCCGCTTTCGCGGAAAACGCGGTTGCACAGGCGCTTGAAATTGATGACCTCAATGTACATGTTGGCCGGGTTTCCGAGTCGGTCGATGAGAAGCCGCTCGGCCGAAACGGCGGCTTGTTCGGGTACGACCAAAAAGGCCTGCTTCTTTTCGCGAACACAGGCCTCTAAGCGTTCCAAAAGGACGGTGGTCTTGCCGGTTCCGTGCAGACCGAAAATGCGTGTCAGCATGAAGCGCGCCTCCGAAGGGATGCGACCTTGCAGGCACGCATATAGGCGCGGGTGTAGAAATCGCGCGAGCTCAATCCGTCATAAATACCGTTTTCGAAGCGATCGGGCTTACAACGGTGTGCGTTGAGCTCAAAGGTGAGAGGCCCTGCGTAGTTGTGTTCGTCTAAACGTGCGGCAAAGTGCTCCCAATCTCCGATGCCGTCGAACGGTAGCAGGTGCAGGTCGTCCACCCAGGTGACGGTTCCGTCGTAGGCGCGGATGCCGAGATTGTCGTTGATATGTGTGGCGATGAGACGGTCGCCGTACAGCGCCAACAAATCTTTCGAATGATTGTAGCACATTTCGTGCCCGGTGTCCAAGCAGAAGCCGACGTTGTCGAGGTCGGAAAGCGATTCCATGAGCGCGGCCAAATATTCTTCGCCCTCGGTATTTTCGAGCGCTATTTTCACGCCGCAGTTTTTCGCTTCTTCGGCCACGGTGCGGAAGCTTTCGAGTCCGTAGCCGTTCGGTGTGTGATCTTCGAAGCCGATGAAGGCGTGCAGAACGGCAAGCGATAGGCCGTGCGCGGCGGCGTCGTGAATGCAGTCGAGAAGCTCTGTGACGGCGGTCGAAGCGTTCGGTGTCCACATTTCGGCCGCTCGCCCGAAGGGAGCGTGTACCGATTGCATGAAAAGTCCGTTTCTCTCGGCGGCGGCGCAGGGCTCGTCCAGACAGCCCTTTTGCGTCCATACGGTGAAAATGCCGTCAAAGCCGACCTGCGCGACGGTACGGATTGTTTCGGCGACAGGTTCGTCAAACAGTCCGCCGACGTTGACGCAAAGATGTGTGTTCCACATATCCGATCTTCCTTATCTGTATATTTAACGGTAAAAGGCGTATTTTCCGATAAAGGGCAGGGGCTTTTCCTTGTCGTGCGCGGCGTTTAAAATCCCGACGACCATGAGTGCCAGAGAAGCGACGCCCACAACGGCCGAAAAAACGGAGACGAGAATGTGTCCCAAAAGGGGAAGCCAACCGAGCGTCAGATCAAACACGCGCGTCAAAATCGAGCAGACGATGAAAAAGAGCGTGAGCATCATACCCTGACCGCAGTGGAAACGTACGGCGGGGCTGTTCTTGTCGGGAATGAAAAGGCTGAGAAGGAACAGAAGGGGAATGTAGGAAAGAATGTGAAAGAGTTTGTTCTTTTGCATGGGAATACCTCCGTGGGGAAAGATTACATTTATATTATAGCAACTCGCACGGGTTCTGTCAAGACGGATGGCGCAACTTAAAAAAGTATTTAGGAAGAGGGCGAAAGGTGGCATTTTCGTTTACAATAAATTTACAATTAAATTTTCCAAACCTATTGCAAAAAACGGGCATATATGCTACAATATACAAGCTTGATGTGCGATGAAGCGGGAGGTTGCGGCGAAAGCCGGTAATTTCCGTGGAGTATGTCCGATAAACGGGCGACAGCGAATACTGAACCGAAACGCATTGGTGCGGTTCCGAGGCGTTCCTTCAAGCGGGTACGCTTCCGTCACCGCCGGGCACGATGTATCTGTGCCGCAGCATTCCGGCGTTTTGGAGTATCTTTTTTAGGCATCGGTCGCGGAACCGTCGGCAGTTTTGCCGAAAGGCCGTGCAATAGTGCTTTCCGCGTCAGTCGATGCGGAGCAAAAGAAGATAGGCTGCCCGAATTCCCCTCTGCTTTTTGAGGTCGAATCGGGTTTTTCATTCGGGTCTGTTGTGAAACACCCGGATGCGTGTTCAGCTTTCACTGTGCCGCATTTAAAACGGTTCGGCGTAAAATCTTCCATTCAATATGCGTCGAACGAAAAATTTTAAAGGAGGCAGAAAAAATGGCAGCAAAGGAAAAAATCAGAATCAGACTGAAGTCGTACGATCACACCTTGATCGATCAGGCGGCAGAAAAGATCGTTGAAGCCGCCAAGCGCAACGGCGCCAAGGTTTCCGGTCCCATTCCGCTCCCGACCGACAAAGAGATCGTCACCATTCTTCGCGCAGTCCACAAGTACAAGGACAGCCGCGAACAGTTCGAATTCCGTACCCACAAGAGACTGATCGACATCCTCAAGCCCTCGCAGAAGGCTATCGAGGCTCTCGTTGATCTCGAGCTCCCGGCCGGAGTCGAATCCGAAATCATATTATAATTCACATCTATACCGTGTGAATATAAGACCGCAAGGTCATGTTGACCGTCCGACTCTCTGCTCATGCAGAGCAAACGGAAAATCACCCGGCCAACCAATAACCTAAGGAGGAAGAAAAATGAAAAAAGGTATAATCGGCAAAAAGCTCGGTATGACCCAGATCTTCGATGAAAACGGAAATGTAATTCCGGTAACCGTTATCGAAGCGGGCCCCTGCACCGAGGTGCAGAAGAAACCCGTCGAAAACGACGGCTACAGCGCCGTTCAGCTCGGCTTCGAGGAAATCGCGG
>CAZYFX010000025.1:0-1502 GCA_964646725.1 uncultured Oscillospiraceae bacterium
CGACCGTCTGACCGGTGTACGATGGGTCGGAAAGGATCTCCTGATAGCCGACCATGGAGGTGTTGAAAACCAACTCGCATACCGCTTCGGCCTTGGGGTCGCCGAAGGCATAGCCGAAATACTCGGTTCCGTCCTCCAAAATAAGTTTCCTGTCGAATTGCTTTTCCAACGTTGTAACCAATCCTTTCCCGAAAAAGGGGCACCGTTTTTCGTCGATCCGAGCGTCGGCGCCGTGAGCGCACAGACCGATTCCATATTATCAAAATTATATCATTTTTACTTGCGTTTGTCAAGAAGTCATAGGCCGTACAGGCTCACAAATCTTGAAAACAAAAAAGAAAAATAATCGTGTAATTTTGCTAACGAAAGGTTGAAAACAAAAAGTGAACAGCCGCAGGGGTTCCTGCGACTGTTCAAAAACCGAGGATTTATGAATGTGTATAAAAATACAGCTTCGCACTGCGCGGCTCGGGGAGTGTCAGCGTCAATCCGGTTACCGCAAGCTCCTTACCGCTTGCGGTAAAGCTTTCGTCGGTGTCCGCGTCGGTGAAGGTGTATTCCGTCGTCGGGTCGATGCCGCCTAAGCGGAAGCAGGCGGTGACGTACGGCGCTTTTTCGCGTCGGAATACCTGAAGAACACCGTCCTTTCCGCTCGGACGGTCAAACTGAGAAGCGCACCACACGTCGGTTTTGTCGGAAATTTCGGTCAGCGGATAAAAGTCCTCGGAAAAATAGGGACGTGCCTTCAGGTATTCGTTAAAGGCTCGACGCAGTAATTCCGTTTTTTCGGGATCGTCCCCGAAAGACTCACGCGCGGAGAAAGTAAAGTTTGTGGCCAAAGACGCGCCGTAGGCACTGCGAATGGCATAGAGATCGTAGAGCCGTCCCGTGCCCGTTCCGGAATACGGCATCCAGGTGTTAAAGCTGATACCGTGCGCCTGGGTTGCAAAGCTGTCCGGATTGGCCGGGCACTGCACGTCGCTTCGCCAGAGCGGCACACTGCGCCGCAGGGTTTCGATGTCGATCCGTCGTCCGCCCGACGCGCAGTTGTCGATGAGCAAATGCGGAAATTCTTCAAGCAGTGTATCCCACAAGCGATACAGCCCGTTGATGTACCGGATTTCCGAAAGTCCGACACGCTTCTCCTCGTCCTGTGCCAGCCAGTACGGCATGGGGCCGAAATTGAAATCAATGCGTAAGCAGTCGATGCCGATGGTTCGAATCTTTTCGGCCAGCAGGTCATGACAGTAATTCCATGCTTTTTCGTCTCCGAGTTTCAACAAGAGATTCCCGTAGCCCTTTTCGCCGAGATCGACGAAATATTCCGGATGCTCTTTGACGGCGGAAGAGGTGAAACGCGCGCGCTCCGGCTCGAACCAGAGTAAAAATTTCAAGCCCGCTTTGTGTGCCGCTTCGGATACATCGACAAGACCGTTCGGATGAACGTCGCGGCTGACCGACCAATCGCCGTTGCGGTTCGCCCAATCTCCCTCGAATTCGTC
>CAZYFX010000025.1:1602-19550 GCA_964646725.1 uncultured Oscillospiraceae bacterium
TTTGCGCGGTTCTTCGTGTGCGAACGGAAGCGAGATATCCGCATCCCAAAGTGCGGCAATCTGCCCGGTCGGAGCATCCGAGGTGTTTTCGAACACATGCACCCATTCGTAAGCGCCGTGCTTTTCGAGCTTTTTGGCGGTGGTTGTGACGGTCAAACTGCGCTCAAAGGTGCGAACAATCGTGACCGTACCGTTTTGCTCGGTTATCGCTTTTGTTTTCGGACAATCGGCGCTCGGTGTTCCGTCGTAGAGAAAGGAAAAAAGATCGTTATTTTTCAAAAAATCCATGGCAAGCTATCCTCTCTTATTGTTTGTATTGCTCTCCGTTGACCGTGATATCGGTTATGCATATGTTGGAATACGGCACCGTGTCATTCGAATGATGTAACTCAATGCGGATATCCGGTTTTCCGTCGGGCATGGGAAGTCCATCGTCGTAGTATACGCGGATATTCCGAACCGTCACATCGTGAATGCTTCGTATTTTTTCTTTTTCCGGGCCGAGAGTCCCGTCAAGTTCGGACATTCCCCAGTCGGCACGTACTTTTTCGGTGCGCCAGGCATAGTTGCTTATCAGTACGAGACGCGGCTCGGCGAGCGTGTTTTCCATGCTGTAGCGCATATCGTCGTCGGATTGATATTCTTCCTTTGTGTCGAATCGGTTGTATTCGACGGAGATGTCCTCGAAGGTCACGTCGTGAATCTCCGCAAGGTCACCGTTGTTGATGTCGAGAGCGGCGTAGCCCGGACGGAGTACGTCGCAGTGCTTAAAGCAAATGTTCGCATATTCCTTACATACCGTTTCCACACCGACTTCACAGCACTTGCCCCAGTCGCACCACAAAACGCAGTTCTCGATTCGAATGTTTTTGTTATCGATGTGCGAATATCGGTCAATTCCCTTGATGGTCACGGTGTCGTCGAAGGAATGGACGAAGGAGTTTTTCACCAACACGTTCTGACTGTTCACAATATCGATGCCGTCGGTGTTGTAGCGCCACTGTCCGAATATTTTGATATCGTCGAGCACAACGTCAAAGCAGGCGAACAGATTCATGCACCATATGGCGGAGTTGGTCATGCCGACGCCCTCAACACGGATGTTCTTGCATTCGTAGAATTTGAAGTTTCCGTTGGCATATTCCTCATAGCAATGGGTGTTTGAGCGCTCCTCGTGGCTGTCATCCCAAACGCCGTTACCGAAAATGCGGATATTTTCCGCGCCCTTGGCATAGATACAGCCGTAGACCAAAGCGTCTTTATCTACATAGACGCTTTCGTTGCTGTTCAGCGTAAGCTTTCCGGGAAAATGAATGCCCGGGCCGAAATAATGGGTGACCTCATCGGGGGAGGGCGCTGGAATGGGTTTGGCGTTGAAAATATACAGCGTTTGGTGATAGCTTCCGAATTGCACGACATAGCTTCCGTTTTCCTTCAGGGTGAAGCGGACTTTTCCGTCCTCAAACGTATGAGCAATTCCATTGGAAAACGGTTTGATGAGAACGCGGTCACAGCTTACGTTCGTAAGTATTTCGACGGAAAGCTCTTCGTTGCTTGTCAGATTGACGAAGGACGCTTCCTCACTCTGATCGAACGGCCTTTGATGTCCCGGCCAAACCGTGTTGAAAGGGAATTTTGAGATGCGGCAGGTGTAGACAGGCACCTCCCGACCGTTGACGAAAACTATGTACAGAGCGGAGAGCGGACGTATATACCTCCGATCGGCCGCCGATTGCGCGTGATGTGTAAATTCCGAATACGAAAACATGTTTTTTCCTCCTTGCGGATCAATATTTAAAATGCCGATTGCATGAATTACAGGAACAGACAGGTTCCGACGATACAGAGAGCAAGTCCCGCTATTTGAAGCCTGTTCGGACGGTTCTTGAAGAATATGACGTCGGCAAGTGCCGAACAAAGAATGCTTCCTCCCGTGACCGCCGGGTACAGCACGGTGGCGGGGAGCGAAGCGGCTCCGGACAGCTGGAGCAGGTAGGAAAGACCGCCGGCAAGTGCGTTTCCCGTTGCAAGAATCCAAAGGGCGTTATGATGAACGGAAACGGAAGTGCTGTTTTTTCGTTTCAGCGTCAAATGTAAAACGGTCGAAAAGAGCGTACCGATGAGCGCCGACCAAAAGGCAAAGCCGTTCGTGTCGGAGACGGCGAGCGTTGTTTCGATCTGATGCCGTTTGGAAACGATACTGACAAAGCCGTTGAGTACAAAAAACGCCGCACATAAAAGCTGTGCGCGTCTGTCGAGCTTGATTCTTTTGCCGTCGGCACAGACGTTATACAGAATTAAGGCGCTTACGATACACGCAAGCCCCGCAAGGCGAAACGGCGTCAAGGGCTCATTCAGAGCGATAACGCCGTACAGATACGGAAGGGTCATACCGCCGGCCATCAAAAAGAGCGTATACAGCGTCATGCCGCCGCTTTCGAGAAGCAGAAAACCGAGAAGCGTGTAAGAAGTCACGAGTGCGGCCTGCAAAAAAGCAAGTCCGACGGAAAAGGGAGAGAAAAGAGTGTCGTTTGTTCCGCCGACGAGGAGGAGAATCGCATAAAAGACTGTTTTGATTCCTCCGGTGGTCAGCATAAAGCTCACAGCAATCGACGGCGTACTGCCGAAACGTTTTTCGAAGTCTTTTTGGCAGACAAAGGCGAAAGCCAGCATCAGATCGGCCGACGCGATCAGTAATGCTCCGTTCACGAATATCATCCTTACCTTTTATTATCTTTTGTTTTTTTCATTCTATCACAAAAACTCTTATATTGCTATTGACATTTCGTTATAAAGTATAATATAATAAGCAAAAAGGAGTGTGACCTGTATGGAAGATAACCGCCGAATGCTTCGTCTGGAATCCACCGCGCCCATCGAGCTGTCCGTCAGCTACGGGGAAACGGACAGACAGCATCATTTTTTCCAAATCGAAAGCCACTGTCACGACTGTTGCGAGATTTATGTGAACGTGACGGGAGACGTTTCCTTTATGGTCGAGGACACGCTGTATCCGGTCGAGCACGGAGATGCGATTGTGACCATGCCCTGGGAGCGCCATCACTGCGTGTACCGAAGCGACCGCAGACACGAACACTATTGGCTTTTGTTTTCCGCCGTCGGCAACGAACCGCTGTTTTCGCTTTTTCTGAATCGCGAGCCGGGGCGAAACAACCGCATTGTGCCGAATGCCGAAAAAAAAGAACAGCTCATCGCGCTGTGTCGGTCTTTGTACGAAAACCGAGCGGATGAGCTGAAAAAACTGGGGGATTTTTGGACGCTTCAAAGTCTTTTGTCCGACGGAAAGGAGTATACCGCCTCGCCCGAGTTGCTGCCGACCGAGCTTGCCGACATGTTGGAGGGGATTCGTTCGGCTTTGCCGCAGGCACCGGATGTCGAGCAGATCGCCGCCATCGGGCACGTCAGCGTGAGCACGAGCGAACGGCTTTTTCGGAAATATACCGGCATGACGCCGACACAGTATGTGCTCGGCAAGCGGTTGGAGAGGGCACGCTATTTGCTCGACAACGGAAAAAACGTGACGGAAGCGGCACTTGAATGCGGCTTTTGCGACAGCTCCTACTTTATCCTGCAATTTCGTAAGCAGTTTGGCCTAACGCCGGGAGCGTATAAACGGAAGGCGTGAGCGGAGCTATTTTAATGCGTATACGCAAAGCTTTTCCAATTCTGCCGCGCCGTCTGTCGCTTTTACGGTAAGCGTGTTTTGCGTGTGATCGGCCACACCTGCGGCGATGAGATAGGTTTCACCGTCACCGATGAAAATCTCCGCACTGGCCGCGTCGATGAGTATGCGAACCGAAAGGGCTTCGGCGTGCAAGGGGAGTACCGCTTCCTTATCGTTGCAGATTAGCTTTCCGTTTTTGCGGTCGAATACACACCGCACCCCGAAGCAGTTGGCGGAAAGGACGGCGTTTTCCTCCGAAGAAAGCTCAAACAGAATATCAACGGCTTTTGCGTTTATCGTCGTGCGAAAATCCGCATCGGGCAACACGGTCAAAGCGTCGGCTGCAAACAGCTCCGTTCGGCACGCTTCGATTTCGCGCACGGGGTAGGCGCACACTTTTCCGTTGCGCAGAGTCAGCTCGACCGGAATCGTCATGCTTTTGTCAAAACATTTGGCACGAAGCGGCGCACGGTTCCAGGAAATACGCACGGTGCGTCCGTCCGATACGCCCGACCAGGTTTGCGAAGCGTAGCCGTAGCCCTGCGACAGGGTGAGCGATTCCGTTTCGGGGACAAAATGTTTTCCGTCGAAACGACCGAGCTTGTAGCGGTCGGACGCGCCGGAGAGTACCCATTTTTTCGTTCCGTCCGAAGCCGCAAGCGGATAAAAGTCCGGGCATTCCGCATCATGCTCCAAAGTGATTTCGTCGATCTTTGTCCAATCGGTGAGATTTTCGGAGCTTAAAAGAGCATAGCGGTCATCCGTCAGATACAGAGACATGATATATGTTCCGGTTTCTTCACAGAAAACGACCTTGGGGTCGCGGTTATAGGGCACGAGTTGGGGGACGATGGGCTTTCCGTATTTCTTAAAGGTGTTTCCTCCGTCCGTGCTGTAGGCAAGGCATTGAACATAGGGCTTTCCCACAGTCATTTCGGAGCTGTCACCGGCGGCGGTGTAAAACAGAACGATGGCGTCGTTTTCGCCGTTTTTTACATGTAAAAGGTCGTTTGTATCCACGATGGCCGAGCCGGAATACATGGTTCCCGTGTCGTCGGGGAACAGCACGTCTCCCTTGTCCTCCCAGTGGATGAGGTCACGGCTTTCGGCGTGTCCCCAGTGCATGTTGTTCCAAATGCGCCCGACCGGATTGTGCTGATAGAACAGATGCCAGATACCCTTATAGTACACAAGTCCGTTCGGGTCGTTGAGCCAACCCTGCGGGGCGGAAAAATGCACGACGGGACGACAGGCTTCGTCCGCTTCGTCCGCGCACTTCGGCGCGTCGGTCTGGCGAAGCTCAAAAGTTGTGCCGCTTTCGGTTTCAAGGCGCAGTGTTTTTCCCGTAAAACGCTCGATGGTGTAGGAAGCGTAATATTGCGGATGCTCCGGGTCTAAGGCAAGCTTGAGATCCAGCACGAGCGTTTCGTTTTCGTAAAAACGGAGAACTTGACAGGGTGTATCGGAGTTTATCGGAAGAAGCAGATATTTTTGACGGCAGATAAGCTTCATGGGTTGGACCTCTTTTCTTTCCGTTATTGCGGCAGGAATCTCGACGGAGAAGGCTTGCCCTCCAATTCGTCGGCCATGTTGAGCGCCAGAACGTTCCAGTTGACAAAGCCGGGATTCATGATGGGCTCGCGCGTTTCGGGATTGTAGTATTCGTGCAGATCGCCTGTCTTGCGCAGATCGTCTCCCAAAAGGGACAGTGTGCGCTTGCACAATTCCTCGGCTTCGGCGCGATAGCCGTAATTCATCAGACCGCGGAACACGGCGTATTGCGTGATGATCCAGATCGGCCCCAACCAGTTGGAGGGATTGCCGGTCGGTTCGAGATTGTACATTTTTTCATCCTTGGACAGGGAGCGAATGCCACCGGGCGAGAGGAAAGTTCCCTCGTCGAAGATATGCTCTTTCAAAGCGGCGGCTTGCTCGGGCGTGGCGATACCGATGAGCATCGGAAGGAAGTTCGACCAGCAGCGAACCTTGATGAACAGTGTGTTCCAGAACACGCCGAGTCCCTTGTGAAACCAGTCGTAGGGACGGGTCTTGATGTCCACATCCACGCTGTAGAACATTTTGTCGCGCGCGTCGTAGCATTCGTTTTGGATGGCCTTGACGAGTGCGTCCGCTTTTTCGGTGTAATAGGCGGCCTCCGCCGAAAGTGAGAAGGCGGAGCAGATTTGTGCCATGCTGCGTAATTCCCGCACAAGGAAGCTGTTCAAGAACACCGACGCGGTGGAGAAGCGCGGACGCCCGAAGGTGGCGGGGTCGTTGTCTACGCCGATCATAACGTCGTCCGCCCAAACGTACAGTCCGCATTTTTCGTTGAAATAGTAGCGGTCGTAGCATTCGAAATACTTTTTCAGCTTATCGACGTCACCGCGAATCCACTTATAGTCATCGGCATAACCGCTGACCAAGCAAATTTGCTGGCAGAGGAACGGCTTGTGCATGTTGAGAATTTCGCCCTCGTTGTGCTTTTGAATGAGGTACGGTTCTTCCTTGTCCGGCTCATGAACCATCATGGGTATGTAACCGTCGGGCAGTTGAAAGTTGAGAAAGTTTTTGACATTTCCCTTGCCGCATTCGATTAACTTTTCGCGAAAGCCCGCTTCGGTGTGTTCGCTGTCGTTTTCGGCTACGCCGATCATGGCGTACATCGCCCAGAACGTATCCCAGTCCCAGAGATTGCCGTTGTAGGCCGAACCGGGATCGACGAAGGGATACTTGTAGTTTCCGTAGGGCTTTTTCATGACCTTGTCAAGCTTTTCAAAGAGGTAGTCGCGGATGAGCTCGCGGTCGGTTTTCGGTGCTGTCATTTTGTTTTCTCCTTTGTTTTATGTAGATTTGAGTTTATTCGTTCGAATCGGAATAGCCGATAAATTCGCGAAGCAAAGAGCTTTCGGGAACATGCGCACGGTCGATCGGCTCGATTTTTTCCAAGTGCGCGATGTATCGGTCGGCGGTTTCGCGGTAAGGACTGTCGGACGGCAATTCACGCAAAATGCGCAGTGCGTCGGTACAAAGTACGTTCGGCTCATAATCGAAATAAGTGTCGATTTGCGCGTCGGCTTTCGGTATAAAGGGAAAGATATACTTTCTCTCTCCCTCCAACACGTTTTGCCACAAATAAAAGGTCAGGGAAGCATTCGCGCGGCGAAACTTGTTGTCGCGCACCAGACGGCGCAAAAAGCGGGGAATGTACGGTGCTCCGTCGGATTCGACTTCGCAGTTGAGAAAGATACCGTACACGTTTTCTTTTGGAAGAAGCCCCTCGTACACGGCGGGATTCAAGGCGTGTAGGCCTTCGACGATCAAAATGCCGTCGGACGGAAGCGAAACCGCATGAAAAGCATCCGAGCGAAATCCGTCGGAAAAATCAAAGCGGGGAAGCTTCACTGTCCGACCCGCAAGAAGCTCACGTATACAGGCGCGAAGCCGCGAAAGATTGAAGCTTTCGAAGGCTTCGTAATCCGGCTTTCCGTCGGGACGGCGGGGCATGTCATCCTCTTCGAGAAAGAAATCGTCGATGGAGATCATGCGCGACACGCGCCCGATGCGGTCAAAGCCTTCGATGAGCTTGGCAGTCGTGGTGGTCTTTCCCGAACAGCTGGGGCCGGCAACCGTCAACAGGCGAAGGGAGAAATCGGGCGACAGATGCGCAAGCAGTCTGTCCATGCTGTGCTCGTAATGAGCTTCGCTTTCCGCAATGCGTTCTTTTACTGTTTTTCTGTCCATGAAATCACTTCCGTTCTTCGGCCGGTGTCGATGCGGTATGCGGTGCGCGGCCGAATAAGCCGCGCTCGTTTAATCTTTTTAATATCACGGCGGCGATGGGGAACAAGATCAATCCGACAAAGCCGCAAAGCTTCGCGCCGATGTACAGTGCCGCAAGCGTTGCAAGCGGGTGCATTCCCACGGCGCGGGAAAGCAATTTCGGCTCGGCCGCCTGCCGTATTACGGTCATTATACCATAAAGCGCAAGCAAACACAAGCCCATTTTCGTATTTTTCATGAAAAATTCCGCCAGACTCCACGGAATGAGAACGGTTCCCGCGCCGAGCACGGGTAGAATATCCACAAGTGCCGTCAACAGCGCCGCCAAAAGCGCATACGGAAGCTTTAAGATCAAAAAGCCTACGGTCAATTCGGAAAAGGTCAGCAGAAACAACAGCGTGTACGCCCACAAAACCGACAGAATGACCTCGAAGATTTGCTCTTTAATTTCGTGTAAGACGCGATTTTGTCCCGGAGACAGTCGGGTTCGGATGAAGTCGGTGAGTTTTTCATAGTCGCACCCCAGGTAAAAGAAGGACAATACAAACGTTCCGAAAAACAAAAACAGCTTCGGAAAAGAGCGCATGAGCGTAAGAGCCGATTCGGCCAGAACGGGAAGCAGCTTTTCGATCAGTCCGTCGAGCGAACGGTCGAAGTTGTTCAAAAGGTTTTGCAGACGCGGTGACGCATAGTCGGCCAAAGCGGGGGACAGCCGTTCGAGACGCGAAACGACCGATGCGCCGAATGAGGCGATAAACGCCTTCGGTTCGCCCGAATCGATCCCCGACAGCAGTGTGTACAGCTCCTCGGACACACGAACCGTGATAAACCGTCCGATGAAAAATACAGCCGCAAGACCGGTGAGCGTGATCGACAAGACCGCCGCAAGGCGCGGAAAATGCCACCGATTTTCCAAAAACAGGATCGGCTTTCGTGCGATATAGGCGAAGAAAAAGGCCGTGGTAAAGGGAAGCGTGGGTTTAAAAAGAAAACGGAAGAAAAGATAGCATCCGATTCCCGCTCCGACAATATACAGAATGCGGCGCACGCGGCTGTTCGAATTGCTTTCCATCTGACCTCACCTTGCTTTCCGTAATAAATAAGTACCGTTTTTGTAAAATCCGAAAAAAATGCTTGATTTAACGCGCATTTTGTGATATACTTAGAAAAACAGCCATTGAAAGGATACAGTGTATGATCAATCTTGCAATCTTGGGCTTCGGTATTGTGGGCTCCGGCGTGGCCGAGGTCATTTCGACCAACGCGCCGTATCTTGCCGAGCGATTGGACGGGGAACAGTTGAATGTCAAGCACATTCTCGATCTTCGTTCGTTTCCCGAACACCCTCTCGGAGATCGCGTGACCTCCGATTTCGATACGATCTTGAACGATGACGAAGTGTTTTTGGTCATCGAGACGATGGGCGGCTCGCATCCGGCTTATGAATACTCCAAAAAGGCGTTGCTTGCCGGCAAAAACGTTGTTACCTCCAACAAAGAGGTCGTTGCCAATTACGGTGCGGAGCTGTTGGCCATTGCCCGCGAAAAGGGCGTCAGCTATCTGTTTGAGGCGAGTGTCGGCGGCGGTATTCCGATTATTCGTCCGCTGTGGCAGTGTTTGGCTGCCAACCGCATTTGTTCCGTCTCGGGTATTTTAAACGGAACCTGTAACTATATACTGACCAAGATGGAAAAAGAAAAGTCAGATTTTTCCGAGGCGCTTTCCGAAGCGCAACGTCTCGGCTACGCCGAACGCGACCCGTCGGCCGATATTGAGGGCACCGACACTTGCCGCAAAATCAGTATTTTGACTTCGCTTGCTTTCGGTGAGCACGTTCGCCCCGAGCGACTTTCCTGCGAAGGCATTACCGCGATTACCTACGACGATATTGCCTACGCTTCGACGCACGGCTATCGTATCAAGCTTCTCGGTCGCGCTGTACAAGCCGAAAACGGCAAGGTCTACGCCCTTACCGCACCGCACCTTGTGCCGCTTTCCAATGCGCTTTCCGGTGTGAACGATGTGTATAACGGTATTTTGGTGGTCGGAAACGTCGTGCAGGATGTTCTGTTCTGCGGACGCGGAGCGGGAAGTCTGCCGACGGCCAGTGCCGTGATGGCGGATGTGCTCGACGTCATTCGCGACTGCCGAAAGACCATCGGCTGGAAGAACAAGGAAGCGGAGTTTTTGGGCGATATTTCCGAAAACAAAACCGATTGCTATGTACGTACTTCGGCTTCCATCGAGAAGATCAAGACCGTGTTCGGTGTGACCGATGTGGATGAGATCGGCTCGGACAGCGTGTTTTTCACCGGTGTGCGCACCGAAAAGGAGATTGCCGAGAAGCTGAAACTGTTGGGCGCGTCGTACCTCATGCTTCGCGTTCTGGTTTAATGACCTCTCTTGCAGTTTATGCGGAGCAAAAACGGATAATCACGCGCTTTACGGATTCGGCGCGTCTTTATAAAAAATAGAAGGAGATTTTTACCATGCTCAAAAAAATCCTTGCGGCTCTGCTTGCCGCATGCGCCTTAGGCGCTTTCTGTGCCTGCGAGGACAAGAAGCAGTCCACGACCCCCGACACGAACGATGTGTCGAACAACGAAAACACCGATACGCCCGATATTTCGGAGGACGGCGAGATCGATTATACGGCCGACCTTTCCACCGAACGCTACGACGGCTACAATTTCCGTATGCTGGTGCGTAAGGGCTCTTTGAAGGATCAGTATCTGGATGAAGATTCGGATGACGTTGTGGAAACGGCTACCTTCCGACGCAACAAGGAGGTCGAGGAACGTTACGGCATCACGATCACCGCTTCCGAATCGAGTAGCAACAACTACGATACCGATGCGCTCAATTCGGTTCTTGCGGGCGATGACGCATACGACTTGATCTTTACGCATTCCCGCGCTGCCTTTGTATATGCCATCCAGGGGGCGGCCGTCAACTTTAACGATGTGAAGTCCATTCATCTGGATAAGCCTTGGTGGACAAAGGATATTACCGAGAGCTGCAACATCAACGGAAACCTGTATGTGCTGGACGGCGACATCTCCACTCAGGGTCTGGGAGCGACCATGTGCATGTTCTTCAACAAGCGCATTTTCGATGATTTGGGCTTTGAATATCCCTATCAGATGGTTCGCGACAACGAATGGACGTTTGAAGAGTTTTCGTATCTTGTCAAAAAGGGCGGAGCCGATTTGAACGGTGACGGTGTGATGGATCCCACGGTCGATCAGTACGGATTCAAGGCGGAGCAATGGCAGTCTCCGATGGCGATACTGTACACCGGCGGTCAGAAGATCTACGACAAGGATGACGACGGCAATCTCAAACTGACGCTCTATTCCAACAAGACGGTCGAGATCTACGACGAGTTTTTCAGCCTCTTTAAGAACAATTCCTGCATTCTTTTGTCCGGCTATCACGGCTATGAAGGCAGCGGTATGTTCGGCGAGGGCCGTGCTATGTTCATCGACAGTGAGCTTAAATACGCGCAAAACTACCGTAACATGGACGATGACTTCGGCATTGTTCCGTATCCGAAATTCGATGAAGACGATGTATACGCGACGACCTCCAACGGCGGCGCACCACTCATCATCATGCCGATCACGGTCAAGGACATCGAGAGAACCGGCGCGATTACCGAAGCACTGTGCGCTATCGGTTCGCGCGATGTCATTCCCGCTTTCTATGAAAAATCGCTCAAGAGCAAATATGCCCGCGACGAGGATTCCGAGGAAATGATCGATATCATCCGCGATAGCCGTATTTACGATATCGGTTATGTGGCGGGTGGCAAGTTCCAGTCCTGCGGAAAAGACCTTGCCAACATGGAAACCCCGAACTTCGCTTCCTATTATGCATCCGGTGAGTCGGCTGCCAAGGTGGCGCTTGAGGAATTTAACCGCGATTACGGCAAGATCGAGGAATAAGGAAACCTACATAGTATGAAATGAGCTGTGGCAAACGGTTAACGGGATCGTTTTGCCACAGCTTATTTTGTTCCAAAACGAAAAAAGGTGTGCATAGGTTTTTATAAATTTGATATTATTTCCCGAATTCTATTGACAAACCTCTCCGAAATCTGTATAATAACACTGTATAAGACAAAATATGCCAACAGGCAGGAGGAATTTATGGTGAGATTGAACAAAAAGACGGTCGTGAGCTTGTTGCTTATGTCCGCACTGTCGCTCACAACGTTTGCCGGCTTCGAAAAGACCGCGACCTATACGGACGGAATGTTTTCCGATGTTCCGGAGGCCGAATGGTTTGCCGACGAGGTCAAAAGTACCTATCAGTTGGGGCTTATGAACGGAACGGGCGGCAGCTTATTTGAGCCGGACGGCGAGATCAGCGTCGCGGAGGCTGTCACGCTTTGTGCCAGAGTGCGAAGCATCTACAACGGCGATCCGACGCTTTCCAACAGCACGACCGGCAACTGGTACGACACCTATGTACAGTATGCTGTGGATTGCGGCTTTTTGAAGGACGGGCAGTTTGACAGCTACGACCGAAGCATCACCCGTGCCGAAATGGCGACCCTGTTTTACGATGCGCTGCCGGACGGCTACTACAAGCGCATCAACAACGTTTCCTATATTCCGGATGTCGATACGGCATCGGAAAGCTATCGAAAGATTTTGAATCTGTACAATGCCGGTATCGTGATGGGAAACGATAACTACGGCAATTTTTCACCAGATTCTTCCATCAAACGCTGTGAAGCGGCGGCGATCATCAACCGCGTGGCACTTGAAGAAAATCGCGTGCGCCGTGCGCTGGCGGTGGAAACACCCGAGAACCATCCCGCAACGGTGTATTTTATCGATGATATCGAATCCGGAAACGGACACGGCACGTCACTGGTTTCGGGTTGGGACTATGACAACCGTTCGAGTTTTACGAATTTCAACGACACGCAGACCTATCAGCTGTCGGATATCTATTCCGACGGCGGCCTTCGTCTCAAGCGCGAGATCAATCCGCTGACCGAGGGAAGCTTCGAGCTTCAGACCTCTGCATCGGTCACAAGCACCGACGGCGGCTTCTATTTCCTGCTCACCGACGATAACGGCTTGGACGTCATTCGTCTGTGCGGCGAAAACGGAAAATACGTCGTTCGAAGCGGAGACAAGACGGTGGAAACCGGCATAGATATTACGGCCGATATTCGCTTCACTGTCAAGGGTGATTTGGACACTAAGCGCGCCGACCTGTATTTTGACGGCGTTGTGGTATCTTCCTTTGACATTACGGAAGAAGCGAAGCAAATCACCAAATACATCGTCGGAACGACGGAAGAAGAAAAGAACACGCTTTCGTTGTCCAATGTACAGCTGTATTCCAATTTTCTGGTTCACGATATCTTTATGACGAGCACGGAAAACAGCCATCCGTCCGACTGGATTACCAACGACGCGACCTTGGCAGTAGCATATACCGGCGGAAATCGCGGCAGTGACGTGCGCAGTCTGCAAATGAAGCCGACGGCGGGCAAGCTTTCCTACGCCAAGAAGTATTTCGAAGCGTCCTCGGGCAAGCTGGTCTTTGAAACGTATATCCATACCCCCAAGGGCGTGGGCGGCGTGTATGTGGCGGCCAAATGCGGTGACGTTGACGGTTTCCGCGTGGTTACGAACGGCAACCGCTTCGAAACGGTCGGCGGTACATTACTTCGCGAATATCGTGACAACATCTGGCAGTGCATCCGTTTGGAAGCCGACACCGCTTCGCAGACCGTTCTTGTGCGTATCGACGGCAAAACGATCGGAGAATATCCGTTTGACAATGCGGTCGCATATTTCGACAACATCGAGATCGGCGCGACCCCGACCGAGGATACCGTTTTATCCATCGACGATATCACTGTTTACACGCAGCACGATTACGACGACTATGTTCCGACCCCCGTGCCGGCCGTATCCGACGGCTACGACATCGGTATCCAGGTCTGCTCGCTGTGGCGAAACGGCTATCACAGCGGTTGGGATA
Organism: uncultured Oscillospiraceae bacterium; assembly: GCA_964646725.1. GTDB lineage: Bacteria > Bacillota > Clostridia > Oscillospirales > CAG-382 > UMGS882. The sequence goes on from CAZYFX010000025.1 coordinate 15,077, forward strand.
CCATCAGCAACTTCCCCGAGTTGGAGCCGTATCTCGGCTACTACGACGAGGGTAATATCGAGGTGGCCGATTGGGAGATCAAGTTCTTGGTCGAGCACGGCATCGACTTCCAGCATTTCTGCTGGTATTGCCCGTCGAGCGACATCAAAGAGCCGATCAAATCGTCAAGCATGTCCGAGGCTCTGCACGACGGCTACTTTAATGCCAAGTATTCTCATATGATGAAGTTCAATCTCATGTGGGAAAACAACGGCAAGAACGTCAATTCGCTCGAACAGTTCCAGGAGTATATCTGGCCGTACTGGTTGGAATACTACTTCACCGACGACCGCTACATGACGGTGGACAACAAAATTCTTTTGACCGTCTGGAATTACGGCAACTTCATATCCTGCTTCGGCGGTGCGGACGGCGCGAAGGAAGCCGTTGCGTTCATGAACGACGACTTGAAGAAGCTCGGCTTCGACGGTATCGTGATTCTGTTCCACGACGGACACAACCAGTCTGCAAGCGTATTTCAGACCATGGCGGCCGCCGGTGTGGACGGAACGTATTCCTACAATTTGAACCGTCCCGGCTATTCGGCCGACTATCAGATCAACCGCCACAAGGCGCAGAGAGCGACCGGTGTGTTCCATAACACGGCGTCCATCGGTGTCGGCTTTAACGATGTCGGCTGGTCCGGCTCCCGTCAGCCCATGATTACCAACGAGGACTTTGAAAAGGTCGCACGTTTCATGAAGGATGAGTATCTGAAGGAAACGGAGGGCGACGGAACACCCTGGCATTCGTCGTTGATGTTCGTTTCCACATGGAACGAATACGGCGAGGGACATTACATCATGCCGACCGAAAAGAACGGCTTCGGCTATCTGGACGTGATTCGCAAGGTCTTTACGAACGCCGACGAAAGCACACACGATGACGTGATCCCGACCGAAGCGCAAAAGGCGCGTATCAATCAGCTCTATCCCAAGGGACGCTCCATCATCGACCAGCTCATGTTGGAGGAGGATGAGACGGCGGACTATGTGTCCTACGGCAAGATCGAGATCAACGAAGAAAACTTCAAGGATCTGTTCGGACACAAGGAGTTTTCCGTTGAAAACGGTATGGTCAGCGGCTCCTGCGAAGGCAACGATTACGGCTTCCAGACGGCCAAGACACTCGATATCGACGCTTCGGTCGTCAAGGTCGTTCGCGTTCGCGCCAAGCTCAACTGCAAGCCGTCCTTCCAGGTATTCTTTACAAATGCCGAATCTTCGGGCTGGACAGCCGCCAATGTCGCCACGGTGAACATCGACAGGGCAGACGAATACGTCGATCTCTACTTCGATTACAGCAATGTGGCGGGCTGGAAAGGCACGATCACCGGACTGCGCTTTGACCCGGCGAACGAACCGTCGGTCTACGAGGTCACCGAGGTCGAGCTGTTGGGCTTTGACACGAGCAAGGAAATCAAGCTTACCATCAACGCGGAGACAATCGAAAAGCTTCCGTTTGATCCGGTGCTTGACGGCGAGAACGTCATGGTGGCCATCAAGCTCGGAACCGGCGTACTCAGCCGCATGAGCCTGTACCATGAGTATTCACGCTTTGACAAAACCTTCTACCTGGCCTCCAAAAAGCATGAGCTGCTCATGACCGAGGGCAAGAGCACGGCCGTGTTCGACGGAAAAGAGATCACCATGCCGTTTACCTACACCACGCGCGACGGACTTCCGTATGTGGCGCTCAACTACATTGCCGAGCTGTTCGAGTGCGGTGTGTCGCTTGAAAACGGCGAGCTTTCGATTGTAACGGTGGGCAGTAAATATCTGGAAGCACTCAAAAACCGCGTACCCTACGAATATGAGTTCAATATTCCCGGTTTGACCGAGGGATGGACACCTGCCAGCACGTCGCTTGAAATCACGGAGAACGGAACGCTTCGCGGCACGGCCACCGAATACGCCGACCGTCCCGACTTCCACGACCCCGCGTTCCATTCGCCCGAATTGAATATCCCGGCGGCGGCCTATCCCACGATTGAGATACGCATGAAAACCGATCTCCCTGCCGATTCCAAGGAAAATGCCGTCGTCTACTTCAAGACCGAGACGGAAGGCTTGTCCGAAGCGCGTACCGTGAAGATTCCGATCAACCAGCCGAAAAAGGATGAGGACGGCTTTGCCGTGTATACCTTTGACATGAGTTCGAATGCCGAGTGGAAGGGAACAATTCCGCAGATTCGTTTCGACCCGTTCAACAGTGCCGGTACGGTCGAGATTGATTACATTCGCTTCATCAAGGATGAAAATGCGGAAATACCCGCAGAGGATATCGCGAAAACCGGCGTGATTCTCAACGGTGATGCGGAAGGTGAAAGCTTTGCGTTCTTTATGAGCAAGGAAGGCGATGTGAGCATTGTCGAAGATCCCGAAAACAAGGAGAATCATTGCTATGCTATCGTGAACCCGACACGCGGCACGAAATCCTGGACGTATTTCCGACAGAAATACAGCTTTGAGCCGGGTGCGACCTATCTGATCGAATTTGATGTGAAGCTCAAGGGCTTGAATGACGGAACAGCGGATGTGGACGGCTGTATCATTAACATCAATCTTCGGTATCAGGACGGCGAAGGCAAGTACGATCACTTCGTTAACGCGGTGAAGTTAAGTACGGCCGACGGATGGGTGCATGTGAAGAAAGATATGAATATTTCCAAAGATATAACCGACAACTCAAAGTCCGAATGGAGCGTGTATTCCAATCCGGTCGGCGAGCTGGGCGTGGATTATTATATGGATAATATCGTTGTTACAAAATTGAGTTAAATAAAGAGGATTCTCAATTTGACGACAGCTGTATGAAATAGCTTTTTGTGGAGTAGTTCTGAAATCAAGGACTACTCCGTTTTTCTATTTGACCGAATACAGCTTCGGCTTTCTTGAATTTTATTCGGTGTAAATAAAGTGGTATAATACCGAAAGAAAGGAAGCTGATTAGAATGGGTAAAATCACCGGCGAGGCAATTTTGAAGTTTAAGGAGTATTTGACCTGCGAGGAAAAGAGCGAAAATACCGTAGAAAAATATGTCCGCGACGTTTGTTTTTTCATAAAGTGGCTGAACGGCAGAGAGGTGACGAAAAACGTTGCTGTGGAGTACAAAAAGGAGCTTTGCGAAAAATATGCTCCCACAAGTGTAAATGCTGCAATATCTTCGTTGAATTGCTTTTTTGGATTTCTGAATCGGTACGACATACAGATAAAAACGCTGAAAATCCAACGACAAATCTTTGTCGGTAAGGATAAGGAACTGACAAAAGCGGAATATGAGAGACTTTTGACGGAGGCGAAAAAGAAAAATCAGAAGCTGTATTACCTACTGCAAACGATTGGCAGCACGGGGATACGAATCTCCGAGCTTCGTTACATTACCGATTCGGCGATAAAATCGGGACAGGCGGTAATCGATTGTAAGGGAAAAATGCGAGTTGTGATTTTGCCGAAGGAGCTTTGCAAAAGGCTGAAAAGGTATATCGAAGATAACAAGATAAAAAGCGGCTCCGTGTTCGTAACAAGAACAGGGAAACCGCTTGACAGAAGCTATGTTTGGAAAATGTTAAAGTCATTGTGCGACCGTGCCGGAGTGAGCAGGGAAAAGGTTTTTCCTCATAATTTCCGACACCTTTTTGCCCGTACATATTACAGTCAGGAAAAAGATATCGTCCGCCTTGCCGACATTTTGGGACATTCATCGGTAAACACCACAAGAATCTACACAATGAGCACCGGCGAGGATTGCCGCAGACAGATACAAAAATTGGGGCTTTTGCGTTGCTGAAATAAAAAATCCACATAATTGTGATTATGTGGAACCTTTTACATGTTTATTATAGTCTATAGGCGTATAATAGTCAATAGTTTTTATGATTATTTTTGAAAAATCTACTATTTGCACAAAAAAGGGCGTCACAAATTGACCGATTAAAAAACTTTTCAAAATCGGTCTTGTTTTTGTTTCGCAAATGATGTGTTAGCGACACTTGATATTTAATTTGTTCCACATAATCACAATTATGTGGATATTAGCGAGGATGAAAGACTATATGACAGATTACGAGTTTTATTTAAAGTGCAAAGAAGAGGGTATAACTAACTTAAATTCTAAAGTCGATAAAGCAAGGATTTATCTGATAGCCAAAAGTAATGGTGTTATGACAGATGAAAAAGAATGTATAAATTTGTTTAACCGAGGAAAAGATGAATATTTGCAAAAAGAAAAAAGAAAACAAGAACAAGCAAGGCAAGCCGACATAGATGAACAGAAAAAGGAAGTAGCGGAGCAGATTTCAGAAGCTATAAGAATTTCCTGGCTTTTTGGTAGAGATAAACCGATTTATTTCTGCAAAAAAGAAATAGATAAATTGAAATACAATAGACCTGTTCGATAACCTAATGAATGGCATTAAAAATACCGCAAATGAGC
>CAZYFX010000026.1:0-19428 GCA_964646725.1 uncultured Oscillospiraceae bacterium
CCCTTGAAGGGAAAGTGATTGTGGGGGATCTTGCGCAGTATTACAATGTCACCGAGGAAACCATTCGTCGCGACCTCGACAAGCTCGAAAAAGAGGGACTTGCCAAAAAAACCTACGGCGGTGCGGTGAAAAACGACAGCTTGAATGTCGATCTTCCCTTTACCGTGCGCAAGCAGACCAACGTCGAAGGCAAAAAGTACATTGCCGATATCATCGGCCGACTTATCAAGGACGGCGACTACCTTTTGCTCGATTCCAGTACGACGGCGCTGTTTACCGTCAAAAGCATTGCGGAAAAAAGCAACATCACGCTCATCACCAATTCGATCGAAATATTGCTCGAAATTCCCGCCAAGAGCGACTGGCGCATCATTTCCACCGGCGGCGAATTTGTCCGCAACGGCCTTTCCTTTGCAGGGCGGCAGGCCGAAAGCGTCATCGACGAATACAATGTCGATTTGGCGGTCATCTCCTGCAAGGGTCTGGATATGGTCAAGGGCATTACCGACACACGCGATTACAATGCGCAGATCAAAAAAGCTTTTATCCGCTCGGCCAAAAAAGTATTCCTCGCGGTAGACAACACGAAGTTCGATAAGACCTCTTTTGTTCGCTTCGCCGAGGTCGGCGATATCGACGCGGTCGTCACCGACACCGAACCGTCCGAGGAATGGAAAAGCTACTTTGCCGGAAACGGCGTGGAGCTGTATTATTGAAACGTTGTCCCTGCCCGTCCGACGGGCTCTTCCATAGGAAAGGATTTTTCCGTTTATGAAACGATTTAAGCTGAAAACCGATATTATTTTCGGAAACGACGCACTCGGCGTCTTGAAAAACATTGAAAGTGAGAGCGCCGTCCTGTTTACCGACGCCTTTATGGTTTCGAGCGGCACGGCCGACGCGGTAAAGAGTTATATGAGCGCCTGTCGGAATATTTCCGTTTTTTCGGATGTTAAGCCCGACCCGCCGGTCGAGCTGATTTCGCAGGCCGTTAAATTTGTGATGGATGTGCAAGCCGATACGGTTTTTGCTTTGGGCGGCGGTAGCGCGATCGACGCGGCCAAATCCACGCTCATGATCATCCGTGAGCACTACGGAAAAAACATCAAGCTCATCGCCATTCCCACCACCAGCGGCACCGGCTCGGAAGTCACGCAATTTTCGGTCATTTCGGATACGGCCGCCGGAAAGAAAATTCCGCTCGTGGATGAAAGTATGCTTCCGGAGATCGCCGTGCTTGACGCGGAATTGGTCAAAAGCGTTCCCCCGGCCATTACCGCCGACACCGGCTTTGATGTGTTGACCCATGCGCTGGAGGCTTACATTTCCACCGAAGCCAACGATTTTTCCGACGCCTTGGCCGAAAAGGCCGTCGAATTGGTTGCCGAGAATCTGGTTGCCGTTTACAAAAACGGGAACGATTTGGAGGCGCGCGCCAAAATGCACACTGCTTCGTGCCTTGCGGGCATTGCCTTCAACGAGGTGAGCCTCGGCATCAACCACGGTATCGCCCATGCGCTCGGCGCTCAGTTCCACATTCCGCACGGACGTGCCAACGCCATGCTTTTGCCGCATGTGCTGTACTACAACGCGGAATTGGATATCAAATTCTGCGTCAAGAACGACTGCAAAACCGCCGATAAGCTGGAAATGCTGGCGCGTCGGTTGGGATATCCGGCCAACAGCCCGGACATCGGCGTACGCAATATGATTCAGCGTATCAAAGAATTTCAACGTCTGTTGAAAATCCCCACCACGCTCGGTGACGCCGGAGTTACGCGTTCGCAATACGAAAAGGTCAAGGATTTCTTAGTCGAAAGTGCGCTTGCCGACGCATGCACTCAAACCAATCCGCGCAAGGCCACACCCAAGGACGTGGAGGAAATATTGGAAAAAATCGCAAAGTTTTAGTGTGCTTGTTGCATAGACATGACAAAGAGCCGTATCCGAAGATGGGTACGGCTCTGTTTAAATATTCACACACTATTCAGACGTTTTTTCTTGCAATCGATGGCATATATTCTGTATAATAAGGATAGAATCATCATTCAAGGAGGTCATGCCATTGCTTTTTCGCACCAAAACCATTCTCATGCCTAAATTGAAGGAATCCCTGCGCTCGGTACTTCCCATCACCGTCATCGTTTTTCTGCTCTGCTTCTCGGTCATTTCGGTTCCCAATGACCTGCTTATGGCCTTTCTGGTCGGCGCAGTTATGCTGATTGTCGGTATGGGACTGTTCACGCTGGGTACCGACCTTTCCATGACACCCGTCGGCGAACATATCGGGTCGGCCGTCACCAAATCGCGTAATCTGCCGCTGATCGTGATCGTCAGCTTCCTTGTGGGAGCACTCGTCACCATATCGGAGCCCGATTTACAAGTGCTTGCCGAGCAGGTACCGAACATCGACAACAACATCATTGTGTTCTCCGTTGCGGCCGGCGTCGGCATCTTCCTTGTTGTCGCAATGCTTCGCATTGTGTTCGGACTTCGCCTGTCCTACATGCTCATCGCTTTTTATGCCGTTGTTTTTGCGCTTGCCGCTTTTGTCCCGAAGGAATTTCTTTCGGTGGCTTTTGACGCGGGCGGCGTGACCACGGGCCCCATGACCGTTCCGTTTATTATGGCACTCGGCGTGGGTGTTTCGGGCATTCGTGCCGACAAAAACGCCGAAAACGACAGCTTCGGTTTGGTCGCGCTTTGCTCGGTCGGGCCGATTCTGGCTGTGCTCATTTTGGGACTTGTGTTCAACCCCGGTGAGAGCGCGTACACACCGGTCGAAATTCCCGATGTGGAAAACTCGCGCGAGCTGTGGAAGCTGTTTTCGGAGGCTATTCCGGAATACATATCCGAAGTGACGATGGCGCTGTTGCCCATCATGCTGTTTTTCCTTGTTTTTCAGTTAGCCAAGCTTCGTTTAAAAAAAGATTCGCTTATCCGTATCGCCGTCGGCTTTTTGTACACCTATGTCGGATTGGTTTTGTTTTTGACGGGCGTGAATGTCGGCTTCATGCCGGTGGGTAACTACATCGGTCAGCAATTGGGTGCTTTGTCCTATCGTTGGATACTTATCCCCATCGGAATGCTCATCGGCTATTTCATCGTAACGGCAGAGCCGGCCGTGCATGTTCTCAACAAGCAGGTATACGAAATGACCTCGGGTGCGATCCCGAAAAAAGCGCTGACCACAAGTCTTTCCATCGGCGTGGCGGTGTCGGTCGGGCTTTCCATGCTCCGCATCGTGGTCGGAATTCCGATCATGTATCTTCTGATACCGGGGTATTTGATCGCCATCGTGCTGTCCTTTTTCGTACCGCCGATCTTTACCGCCATCGCCTTTGACTCGGGCGGCGTAGCTTCCGGGCCCATGACCGCGACCTTCTTACTGCCGCTTGCCATGGGAGCCTGTACCGCCTGCGGACGGGACGTGGTGACCTATGCTTTCGGCGTGGTCGCCATGGTTGCCATGACGCCGCTCATCACCATTCAGATACTCGGCCTGTTCTACAAGCTCAAGGCAGGCTCCGAAGAAAAGAAACGCGAAGCGCTTGTCAAGGAACAGCTCTCGGACAGCGAGATCATCGAATGACCCATACGACCGCACTACAACAGGATCGAAAGGAACGGATTTGATTTATGAGTAAATTCAGCCTGGTAATCAATATATTGGGGCGCGAATTTGAAGAAGCCTATCAGGAGTATTATCGAAACAACGGCATTCACACCGTGTTTTCCACACTCTGTCTCGGCACGGCCACCAAAAGCATTTTGGACTATCTGGGCTTGGAGCGCAACGAAAAGGTCATGCTGACCGCCGCCGTCCACTCCGCACAGGTGCCGCGGCTTTTCGGCGGGCTTGTCAGTCGAATGGGCATCAATCTGCCCGGAACCGGCATAGCGCTTTCCGTCCCGATGAACGGTTTGGCCGGTATTGCCAGCGTGAAATATCTGACCGAGGGACAGGAAGCCTTCGAAAACGAAACAAATGAGGTGAACGAATTGAAGGATTATGCATATGCACTCATCACAGTCATTGCGGAAAAGAGCTGCTCCGATATGGTCATGGACGCGGCGCGCGAGGCAGGCGCCGGCGGCGGAACGGTCGTTCACGCCAAGGGAACGGCCAACGAATTTACCGCCAAGTTTTTCGGTGTCTCCATTGCCGCCGAAAAGGAAATACTGTACATTGTGACGCGCCACGAGGACAAGGACGCCATCATGCGCGCCATCGTCGAAAAGGCGGGGCCGACGACCGATGCCAGAGCCGCCGTCTTTTCGCTTCCGGTCGAAGACGTTGTGGGATTACGCAGCGTTATGGAGGAGCATTCATAACGGACGCATCATGTTCAGATTGAACAAGCTTCATCGTCAGCTTGCAAAAACGCGCACAATCGTTCGTGACTGTGCGCGTTTTTTACATTTTTCATACTTTCCGTTATTGCTGCCGTTTGCACAATCACAGAAACGCACTTTTTACAAAACCATCACAAGCGTTCCCGCTCCGATGAGAATGCACCCCACAAGCGATTTCACGGTGAATTCTTCATGCAGAAAAACGAAAGCAAGGATGAGCGTCAACACCACGCTCAATTTATCGATCGGCACGACCTTAGACGCTTCTCCCAACTGCAAGGCCTTGTAGTAGCACAGCCACGATGCACCGGTCGCAAGTCCCGAAAGGATGAGAAACAACCAGCTTTTGCGGGATATCGCTTCCAATCCGCTTTGCGCATGAGTCAAAAAAACCATGCCCCAGGACATAAAGACCACGACTAAGGTACGGATCGCCGTTGCCAAATGCGAATTGACGCCATCGATACCGACCTTTGCCAAAATCGAAGTCAACGCCGCGAACAGTGCCGACAGAAAAGCCAAAAGTATCCACATATTCCCTACCCTCTCATCGATTCGTTTCATTATCATCCGACACATAGACACGCGGCACACGCGCGGAGACGGCGCAAAGGATTTCATACGGAATGGTATCCGCCAGCGCGGCGACCTCTTCGACCGCCAAAAACGCACTTCCGTCGTGCCCGAACAAAACCGCATCATCACCCACACACGCTTCGGGAATATCCGTTACGTCGATCATAGCCATGTCCATACAAATGCGGCCGACCAACGGTGCGCGCTTTCCGTGACACAGAACGCACCCGCGTCCCGACAAACAGCGCTTTAAACCGTCGGCATACCCCGCCCCGATGACCGCAATGCGGCGCGGCTTGTCGGCGGTGTACACACAGCCGTAGCTGACGCTTTCACCGGGCAAAACGGTATGAATGTTGATGATCCGCGTCTTGAAATCCATCGTCGGACGGCAGGCCGCGTCCAAACCGCCGCAGCCGTACAGCGTCACACCCATACGCACCGCATCCAGATGCATTTCCGGGAAGCGGACGATACCGGCACTGTTGCAAATATGACGATAAGTCGGATGCAGACCCAAGGCGGCCAGTTTTTCCACCGTCCGACAGAAGCGCTCGTATTGCTTTCGCGTATAGGCAGCGCCGTCCGGCTCATCCGCCATGGCAAAATGCGAAAAAACGCCCTCGCAGACCGCGTTTTTGTGCTCCGAAATGAGCTTCACCACCCGAATCAGCTCATCGCAGAGAACGTCGCTTTCCAAAACATCCTTGGCGGCAAAGCCGGTGCGATTCATGCCGGTATCCAGCTTGATATGAAGCTTGACCGTGCGGTCGGCGGCTGTCTGTAAAATCGTCTCCAAATGACTGACGGTATCCACGGCCAAAGAAATGTCGTTTGCGATCGCTTCTTCCAGAAAATCGTCCAATATATAGCCGAGCACCAATACCGTTCCCGCAATGCCGCTCCGACGAAGCTCCAACGCCTCATCGATCCCGGACACCGTGAAAAAATCACACCCCTCGGCGCTTAGGCACCTTGCGACCGCCGGCGCACCGTGACCGTAAGCATCGGCCTTGACCACCGCCGCGACCTTGGCGGGAGCGCAAAGAGCTGCCGTATGGCGATAATTGGCGGCGATCGCGTTCAAATGAACGACCGCGCGCGTTTTTTTCTCATCCGTATGTAAAAGCAAGCTGTTTCCTCTTTCCGTTTTCTTTATTTCTTTTTTGAGCGCCGCACAAAGGACGGTTGAAGCTATTTGAACTTTTCGATATGCAGCTCGACCGACGATGTCTCCGTTTGCAGTCCCAACAAAAGCGGTATGCCCGTGTCAACGTCGTAGACGGCCGTATAGGTTCCTTCGTCATACACAAACGTCACCTGATACAGTGTCTGCGCCGAGGCCTCCTCAAACGGAACGAACGCCGTGCGCGGCTGTGCTTCGAGGGCGTTCACCGACGCATCCGACAAAAGTGTCAGCACAAGCCCCAACGATTCCAAGTCGCTTTTGGGAAGCTCGGCTCGAATGCCGTCGTAGGCAAGGCTGAGCAGTTCGTTTTCGCCGCATACGCTCTCGGCGCTGATCCCATCGTACGGCTCGGGTGACAGAATGTCCATACGCACGCCCTCCGACGTATGCGAAAGATGGGTCTGCAATGTAATCGAACGTTCTCCGCTTTCGAGCACGACGCTTGAAAGCGCTTCGTAAGGCGAATACAACGCCTGACACAGGCGCTCCTTTCCGCAGTCCCTTGCACAACCGCCGAACAGTGCGGCCGATACAAGCACCGCAAGCACAAACCAAGCTCTTCCGACGTTTTTCATACCGGTATGCTCCTTTCTTTAAGGAAGCATACGCCCGACCTCTTCGGCAATTTCGGACGGCAAAAGGCCGTAGGCCGACGAGCGCGACTTCAAAACATCCGCCGCCTTGCCGTGCAGATAAACGCCGCAGACCGCCGCGTCGAACGCATCAACGGCAGGCTGTGCGGCAAGTCCCGCGATAAGTCCGGCCAAAACATCACCGCTTCCGCCCTTGGCAAGTCCCGCATTTCCCGTCCGATTGACGGCAAAGCGTCCGTTCGGCGCGGCAACGATCGTCCCTGCCCCCTTCAAAACCAGAATACAGGCATGTTTTGCGGCAAACTCGACGGCACATTTGATCCGATTGTCGTTGATATATTCGACCTCAAGTCCTGTCAGACGGGCAAATTCACCCGGATGCGGCGTTAAGATCGGCGTTTTTTTCGCTTCCCGCAACCATTCTATGTGGGAAGCGATCATGTTTATGCCGTCCGCATCCAAAACCAACTGCGCATCTGTATTTTTTATGATCCTTTCCAACAGACCGACACGTTCGGGCGAACGATCCAATCCGCATCCGGCTAAAATCGCGGTATAGACGGGTAAATTGTCGCACAGATCCTCCAACGTTTTCGCATTCTCCCATGCGATGGTTTTATAGATCGGCTCAGGATACGCAAGACGCACACAATCGAGCACCTTGGCTTCGGAAGCAAGCGTTACAAGCCCCGCTCCCGTGCGAAGTGCCGCACCGACGGACAAAACCGCCGCACCCGTCATATGCGTACTTCCGCACAAGCACAGCAACTTTCCGAAATCGCCCTTATTGCAGACCTCCGAACGCTCGGGGAGCGTCCGCGTAATATAGTCGTCATCCGGCACAAAGCCGAGGTTTTCCGCCTTATATTTCTCAAGAAGGCGGGGCGATATGCCGATATCGGCCGTTATGACCGTGCCGCAGTACAAACGCGCCGGATAAGAGAACATCCCGATTTTGGGAGCTGTGACCGTGACGGTCAGATCGGCGACAAAGGCTATACTGCCCACACTGCCGTCGTCGCTGTGCACACCGCTGGGCACATCCAACGCCACACGGAATGCGCGGGAACGGTTGGCTTCGTCGAGAAGCGAATACAGCTCACTGTCCTTTTCGATCGAGCTGCGAAAGCCGATGCCGAACACCGCGTCGGCAATAACGCTTGCGGCGCACAGCTTTTGGGTGATTTTTCGCAGGTCGGAAATCACCGTTCCGCCCTCGTCCACATAAGCTTTATAGCAAGTATAAGCAGGCTCGACGGTCGGCGGCACATTGAACACGGCGGCACACAGAACGTTCACACCGTCTTTGAGCATAAGACGGGCAAGCTCGTACCCGTCACCGGCGTTGTTGCCTTTACCGCACAAAATGACCACCGAATCCGGTGAGCAAAGACGCGCCTTGATGTGCAAATACATCTGCCCGGCAGCGCGGCGCATCAATTCGAGCGGCGAAGCGATTTTTTCGTCAAACAGCCATTTCTCCAATTTCTGCATGATCTGCGGCGTACTGCTTATCATACGCATGACTCCCTTGTACAATACTCTTTACTGACTATATTATATATCGGCAGACAGTTTTTTTCAAGTGTTAATCGTGAAAAAACACAAGTGCCATAAAAATTCTCCCGAAAGAAGCTTGATTTCAACCGCTTTCGGGAGCTGCCGCAAAGTGCTCCGGGACACTTTGCTTTTTTGACAACGTATATGTCTTTAATGCGGCGGCGGCCCACCCGGCCCTCCGGGTCCACCCGGCGCAAGACTAGCCGTGCGGCGCTGTGCCAGAACGAGCTTTCGGTATACACCGTCGCGTGCCATCAGCTCGTTGTGCGTTCCGACCTCGGCTACACGTCCTTTGTCCAAAACGATCAGACGATCCGCACCGGACAGCGTGGACAAGCGGTGCGCAATGGCAATGGTCGTGCGTCCTTTGGTCAGCTCGGCAAGTGCTTCTTGAATCTGCTTTTCGGTGTGGGTATCGAGCGAAGCCGTCGCTTCATCCAAAATGATGATTTTCGGGTCGTGTAAAATCGCGCGCGCGATGGCCACACGCTGACGCTCACCGCCCGACAGATTGTAGCCGCGTTCGCCGACCACCGTGTCGTAGCCGTCCGGCATACGGGTGATAAACTCGTGACAGTGCGCGGTCTTGGCGGCGCGGACGACTTCCTCAAAGGTCGCGTCGGGCTTGGCGTAGCGAATGTTTTCAAGCACCGAGCCGTTGAACAGGAAGGTTTCCTGGAGCACCACGCCCACCTGTGAACGAAGCGAACTTTGCGAAATGTCGCGAAGATCATGCCCGTCTATGCGCACACAACCGCCCGTTGGGTCATACAATCGCATGACCAAATTGATGAGCGTCGATTTTCCCGCGCCGGAATGTCCGACGATTCCGATCATTTCGCCCTTGCGAATGGAAAAGCTCACGTCCTTGAGCACGGGATTGTACGCCTTGTAGCCGAAATACACGCGGTCGAAGTCGATATCGCCTCGGATATCGATGTCCTCGGGTTCCTTGGCGTCGGGAAGATCGTCCTGTTCTTCCAATAATTCAAACACCTTTCCGGCACTTACGGCGGCTGAAGCCAGCACGCGCGGCAGGCTGACCAACCACTGCACCGGCCCGTACAGCATGGAAACATAGGTGGTGAACTGCACAAGCTCACCCAACTGCATCTGCCGTCCCAGAATCATGCTGCCGCCGAAAAACAATGCCAGATACTCGCCGATGCTGAACAGGTAGTTGATGGGCGGTTGGACGAGATACCACGCACATTCCGCGTCGGTCATGGCCTTGACCCATTCGCCGGACGCCTTTTCGTACATATCCACCTCGCGCTTTTCACAGCCGTAGTTTTTGACCACGCGAATGCCGTGCAGTACGTCGTGAAGGCGTTCGCTTGCGCGGACATCCTTTCGCCATACGCGCCCGTAGCGCACATGCATGGAGGTGTAGGATTTGGCCGACAGAAACACGGCAAGCGGAAGCGGAAGAACGATTACAAGCGCCAATCGCACGTTGGTGACAAACATGATGACAAGAAGTGCCGCAAGCGACACGGTTTGTAAGATCATTTCCTTGCCTTGACGTGTGATGAAATCCTGTACATTGGAGGCGTCGGAGGATACGCGGCTGATGAGCTCGCCCGGTGTGCGGCGCGAAGCGTTGCTCATGGAAAGCGTCTGCGTTTTGGCAAAGATGTCCCGACGCAGATCGCGCCCATAGGCCGCCGATATTTTATAGTTGAGATTGTCTTGGAGCGCTCGGAACACAAGGCTGAACACGCGCGCCGCAAGGATGCAGACGGTCACCTTGAAAAACAGTGCCATATCGCGGTTGTTCGGCACGATCAGATCGTCGATGAGTGTGCGCTGGAAGATCGGCACGACCACATCGATGGCATACAGCATAAAGGTGCAGACAAGCGACAGGATAAAACGCGCACGGTACGGACGAAGCCGCATAAGAAGCTTTAAGTACACGCTTTTGCCTGCCGAACAGAACACACACACGCCCGATGCACCGAGTTTGGCACCGCATTTGGGGCAGGTAGCTTCGGGTGCGTCGGTCTGTTCGGTCAAGACACCGGTTTTGAGGCGGTATTGCAGTATTTTGGCAAGCTCGGCGTATTTAAAGAAGAAGCTTTGCGTGAAGGTGCATACGCATTCCTCTTCGCCGTCGGTCGTCACCACGCAGAGCATGGATGCGCCGACAAGCTCACGCACCTCGACGCTTTCGAGCATGGACAGCGCATATTCCTTTGTTTTTCTGTCGTTTTCGTAGATCGCCATATGCGTGTGTGTCACCGTCACATGACCGTGCGTGCGAACGTTCGCGTCCGTGCCGCCGATGTCAAAGGGCAGTGAAAACACCACGGAGGAGGACTTTACGCCGACAGGAAAGGAAACCTTTAAATTCATGTTTTTTCTCCGTCAGATAAACAGTTCGAGCTTAGCATAGCTTGCCCGATCGAATTTCGAAAGATCGCTGATACGGTAGCGGTTTCCGTCCGCATCGGTAAGGCTTAACATATTTCCGTGAATGAAGCGGAAATTGTGCCACCAGTCGTTCACGGCGATTTTTTTGCTTCCGGCCGAAGTTTCGGCATCCAAAAACAGATAGCCCATACGGTTGTCCGTAATTTTGCGAATTTTTAAAATTTCGGGAATATAGTATTTGTAGGCCAGATACTCCCGTGCCGTTTGCGCCTGCTCGGGCATAAGAAGCGACAGCGAACGCAGTACGCCGATCTCCCGCCATTCGTCCTCGCCCTTTCGGAAGCTGACACCGATGTACTCCTCGTCGCTTTCAAAGGGAACAAGGCGTGTGAGCGTGACGCGGTCGTAGTGCTTTTCGTCGTAGTCAAGGGACAAATAGCCGTCCTTTTCGCGCGTGAACGCGACCTTTTGCGGCTCTAAGATGACTAAGCGGTCATCCGGTTCGTCAAAGGGAGCGGGAGCTCCCGGTCTTTCTTGGTCTTTCATGCTTTTTCCTTTCGTTTGCCGACGGTTCTCGTTTTTTATTCGATGCCGACGGCCTTTAAAGCTTCGGATTGCAGTTTGTACAGCTCGTAGTATTTTCCTCGCGTACTTATCAGCTCGGAATGCGTGCCGCTCTCGGCCAATCGTCCGTTCTCGATGACATATAACGTGTCCGCATCACGAAGCGTGGACAGTCGGTGCGCAATGGCGATAACCGTGCGTCCTTCCTTTAAGCGGTCGATGGCGTTTTGAATCTTGCGTTCGGTGGCGGTGTCCATGGCGGCCGTCGCTTCATCCAAAATCAAAATGCGCGGCTTTTGAATGAGGGCGCGGGCAATGGAAATGCGCTGCTTCTCGCCGCCGGATAAACTCACGCCGCCGCTTCCGGTCACGGTGTCGTAAGCGTCGGGAAGCTTCAGGATGAAATCGTGCGCTCCCGCGTTTTTGGCGGCCTCGATGACCTCCTCCATGGAGGCGTCGGGACGGGCATAGCGAATGTTGTCGGCGATGGTACCCATAAAGAGGTACGTTTCCTGCGACACTACGCCGATGCTCTTGCGAAGAACGTCAAAGGATATTTTCTTGATTGGGATTCCGTCGATGGTGATCTCGCCGCCGGTCACGTCGTACATGCGGGAGATGAGTTGGATGGTGGTGGATTTTCCCGCTCCGGTCTTTCCGACAAGCCCGGTGAAATGTCCGGCTTCGGTGCGGAAGGACAGCTCCTTTAAAACGGGACGGCCTGCTTCGTATTCAAACGAAACGTCTTTAAACTCAATTTCTCCGCGGAGCTCTCCGCCCGGTACGGGAACAGGTTCTTCCGGAGGTTTGACGGTCGGCTCGCTGTCCAAGATTTCAAAAATGCGGCCGGCCGCATCGAGACACCGTGCCCATTCGTCCCCCATGTACATGAAAAAGTACATAGGCCCCCAGATGATACCGAAATAACTGATGAGAAGCGTCAGTCCGCCGAACGCCAGCTTCTCGGTCAATACAAAGTATACGCCCAAGCAATAGATCAGTCCGTTGAAAATGCCGTAGATGCCCTCTTGAATGGGGAAGAAGTGCGCACTGCGGCGGTCGCGGTTGTATTCCGCCGTATACAGCGCGTCGTTTTTACCGCCGAAGCGCCGTATTTCTTCTCCTTCACGCGCAAACGCTTTGACCACGCGGTGTCCGTTGACCGCGTCGGACAGCACGGCATTTACGCCGCGCCGCGCCACATCCCGACCGCGCCACAGACGCTTTTGCCCTCGAAACCAGAAAAATTCGATGGCAATGACCGCCGCCACCACGCCGAACATGCTTAACGCCAAAATCGGATTGATGTGAAGCATCAAAATCACAAGTCCTATCACCTTGACCGAGTTGGACAACAGCTGCGGCATAATATCCACAATAAAAGAGTACACGTCACGACTGTCTCTGTCCACGCGCCCCATAAGGGAGCCGGTCTGCTTGTTGGAGAAAAAGGCAAGCGACAGATTCTGCATTTTTTCGAAAATGCGCACACGAAGCGAATGGATGACCGGCGGGGTCACACGGCTGACGATCACACCCGAAACGATCTGAAGCAGCATGGAGACGAAGGAAAACGCCGCCATGCAAAGAATGACGTACAGGATTTCGCCGTACAGCCGACCGCCTTCGGTCAACACATCGTCGTATAACAGCTTGGTTCCGAAATAGGGCGCAATCAGCTGAAGCGCGACCGCCGCCCAGATGGTCGCCAAAATGATAAGCATCTGTTTTTTATAGCCGACAAACAGCCCCATAAGGCGCTTGAACAGTCCGGAGCGCTTGGTGCAGTGCGGACAATAGCGTCTGGAGGGGTCGGGATATTTTTCGCCGCATTTCGGGCAGAACAGATGCTTGTCCTCTAAGACGGAATCGTCCGGTACTTCCCCCTTTTTCAAGCAGTCGAACCGACGGCAGAACTGTTCGAATTTTTCGCCGAAGCCCACCGAAAAGCGGGCAAGCTCACGGTCGCTTCCATCCGTCATTTTTGCCATAAGGCGCGCCGTAAAGGCATAGCGATCGACATACAGCCGCTCGATCTTTTCGATCTCGCATTCGTCGTAGGCGACAAAATCGAAGCCGTTTTCAAAATGCCGTCCGTGCTTTTCCAAACGGTCGTAGCCGGATAAAAGGTATAGATGCTTCTCGTCAAAGGTTATGTAGACATCGTAATAGCAGCCGTCACCGGCTAAGTCGCTTTTGACGCAGTATTTGAGGGAATCGGTATCGACTCCGCGCTTTTCGAACGCCTGAGTCACCGCGTCCGACAGCTTGTCGAAATATTTCATGGGGTATTCCTTTTCGTCGGTGTTTGTCATCGGTTTCTTACGGTTATATTATACCATATTCGCTTTCGAAAAGCAATAGTTTTTTGCACAAAATGTGCAAAAGCTCTTGACGAACCACCGCGCTTTGATTATAATGTTGGCAGAAGCCTACGTAATATAAAAAACGCTCGAACAGCCGAAAGGAGAAAGCATATATGTTGGAAGACGCACGATTCATCCGCGCGGACTTCGCCGCCGACAGCAACGTCTGCCCCGTTTTTCGAAAGACCTTTACCCTCCCACTTGATGCGAACACAATCCCCCCTAAACCAATGATGGCCGTTCTTGAGCTTACCGGTAAAGGCGTATATTATGCAACGTTGAACGGTAAGCGCATCGGAGACTTCATTCTCGCTCCCGGTTGGACGGTCTATTCCAAACGCTTGCAGGTACAGTCCTATGACGTGACCAAACTTGTCAAAGCGGGCGAAAACACATTGGATGTCACGCTTGCCGAGGGCTGGTATCACGGCCGCATTCTCCGCCATCACAGCGAAAAGGCGCGGAATATGCCGTGGGACGCGGAAATCATCGGCTGTCTGACGCTCGTCTATGCGGACGGAACGATCGAAAGCATCCCGACCGACGAAAGTTGGGTATGCGGAACAGGCCCCGTACTCTTTTCCGATTTTTACGACGGTGAACATTTTGATGCCCGTGTCGAGCCGCACGACTTTGTTCCCGTATCGGTGGACGATACGGCTTCGACCGACATGCTCATCCCACAGGAAGGCGAAAAGGTCGCAGAACATGAGCGTTTCGCGCCCATCGAGGTCATCACCACGCCGCGCGGCGAAACGGTGCTCGACTTCGGACAGAATCTGACGGGATATCCCGAAATTCGTCTGACCGATGCTAAAGCAGGTGAAGTGCTGTCGCTGTCGTTTGCCGAAATTTTGGACAAGGACGGCAATTTCTACAACGAAAACTACCGCAGTGCCAAGTGCGATTATATCTACACTTGCCGCGACGGTGACCAGACCTACAAACCGCGCCTTACCTTCTACGGCTTCCGCTATGTGCGCGTGGACTCCTTCCCCGCTTCGGTCACCTTTTCGCCCGATTGCTTCACGGCGATTGCGATTTATTCGGACATTCGAAAGACCGGTCACCTTGTAAGCTCCGACAAGGCGCTCAATCAGCTGTTTTCCAACATTTTCTGGGGACAGCGCTGTAATTTCGTGGACGTGCCGACCGACTGTCCCCAGCGCGATGAGCGTTTGGGATGGACGGGCGACGCACAGGTGTTCGTCAACGCGGCGACCTACAATTTCGATACCGAACGCTTTTATGCCAAATGGTTAGGGGATGCTTGCGCCGAGATCGAAGAAACCGGAAAAATCGGTCGGATTGTTCCGAATCCGAGTCCGTCCGAATCGACAGAACAGTCCGAAGCATGGTCGGACGCAGCCGTGATCGTTCCGTGGCAGGTATATCAAGCCTACGGGAACAAAACTCTTTTGGAGAAGCATCTCCCCGCTATGACAAGATATACCGAAACCGTACTTGAAAAGGGATATATTCACCATTTCGGCGACTGGTTGGGCTTGGACGCACCGGAGGGCAGTTATACGGGTTCGACCCGTAAGGAACTCATCGCCGCCGCCTTTTTGGCGCACGATCTCGAACTTCTTTACAAGGCGCACGAAGCCGTGGGACGCGACGGAAGCCATTTTAAGGCTCTGTTTGAAGAACACCGAAACCGTTTTCGCAAAGAGTTTACCGACTACCGCACCCAGACCGAATGTGCGCTGGCGCTTCGCTTCGGGCTGTGCGAAGAACCGCAGGCCGTCGCGCGCACCCTAAACGATCTGGTCGTTGCCAACGGAACACGTTTGACCACAGGCTTTGTCGGTACGTCGCACTTACTTCACGCACTCAGCGACAACGGCTATGTCGATACGGCTTATGCATTATTACTTCAGACCGAATACCCGTCCTGGCTGTTCTCGGTGGGACTCGGCGCAACCACGATGTGGGAGCACTGGGACGGCATCAACGAAAAGGGCGAAGTGTGGAGCAAGGATATGAATTCCTACAATCACTACGCCTACGGCGCGGTGGCCGATTGGGTCTACGAAAAGGCCTGCGGCATTCGGATTGCCGAGGACGGCGCGGGCTTTTCCAAGCTGCGAATCGAGCCGCACCCCACCGACCGTTTGGATTTTCTCGAAGCCTCCATCGACACACGTCACGGGCTTGTGTCCTCCAAATGGTATCACAAGGACGGAAAAACACGCTATGAGATCACCGTTCCCGTCGAAGCTAAACTGGTGCTTAACGGAAAATCACGCACCGTCGCTCCGGGAACCTATCATTTTTAAATTATGACAATTCGAAAGAAAAACGAAGTACTTCGCGTAAGTGCCGAACTGCTCGACAAATATGCGATAAGCGAGATCACGTCGTCGGCGATCAAAAACATTCTCGGTGCCGAGGGCTACACCGTCATTCGCTATTCGGCGCTGTCCTTATCCGACGAAACCGAGCGGCTCATGCTTCATTTGGAGGTGCTCGACACAGCCTTACGCGAATATGCCTTTACCTATCGGACGCGCGAGCACCGTATCGTGTTTATTCGCAAAGAAGTCTCCGACGAAGAATATCTGTATCTGCTTTTGCACGAATTGGGACGCATTCTGTTCGTACAAAACGGCGAAGAGCTTGTGCGCGGCACACCGCTCGAAGAAGAAAAGGCGGCGGAATTTGCCTACCGTCTGAAACAGGTGCAAAAGAAAGGGCTTCTGTACAGCTATTTCACATTCTATCCGCTCGGCTCGTTTCTTGTGTCGGGAATCGCGGCGCTGGCGCTCATCACACTCATCTTCAAAAGCATGATCTTGCCTTCCCTGCTGACCGAAACACCGCTGTATGCGGATGACGAAGCAAACAAAGAAACTCAAACCGTTTCGGTCAACACTTCGACAAAAACAGCCGACCCGTCCGAAACCGTTCCGAAGTCGGAAACGTCCGATGTATCGGAGGAATCGGCCGTTACGGCTTTTGCAACGACCGACACGGCCGAAGAAACCGATCCGTCGGGCATGACCATCACCTCCGGTGTCGTTTATTACGCGACAGCCGACGGAAAGAAGTATCACAAGGCCGGTTGCAGTTACATCAAGGGCAAAAGTGTGATCGAGCTTACCGAAGCCGAAGCCCGAAGCAAGTACACGCCCTGTTCAAGGTGCTTCAAGTAGAAAGCAAAAGGAGGATTTGCCATGCTTCATTTTCACGCCGCGCTTTATTCCGAAAACGGTGTCGTACACCCGACCGAAGTGCAGCATCTGTCGGACGAATCGGGAAGCGGTCTTGTCTTTCTTCACGGTCGCGCCGACGCACCTCTATCCGCCATGGACGGTGCGCACATCTGTTTCGACGAACTTGACGAGCCGCTCGGAATCTGCTCCGTTCAGCGCGTATCGGAATACTGGTGTCAACCACTGTTCGGAAGCGATTATTCGGACGTGCCGGACGAAACACAATGCCTGATTGCACGCTATGACGGCGGCTTTTTAGTAATCTTACCGGTCGTGTCCGAGGTTTATCGGTGCGTTCTGTCCTACGACGCATCGGAACAGGCGCTCTGCGCTCGACTGCTCTCCCAGTGTGACGGACTGCGGGACTGCGACGCGCTCGCCTTTGCCTACACGCTGACCGACGACCCGTTTGGTGCTCTGCGGGAACTGTACAAAAAAGTCATCGAGACATTGGGCACATCAATCAAACTGCGCGAAGAGCGGGAATATCCCGAGATGTTCGAATATCTCGGCTGGTGCAGTTGGGATGCTTTCAATATCCGTGTCGATCGGGACGGACTGCTTGCCAAATGCCGTGAATTTAAGGAAAAGAACATTCCGGTGCGTTGGACGATTATCGATGATATGTGGGCGGATATTCCGCGTTTTCGCTCAGAAAGCTATTCTTCGCGCGCGGAGATGTTCAAGCTCATGCATTCCTCCCCTCTCGCCTCCTTCGAAGCCGACCCGAAGCGTTTTCCCGACGGACTGGCCGAAACGATTCATGACCTAAAGGAATATCTTACCTGGGTGGGGATATGGCATCCGACCACGGGGTACTGGTTCGGCATCGACCCCGAAAGCGCACTTTTCGAACGGTTTCACGAGCATTTGTACAAGACTTCCGACGGACGCTTCATTCCCGCACCCGACCGAGAGAGCTTTTCGTTCTTTTTCGATGCTTTTCATACCTTTTTGGAAGAAAGCGGTGCGGACTTCGTCAAGGTGGACAATCAGAGCATCTTCCGACGCTTCTATCAAAAGACCCGTCCGATCGGAGAAGCCTCCCGCGATATGCATACCGCGCTCGAAGCTTCGACGCAAAAGCATTTCGGCAACCGCATGATCAACTGCATGGGCTGTGCAAGCGAAAACATCTGGAATCGGCCGAGCAGTGCCGTTTCACGTTGTTCCGACGATTTCCAGCCCGAAAACGCCGCCTGGTTCACCAAACACATCCTGCAATGTGCCTTTATGAGTCTGGCGCAGGGAGCACTGTATGTCAACGACTGGGATATGTGGTGGACGGATGACAGTCAGGCAAACAAAAACAGTTTGTTACGCGCTGTCAGCGGCGGCCCTGTCTATGTCAGCGACATGCTCGACCGCAGTAAACGCGACATACTCATGCCGCTTTGCTACGAGGACGGAAAAATATTGCGCTGTGACCGTCCGGGAATCCCAACCTATGACTGTCTCACGGAAGACCCGGAAAAGAGCGGGCGGCCTTTCAAACTTCAAAACCGTGTGAAAAACTCCGGTGTGCTGGCAGTCTTTAATCTGGATGCCGAAAACGGTGCGGTGAGCGGAAGCATTTCGCCGTCGGATGTGTTCGACCTGCCCGATTCGTCCGAAACGGACTATGCGGTATATGAGCATATCAACAACACATTTTTCGTAATGAAAAAGGAGGAGAGAAAGTCTCTCACGCTGTCCGACCGAAACGATTACCGTTTCTACACCTTTACGCCCATTCACGACGATTTTGCCGTTATCGGACGCACCGACAAGCTTTTGTCACCGTGTACGGTCGAAAGCGAAGGCCCGATTCGGCTGTATGAATCGGGACCGTGGGCGTATTATAAGGATGGAACGTTTTTCACCGAAGAACGGTAAAATTACGAAAAAGTGCAAAGAAAATCGTAAACAACACGCTCTTTCTCTTGACAAAACCGCGTAAACGTAGTATAATGAGTGTAACAACCGTGATCGGGACACAAAAAAGCAGTCCGTTCAGAGAGAAGTGCCGCGGCTGAAAGCGCTTCAAATCTTGCTTTTTTTCACCACCCGTGAGTTTTGCGGAGGTCACAATCCGCGACGCGAAAGCCACGTTACGGCACTTTGAGAACGCGCTTCCGACACAGTTCGAAAGCCGTTAAAGACGGGTGGAACCGCGATACCGTTTCTGTCGCCCCGTACATACTTTTGGTATGTGCGGGGCTTTTTTGTTTAATTTTGCCAAATCATATTTTTTCGGAGGTATAACACATGCTTTCATTCATTTTAAAGGACGGCAGCACGCTCGAAATGCCCGAGGGCTCCAAGATTTTCGACGTAGCCGCCAAAATCAGTGCCGGACTTGCCCGCGCATCCCTTGCCGCCCGTTTGGACGGAGAGATCGTCGAAATGACAAGCGTTCCCGAAAAGGGCGGCGTGATCGAATTTCTGACCTTTGACGACGAGGACGGCCGCAAGGTTTACCGTCACACCGCGTCGCACGTTTTGGCACAGGCCGTCAAGCGTCTGTATCCCGACACAAAGTTGGCGATCGGCCCTTCCATCGCCGACGGCTTTTACTACGATGTGGACACCGAGATTCCGTTCACGGCCGATGTACTGGAAAAGCTGGAAGCCGAGATGCAAAAGATCAT
>CAZYFX010000027.1:0-19053 GCA_964646725.1 uncultured Oscillospiraceae bacterium
CCGACGCGCAGCCAGGCAATATCGTCGCCGACGCACCATACTTTATACCCCTGCTTTTTGTAGATTTCGGGGGGGATCAGCATAGCGAGATTGGTTTTTCCGCAAGCGGAGGGGAAAGCGGCGGTAACGTACTTCGTTTCGCCGTTCGGGAACTCTACGCCAAGGATCAGCATATGCTCTGCCATCCAACCCTCTTTGCGACCCAAGTAGGAAGCGATGCGCAAGGCAAAGCATTTTTTACCCAGCAGAACGTTTCCGCCGTAGCCGGAGTTTACGGACCAGATGGTGTTTTCTTCGGGGAAGTGAACGATATAACGGTTTTCTTCGTCAAGTTCGGCTCTTGCATGAAGTCCCTTGATGAAGTAGGGACTGTCACCGAGCTGGTCGAGGCAGGCCTTGCCGGCGCGGGTCATGATGAGCATGTTGAGAACAACGTAGATGGAGTCGGTCAATTCGATACCGATCTTGGAAAAATCGGAGCCGAGAACGCCCATGGAATAGGGAATAACGTACATGGTCTTGCCGCGCATGGAGCCCTTGTACAGGGGAAGCAGCTTGGCCTTGCATTCGTCGGGGCTCATCCAGTTGTTGGTGGGGCCGGCGTCCTCGCGGCGGGTGGTGCAGATGAAGGTGCGGTTTTCCACACGCGCCACATCGTTGACGGCGGTTCTGTGCAGATAGCAGTTGGGAAGCTTTTCCTCGTTGAGTTTGATGATCTCGCCGGTCTTCATAGCCTCTGCACGAAGCTTTTCGGTCTGATCCTCTTCGCCGGTGATCCAGACAACAGCGTCCGGAGCAGTCAGCTCGGCCATCTCCTTGACCCATTCTTTGACGTACTTGTTTTCAGTCATTTCAAAAATACCTCCATGACAGCAAAAGCTGTATATATTATTTTCGTATGGACGGGAACTATGCTTGTTAAAATCTTGTCGTTCTCGCGAACTCCAAAACTCTAAGCATTATAATTATAACATACTTTCCGTAAAATGCAAGGGAATCGGGAAAATTTACCTGAAAATTTAATGCTTGTTCAAACATTTTGCATAATCAAAAATCCGATTATGCAAAAAAGCGGAAAATCGGCTGAATTTTTCGTGAAAATCCGAATCGTTTTGCAAAACGAAAAGAGCCTTTTTTCATTTGCGCAGGATACAACAACGCTTTTTCGGGGCGGCTTCCGAAAAGGCCGAAAAGAAAAAACATACTTTGTCCCCCGTGTGGCATATAGTGTAGCAAAATCGATCCATGCCGCAAACGGAGGAATATGTATGCCGCACCGCTACAGTCATTACGAAAAACGAACGTTGGAATGTGCCGCCTATATCGACGAGACGGGAAGAACCGTGCGCGAAACGGCGGGGCATTTCGGTTTAAGCAAATCGACCGTACATAAGGATATCACCACACGCCTGTACGAGTTGGACAGGGAGCTGTACGACCGTGTGCGCCGCGTCTTAGACGAACACAAGGCCGAACGTCATATGCGCGGCGGGCTTGCCACCAAGCACAAATACGAACGCCGCAGAGAAGAAGAAAAGCGTCGCTCGGATAATTGTAAATAAAGAGCAAAGTTGAGCGCGAAACGGCGCTTTCCCCTTGACTTTTTTTCCAAAACGTGTATAATCACAATGGAAACATTTTTACCTGCATTAAAAGGTAAAAAAATTGAGGGGGATTTTATGACGTCGCGAAAAAACATCGATATGTGCTCCGGCTCTTTGATGAAAAACATGATTCGGTATACCATTCCGATCATTTTGACAAACTTTTTGCAGTTACTGTATTCGGCGGCGGATCTTGTGGTCATCGGACAGTTTGACAGCCATGACGCCTTTGCCGCCGTGGGGGCGACGGGCTCTTTGTACAATCTGTTCGTTACGCTGTTTATTTCCATTGCGGGCGGCGGCTGCATTTGCGTGGCGCAGTATTATGGCGCGCGCGACGGAAAGAGCGTGTCGGAGACGGTGCACACCTGTGTGCTGTTTTCCGTGATCGCGGGTGTCGCGGTGGGACTTCTCGGAATCCTGTTCGTCGAGGACGCATTGCGGCTCATGGGAACGCATGAGGACATTCTTCCCATGTCCGCGCTGTATTTGCGGATCGTTTTTGCCGCCACGCCGTTTATGCTGTTTTACAATTTTGCCGCCGGAATTTTGCGTGCCACGGGCGACACCAAGCGGCCGTTTTACATATTGGTGGCCACGGGAATTGTCAACGTCGGATTGAACGTCTTTTTCGTGGTGGTCATGCATATGTCGGTGGCGGGCGTTGCGCTCGCAACATCGATCGGCTCGATACTCAACGCCTTGCTCGGCGGAATGCTTCTCGTGCGTTCGGGAGATTGTATCCGCTTGACATTTAAGGATTTGAAGATTCACGGTGACAAGCTCAAAAAGGTTTTGAAATATGGCATTCCGTCGGGTATTCAAGGACTTTTATTCTCGATTTCCAACGTTCTCATCCAGTCGGCGGTCAATTCGTTCGATTCGGTGGCGGTCGTCGGCGGTAACTCGGCGGCAAGCAGCATCGAGGGCTTCATCTACACGGCCATGAACGCGGTATCGCAGGCGGCGCTCAATTTCTCGGGACAGAACTACGGTGCAAGACAGTACAAGCGTGTGGACAAGGTGTTGCTCAATTCCTGCATTCTTTCGACGGTCATCGGTGTGGCGATGGGACTTGCGGCGCTGGTGTTCCACGAGCCCCTCTTGAAGATCTACGAGCCGACCGACATGGAGGCGCTCGGCTACGGTTGGATCCGATTGCAGATCATCGCAAGCACCTACTTTATTTGCGGTTTGCACGAGCAGGCGATGTGTACCTTGCGCGGTATCGGGTCGTCCTGGCCGCCCACCATTATTTCGCTTATTTCGGTTGGCGCGGTTCGTATTGTCTGGATTTTGACGGTGTTCCGCTATTTCCACACACTGCCGATGCTGTATGTGTCCTGGCCGCTGACTTGGGTCACGTCGGTCGTTCTCATGCTCATCGTTTACCAGACCACCAAAAAGAAGCATTTTGCGCAGAACGAGGCGCAGTATATCGACGCTTGATGAGAAAAGGATGTATACGATGACCGAAAAAGAAAAAGCCGCCGCAGGGTATCTGTACAACGCCAATTACGACGAGGAACTGGTGGCGGAAATTGCGTACTGCAACGACCTGTGTCATAAGTTTAATGCGATCAAGCCGTCGAATCGCGCCGCGCAAACGGAGCTTTTGAAGCGTATTTTCGGACGTATGGGCGAAAATGTGGTGGTGAACACGCCTTTCTGGTGCGATTACGGCTACAATACCAAGGTCGGCGATTATTTCTTTGCCAATCACAATTGCCAGCTGCTCGACGGAGCGCCGATCACCTTCGGCGACCATGTGTTCATCGCGCCCAACTGCCTGTTTACCACGGCGGAGCACGCTTTGGACGTCGAACAGCGAAACGAGGGGTTGGAGGTCGCGCTTCCCATCAAGGTGGGGAACAACGTCTGGATCGGAGCGGGTACGACGGTGCTCGGCGGAGTGACCATCGGCGATGGAACGGTCATCGGAGCAGGCAGTGTGGTGACAAAGGATATTCCGTCGGGCGTCATCGCCGTCGGTGTGCCGTGTCGTGTACTGCGGCCGATCACCGAAAAGGATAAGGAACGCTATAGGCGTTACGAAGAATAAAAACAATTTTACGGAAAGGAAAAATATCATGGGCTTTAAAATGATCACAAGCAACATTCCCAAGCTTCGTGACCCCTTTGTGTTGGTCGCGGACGGTGTTTACTACGTCTACGGAACCGGTTGGCAGTGCTACAAAAGCGAGGGCGATCTTGCCGTCTGGGAAAAGGTGGACAAAGAGATCGTCGTGACGCCGCCGACTTTTGTCAAGCAGAACTGGGCACCCGAGGTACATGCGTACAAGGGCGCGTACTATATGTTCACGACCTATTATTCGTCGGCAACCGAGCACCGAGGCTGCACGATTTTAAAATCCGCTTCGCCCGAAGGCCCCTTTGTCGAGATCACCGACGGAACGGCCACGCCGAAGGACTGGGATTGCATCGACGCGACGCTGTACGTCGATCCTGACGGACAGCCGTGGATGGTGTTCGTACACGAATGGGTGTGTATGCCGGATAAAGTGGGAACTATGGCGGCGGCCAAGCTTTCGGACGATCTGACGCACCTGATTTCCGATCCGATCGAGCTGTTCCGTGCGGATGACCCGGAGTGGGCGACGAACGGTGTGACCGACGGATGCTTTATGTACACCATGCCTGACGGAACGCTTCTCATGCTTTGGTCGAATTTCGGCAAGGAGGGCTATTGCGAGGCGATCGCGCGCAGTGACAACGGCAGACTCGACGGAGTGTGGTCGCACGACAAGGAGCTTTTATACCGCATGGAGCTGTCGGGGACTCCCTATGACGGCGGGCACGGCATGATCTTTACCGGACTTGACGGCAAAAAGTATCTGTCGCTTCATTCTCCCAACGCGCCGATTGACGGACGGGAAGAAGTCCCGGTTTTCATCCCGGTGTACGAGAAAAACGGAACGCTTGTCTGCGTTTCGGACGATGAATAAACGAATCCGAAAAAAGATAAAATAAACGAAAGGAATGAGAAACAAAATGAAAAACAAATACGACGTTGCGGCCTTTGTCTGGCCGAGCTACACGGGAGATGAGCCGCGCACACGCATGTTCTGGCCGGAGGGCTACGGCGAATGGCAGACCGTAAAGGATATGAAGCCGCGCTTTGAGGGACACGAGTGGCCGCGCAAGCCGCTGTGGGGCTATATCAACGAGGCCGACCCGTATGTTATGGAAATGGAGATTGAGGCCGCCTCAAGCCACGGCGTCAACGTCTTTATCTTCGACTGGTACTGGTTCGACAACCGTCCGTTTTTGGAGCAGACGCTGGATAACGGCTACTTAAAGGCGCGCAACAACGACAAGGTGAAGTTCTTTGTCATGTGGGCAAACCATGTGGCTTCCTCCATGTGGGACAAGCGCACGGCACATTTGGACACACCCATCTGGGACTTCACGCGCGGCGAAGAGGGATTTAAGACCATTTGCGACCGTGTGATCAAAATGTATTTCGCGCACGATTCGTACTATAAAATCGACGGTAAGCCCGTGTTCCAGATTTACGATTTCTGTAACTTCTTAGACGGCATCGGCGGTGTGGAAAAGGCAAAAAAGGCTCTGTATATGTTAAACGATATGGCGATCGGTGCGGGTTTTGACGGTGTACACACACAGGTGTCCTTGCGTCAGCCGGATGATATGCTCATGCGCAAGCCGTCTGTTTTCGCCGACAATGAAACGGTAAAGGACGCGGTAGACCTTGTGGGCATTGACAGTGCCACGCACTATCAGCTGTGCGCAGGTGCTGTGAGCGACCACACCGAATACAGTGAATTGATTCCGTATATGCAGAAAATTTGGGAAGATTGCGGAAACGACTATAAGGCTCCCTATTTCCCGCACGTTTCCCTCGGTTGGGATCCCACGCCGCGTCTGCTGACGGAGCGCAAGGATATCGTCATGCACGCTACGCCCGCACTTGTCGAACAGGCTTTGCGCAACGCGAGAGACTATATCGACGCACATCCCGAGCTTCCCGCTCCGCTCATGACCATCAACAGCTGGAACGAGTGGACGGAAACGAGCTATCTCATGCCGGACGATCTGTATGGCTACGGTTATCTGGAGGCTGTCCGCAAAGTATTTTTGGAGCAGAAATAATAGGATGACAGAAAAAGCGGCCGCTTTTGCCCGAGAGAGGGTAGAGCGGCCGCCGGTTTTCGTTTGTCGTAAAATGCCCTGAAGTGTCCGAAAGTTCTGTCCGAACGGCTTGCGACGGGCTCAGAGTCTTTCCAACAGCTCGGATGGTTTTATGGCTGCCACTTTGCTGTTTGTAAAGTCTTTGATGTTTCTCGTGACTATATAGTTTGCCTTGATGCGACTTGCACAAACACTCTGTAAAGCATCCTCGTAATCCTCAAACATAAGACCCGCAGCCTTTTTTAAGTCATCGGCCTTCAAAGCCGATATTTTAAATATCAACGAAAGCTGTTCGAGAATTTTCTTTGTTTTTTCGGCGTCCAGTTCCTTCCTCAAAATATAAACGATGTTGGGTACGGACAGAGCCGAAATATATCCCTCCAGTTTGTTGATCTCACAGAATTTAAAGATTTTCGAAGCATTACCGACAAATTGCGGACGGTCGCAAAGAACATCGAGCAGGATATTGGTGTCAATCAGTACTCTCATACTTTTTTGTCCTTTCCGCTCGCACCTCTTTTTCGTTATAATCGTCTTTTAATACGCCCACCAGAGAATCCGTGAGAAAGGATACGCTTTTATCGTGGGAAACCATTCGAATCACTTCAACCCCGTTTTTTAAAACAACAACTTCCTCGCCTGTTTGCACGAGCCTAAGATATTTGCCGAAATTGTTTTGCACTTCCGTAGCTGTAGCCGTCATCATTGAGCATTCCTCCTTTACTAAAACCATTATACTCGGGTTTAGCTTTTTTGTCAATATGTTTAGCTAAAAACAAGCATATATATTTTACCTAAAACGCTCTTGATATATGCTCCTTTATATGTAAATCAGACCTTTGTATACGGAATCCCATATAAACGAACGAAACGCGGCCGCTTTTATCCGAGAGAGGGTAGAGTGGCCGCGTTTGTTTTCATCTGTAAAAGAACGGGCCGAAGCGAACGAATCCGCTTCAGCCCGATTTGTTTAGTCAACTCGCGTCATGGTGATGTTATCAAGCTGATAATTGGCACCTGCATTGCCGACAGGGTTGGTGAATATGGTGAACTGATCGTTGGAGTTGTTGCAGTTTTCGTCAACGGTCAGATCGACACTGAAGTGCTGCCATTCGTCCTTATCCGAAACAGTGATTTTTCCGACACCCTTATGGTGATCCGCACCGTTGTAGCGCAGATTGACATGAATGTCGGTGGAAAGTCCGATGGTGGCGTCACCCGTGTTCAAGCCGGTCATGCGAGCGTCAAACTCAATGTGGTAGGTCGCGCCGGGGGTGAACTTGACCTTCTGTACGAAGTAAGTCCAAACCTTGCCGCCTGCCGCCTTGATGTTGTAGCAGGGATTGCCGGAGAGAGTGCGCACGATGGAGATGGTCGCATTGTCCGGAGATTCGACGACGGGAAGCCATGCTTCCATGGAAGCGTCGCCGTTGGCAATGGTGTCGTCAAGATTGGCTTCACGCTCGGCCTGTGCCTTTTCGGCTTCCTCGGCACCTGGGATGCGCTCGAAACGGATGTAGTCGATATCGAACGAACCGAGTGCGTTGAACGGGTCAACACGGATTCCGGTGATGGTGCCGTACCACTGGAGGTGCTCGCTCATATTAAAGGTAAATTCCTGATATTCGCCGTTGCTGGAGGCGGGAATGTTGATGTATACCTTGCGCGTTTCGGAAAGTCCTGTGCGCTCACCCTTGAAGTAGATGGAGATGTTGTCGTTCTTATCGACATTCTGACGATCCCACTTCATGCGGATGGTGATGGTTGGGTAATCGGCGGCCTTGACATTGAGGTAGGGAGAGATGACTGCCGGGTCGTTTCCTGAGGAATCGCCGTGAAGCGCGCCGTCCTTGGTGTAGACCGTCGAGCAGTTCTGGTAGCTCCAGTCCTCTACGTCGCCGGTAAGGTTGAACTCGTACTGATACTTCTTGCGATCCTTGATGATATCGTAATCGGAAGCGCTTTCCAGCATGATACTCAAGCCGTTTCCGTCCTCGTGCATGACCGGATAGTAGCCGAGTGCGGTGGCAAGCGTGTCGATCGGAATGACGGGCAGACCGTCGAAGGTGTAGGTTGCGGCGGGAAGCGTCTGCTCCTTGCCGTCCACTACCATTTTTGTCGTGCCGATGACAAAGCTTACGGTGTGGTTTTTGTTTATAACGGTCAAGGTCTTGGTGTTCTTATCCCATTCGTAGGTACACATCATGCGGGAGAAGAAGCCGTCCTCGGGGTAAACCGCGACCATAACGCCGTTATCGGTGACTACGGGTTCCTTGGGGAGCGAGAGCTCGGCGCCGATGATGTCCACAGTGAACGGAACGTCCTCGACAAGCTCGGGAAGCATCAGAAATTCAACGGATTCGATTTCGGCCAGCTCACACTGATACGGAGCAGGGTCAATACGGAGGTTGACGATGCTGCCGGTCCATTCCTTGTTGGAGCGGAAGTCGAAATAGTAGTCGGCCCATTCGTTCTTGACGAGGGTGGCGTTGGCACACTTGGTGGCGGAGTAGTCCTTGCCGTCGTCCGTTTTGAAGAAGAGCTGCATACTGCCGTTTTGACTGCCGGTCACCTTGGCGCGGATGCGTACGGCGTTGGTTGTGGTGGTAAGAACGCCCGCAAAGTTGTTGCGGCGGAATACAGCAGGGTCGTTGTTGGTCGGAACGACTTGGAGCGCACCGTCCTTGACGGGCTGTGTTGTACCGGAGTAGTTGATCCATTCGCCGGCGTCCTCGTCGTCAAAACGCATGGTCTTGACCACAACGGCATCCTTGTACGGATCTTCTTTAACGGTTTCTTCTTTTTCGAGCATCTGCGGACGAAGCAGCTGTCGGTTCTGATCGAACAGATAGTTGATGCGCTGTCTCTGCGATGCGGTTAACGTCAAGTCGTTGTGCTTGGCGGTGTTTTCTTTGGTAAAGGCGGTGCGGATGGCATCCAGGTAGCCGAAGCCGTAGCGTTCGGTCGGCATGACGTAGGTACCTTCGCCGTATTCGTTCCAGGTGGAGATGTTGACCATGTTGTCAAACGGGCTGGTGCCGCGCGTCTTGCGTTCGGCCAGTGCCTTTTTGACGATGTCGGTCAAGGTCGGATAATCCTTCGGGTCGAGTAGTCCGTTTCTCTGCTTGCTGCTGCCCCAGCCCACATAGTCGAAACCGACGCTGATGGTGGGAATGGTGTAATCGACAGCGCTGTAGGCGGCCAAGTTCTCGGCCTGGGTCTTGACATTGGCACCGCTCGTGCCCCAATGGTAGCCGATCAGACCGTCCATGCCGTTGTTGTCCAACCAGGTTTGATTGTAGGTGGTGTGGTTGGTGCTGTAAAGTAAGATATAGCATCCGTCAAAGCCGGCTTCACGGCAAGCCTCGCGAACGCAGTCAAAGGCTTCCTTGAGCGAGCAGTCGCCGAATTTGCTTTCGATGTTCCAAACCGTGAGGAGCGGTTTGTTGTCGATCTTCAAGTAGCGGTCATCCTTGAAGAAGTACTCGACCCAGTACGGAACGGTGTAGTTCTTGAAGTCCTCGAAGCTCATCTGATTGACCGAGGAGTTTTCCCACATGATGGCGAAATCCATCTTACCACTGTAGCGTGCGTTGAAGTAGCCGTCGATGATCGCTTCGTTCATCATGGTGCGGAAGATCGGCTTGGTTTCGTTGCCGGTCGGATACCAGCAGAAGATCTGATAGTTGATGCCGTGCTCGGTCATCATCTTGATTTCCCAGTCGGAAACTTCGGGCGTTCCTTCGTCGTAGTAGCCTAAAACCGGTGTAATCTCGGGATATGCGCTGATCTCTTCCCAACCGTAGTGGATACCCTCGCGCCACAGCGAGCAGATGTTAAGGCCGACCAGATAATCGGATTCGGGAATCTGCGGCTCGGGTACATAGTCGTCGGGGTAGGGGAGTTTGATGAAGGCGGTGACCGAATCGGCGTACATCACCGCGTCGGTGTTCGGCGAATAGGAAATGCGGTAGCCGTCGATATAATCGGAAGCGGTCGCAAAGTCATACGTTCCGACTTCCTTACCGTTGATCTTGACAAGCGCCCGGCCTGTCGCGGTGTCGGCTTCGAAGCGGACGATTGTCCAAAGATTCTTGGTGACGTATTGGACGACTTCACCGTTCGGAGCGACAAAGCTGCCGTCCTTGGTGACAAGGTTAAACACGGTCGTGTCTCCTGCAGTCAGAGCAACTTCGGCACCGTCGGTTTCGTCGGGAAGCAGAATGTAGGTTTCAAACACAACATTGCCGCTTGCCTTTTCGAATTTCGAAGTGATACCGGCTTTTCCCCCTGCGGCCGCGTCGAGATAAACGGTGTTGCCCTCGGCGTTGTTCGTATAGAGGGACTTCAAGCCGACGTGTCCGTTTTCTTCGATAGCGGTAACGTTATACGGAAGAATGTTGGCGGGCGCGTTGACAAAGCGTTCCACGACGAGATAGTTGTGCGTTAAGGTGATGAAATCGGGGGCGATGGTGATCCAGCCCTCTTTGGTCGTACCGAGACGCAACTCGGAAATCGCCTTGTCGGAAGCGAGCGGGAAGGTGCCGATGTAAGCGCCGTCCAAACCGAGATCGAAGTTCTTTTGATCCAGATTGACGCGCAGATCGAAATACACCTGCGAGGTGCGGTAGACAGCACCGGTATCGGTGTAGCTTCCGTCGGAAGCGAGAACGGTGTACTTGCCGTGGTCGAGAAGCACATATGCGCTTGCAGTGCCGTTTTCGTCGGTCAGCGCCACATACGCGCCGTTCTGACCGTAGATGCGCATACCGACCTCAAGATCGAGCACACCGTCGCTTACGGCGAAGAACTTGGTGACGAAATAGGCTTCATCCGTCTCGGAATTGTCCGCGATGGTCTTGCCGGAGCGTCCGTTCTTGCTCGGAACGCTCAAAGTCTGCACGAGATCCCAGTTTCCGGGGATGCCGTCCACATGTTTGTGCATGAACGTGCGACGGTCGATGAAGTACTTTGCTTCGCTCGACATGGTGAACGCCGAGAGATCAACGGATGTGTCGGAGGAGAGAAGCGACTTTTGCAGACGCTTGTCCTTGTTGGCCACGCGGTTGATGATGGCGGCGGCTTCACTGCGCGTGATGCCGTTGTCGGGCGAGTAGGCTCCGTAAGCGTCTCCGCCCATGACGATACCGGCATTGTACAATTTGTAAACGGCGGTAAAGTACGGCGAGCTCTGCGCTACGTCCGGGATGGCGGCGACACTGTTGATGGCCGTGTATTCCGACGAAGGAAGCGTGGCGGCGAAAATCTGTGCCATTTGACCGCGCGTGATGTAAGCATCATAGTCGGAATAGGTATCGGCCTTGATGATACCCTTTTCCACTGCGTAGTTCACATAAGGCGTGTACCATTCCTCGCCATCGGCAAGGGCAAAATCGTGATCGGCCGTGCCGTAGGCGTTGTTGGTGCGAGCCGCCAGCGTGATGGCTTCGGCGACAGTCATACCGCCTTCGGGGTCGAACAGCGTATCGGTCTTGCCGTTGACAAAGCCTAATTCATAGGCACCGGCGATCTCGGAGGCGTACCATTCGGTTTCGGGGACGTCGGTAAAGTTGCCGTTGTAGGTGTTCGGCTTTAAGAACACACCGGTTTCCTTGGTGGGAACGTCGGGCGTATCGACCTTGGTTTCATCCTTTTTCTCATCTTCCTTGACGTCTTCCTCGGGAAGCGTGTCGGTCAGAGTGACGGATTTCAGGCCGATGGAGCCGGGGCATTCGAACGGGTCGATACGGATCTGCTGAATCGTGCCCGACCAGAGCTCGTTTTTGGACATATCCACCACGAATTTTTTGAAGCCGCCGGAGGATGTTCCGTCATAGCGTTCGGTGGATACATAATGCTGTTGATCCCACTTGGCGCCCGGCAGTAAGAAGAACACACCGCCGCTGTGGCACCAGGAGGCGTCTAAGGTGAAGGACATTTCGAGGATGACGTAGGGGTAATCCTCGGCGTTGATGTTCAGGGTAGGGCTGACGAATTGAACGTCCGAAAGGTTGGCCGACTTTTCGGTGGCATAGCCGTTCAAATAGCCGGGCTCGAAGTTGTAGCGGAGGTAGGAGGTTGACCACCCCGCAAGGGACGCTTCGTTTTCAAAGGTGAAAACGATGTCGTCTGCCGCTGCGGCCGACAGTGCGAAGAACGTACTGAGCAAAACAAACAGCGTACAGAGCATGAGCTTTGTCTTTTTCATACAATGACTCCTTTTTTTACGGAAATTTATCCGTTTATTTTTACAGAATCATTATAGCACATACGATGAAAAAAGGCAATAGACAAAAACCGAAAACAATTGGACAAAAGTAAGCATATTTATTTGAAATACACAAAAAAAAAGTCGGGCACTTGTGCAAAATGCTCGACTGTTTACCGATAAAATATGTCGTTTTTATGCGTCCTTTGACGTGTCGTTCTCGAACTCAATGTTGCCCTCGTCGTCCATCGAACGAATGACGGCAAGCGACTTCAGGTTGATCCCCTGCTCTCGCAAATACGCGCCGCCCTTTTGGAAGCCCTTTTCAATGACAATGCCCATGCCCGTCACATTGGCACCGGCCTGACGCACAATGTCGATAAGGCCGATGGCCGCCTTTCCGTTGGCCAAAAAGTCATCGATGATCAGAATGTTTTCTTCGGGGTGCAAAAATTTGACCGACACCATGACGTCGTAGGTCTTTCCATGGGTAAAGGAATGCACGGGTGCGGAAAAAACGCCGCCTTCAATGTTTTTGGACTTTGATTTCTTGGCAAACACAACGGGTACGCCGAAATACTGCGCCGTGATACAGGCAAGCCCGATGCCCGACGCTTCGATGGTCAAAATCTTGTCAACCTTGATGTCCGAGAACAGACGCTTGAATTCCTTGCCGATCTCGTTGTACAGGTCAATGTCGATCTGGTGGTTCAAAAAGCTGTC
This sequence comes from uncultured Oscillospiraceae bacterium, assembly GCA_964646725.1. Taxonomy (GTDB): domain Bacteria; phylum Bacillota; class Clostridia; order Oscillospirales; family CAG-382; genus UMGS882. Next base: position 12,709 of record CAZYFX010000027.1, read on the forward strand.
AACCTTGAGCACGCCGCCCGGGGCGACATGACCGTCCTTGCGTATCTTATCTTCCAGAAGCTTCATGGCGTTTCACCTTTCGGATATGTATAAAGTAATTTTTCTCTATTATACTATTCTTTTGAAGAAAAAGCAAGAGATTTTTTGAAATACCGTCTGTTTTGCGAAAAAAACTTTAAAATTATCGAAAAAACTCTTATTTTGCCCCCGACGCTTCTTGACGGAAGCGCGGAAACATGGTATACTGTTTTCAACCGAACTAAAAAACGTTTGAAGAACAAGGAGATATACCGTGTTTCAGCTTTTAGATATGGCCAAGAGTTTTTTGAGGCAGGCCGACATTGCGCCCGACGGCATACTGGCCGATTTTACCATGGGCAACGGACACGACACGCTGTACCTTGCGTCGCTTGTGCCGCAGGGGACGGTCTATGCGTTCGATATTCAGCCCGAGGCGTTGGAGAATACCCGCGCAAGGTTGGAGGAGGCGGGCTTTTCGAACGCTACGCTTATTTTGGACAGCCACGCCAATCTTTCCGCCTATGTGCCGTATGATTACGATGCGGGTATGTTTAATCTCGGCTACCGCCCGGGCGGCGATAAGAATATGCATACCATGCATGATTCCACTCGCCGCGCCGTCACCGACGCCGTCGAACGCTTAAAGCCTGGTGGGATTTTGGTCATTTCGGTCTATCCCGGGCACGACGAGGGACGTACCGAGGGGGATATGCTCCTTGAAATGCTTGCGGACTACGACAAAAAGAAGTTCTGTGTGTCGCATTTTCATTTGGTCAATTCGCCCGATGCACCGTTTATCATAGCCGTGGAAAAGTACGATAAAGCCGAAAATTACAGAAGCTGACCGTCGAATGAACAAAAACGAAAGGGGTGTTCATTTTGTCCCGAACCTCTCCCGTGAACAAGTCGAACGGGAACCGAAACCGTTTGCGCCTTGCGGATATCCCCAATGTGCGTAACTTTTTGATTGCTTTTCTTGCGGGACTTGCCGTTTTCGGCGCGATCGCCGTCGCGATCCCCGCTGTGCTCCGACACAGCGGAACCGATTCGGGCAAGCCGCGTTCCGACATATCCGAAACCGAGAACCTGTCGGGGGATGAAACGGACGTCGTGTCGGCCGTCTCTTCCTCTTTTACGGCGGTTGTCGGAGGGTATGATGCCGATTCCGGCGCACTCGACGCTTTGATGTTTATCAAGGCCGACAAAGAGAACAGCCGCTTTATCGTGGCAGCGATCCCGACCGATTACAGCTATCGAACAGTCAGTGTCAATTCCGAGACCGATGATTCGGTTAATACTCTTTTGTCCCTTAAGGATATCCCGTTGTACACGTCCAAAAGCGAACGCGCTTCGCACATTACGGATATCGTCTATGCGATTACCGGTATGAAGATCGATTATTATGCCTTCTTCAACATCGGCACACTGCTCACACTGTTTGAAAAAACGGGCGGTCTGTATTATGAGGTTCCGCAGGACATGACCTACATCGGCCTCGGAACGGCAGAAGAGCCCGAAATACAGCTGAAGGCCGGGGCGCAGGTTTTGAATGCCCGTGAGTGTGTCGGACTTTTGCGCTTCCGTGATTACACATCGAACGAGCATACCAACAGTGTGCGTCGTGCCGAGGTACAGGTTGATTTCGTTTCGTCGGCGCTCAAGCAGATCTTGAAGCAGGAGCCCAACAAGCTGCTACGCGCGGCGGCCGTCGTTTTGGCGGATTGCGAGACGAATTTTTCGGTGTCCGATCTGAAGGATCATTACGACCTGATCGCGAAATTCGGCGAATACAGTGCCGCAAGCTCCTTATTCACGCTCGATGTGGACGGTGTGCTCGATTTTTCGCACACGCAAAAGCTGTTCGAGAATTATAAGTAATAAACCGCCGTTACGGCAAAACCTCCGTATATATTTCCCATACCGGGTAAAAATATAGACGGAGGTGTTTTTGTGTGAAAAAGACAAGAATTGAAACAGACGGTCGAAACGGCAAGAGTGATTGGAAGAAGCAGCTGGTGTCCGGCGGGGTATACATTGCTCTGGCGGTGACGGTGGTGGCAGTAACGGTTAGCACGATCGCGACCACCTTTTCGGGAAGCGGAACGGGTCGGGAAACGAAAAAAGGCGCGGTGCTTGACGGAAATTCGAAAGGCGGTGCGGCGGAAAGCTCCCAAGAGTCGGAGCACCCGAGTCGAGTCCCGTCCGAAGAAAAGCAAAGCGGTCGGACAGACGGAACGACGAAACCGTCCGACTTTACGCTGGACACACCGGTTTCGGATACGGCACAGGGCGTGGATGCCACGGTGACGCACAAAAAGGAGCTGACCGAGGATGTGCTGCCGTCCGAGAGGGAGGAACCGCCGAAGGAGCCTGTCACGGATACGCCGAAGGAAGCATCGACCGATGCGCCGGACAAAAGCAAGCCTGTTTCCGAAGAACCGGCCGATGTGATACTTCCCGTCGGCTACGACGGCTATGTCAAGCCGTGCGCGGGCTATATCAGCAAGGATTTTTCGGTGGACGTGCCGGTGTATTCGGCTACCATGTACGATTATCGTACTCATGCGGGCGTTGATTTGGCCTGTGAGCCGGGTACGACAGTCAAGGCGACGGCCGGCGGATGCATCGAAAAAATATACACGGACGATATGTACGGCGTGACGGTGGTGATCGCACATGCGGACGGGCTTGAATCGGTCTATTGCGGTTTGTCTCCGGCGCTCCCGGTGGAGACGTATGTCGGGCGTGAGGTGCTTGCCGGAGAAGCCGTTGCCGGAGTGGGGGATACGGCTTTGTGCGAATCGGCCGAGGTCAGTCATTTGCATTTCGAATTGCGTAAGGACGGAAAAGCGGTCGATCCGCATGAATATATCGAGTTTTGAGAAAAAGTGGGGACTGTTTCGGTGGGGAAGCAGTCCCGCAGTCTTTGTTGCGCTTCGCAAAGTGCGAAATCTCTACCTGTTCGGTTGACGGAAAAATTCCCGTAAACTTCACTTGATTTTAACCTTTAACCTTTATAATCAACCCTGTAAAACAATTTGCATATATCTGCTCAAGACAGGAGGTGAAATTGTGGCGATCGAGGTTTTCAACCGATATGAGCACAAATATATTCTGAATCGCGAAGCCTACGCGTATATTCTGTCCGTACTTGACGCGCACATGGAGCTTGATGCGTACAACATCGATCATAAACCGTATTCGATCACCAATCTCTATTACGATACCCCCGACGACTGTCTCATCCGCGCGTCCCTTGCCAAGCCGTGCTACAAGGAAAAGCTGCGTTTGCGCGCCTACGGGGTTCCCGACGAAAGCTCCAAGGTCTATTTGGAGATCAAGAAAAAATACAAGGGTTTAGTCAATAAACGTCGGACAACGTTGCATCTTGCCGAAGCGTATGCCTTTACGGAGAGCGGCGTTATGCCGGAATATAAGCCGTATATGAATGCACAGGTCATGCGCGAGCTTGAATATTTTCTGCATCTGTACGACTTATCGCCCAAGCTTTATCTGGCGTATGACCGCGTGGCTTACTTTGAAAAGGACAATCGCGACCTTCGTATTTCATTTGACACCAACATCCGTGCCCGCCGAACGGAGCTTCGTTTGGAAGCGGGCGATCACGGAGACGCGCTGTTGGAGAAGGGACTGTACCTGATGGAGATCAAAACGGCGCTTGCCAAGCCTCTGTGGCTGACGGAGGCGCTTACCGGATGCGGCGCTGTGCGCAAGAGCTTTTCCAAATACGGCACGGAATATATGCGGCGCTTTCAAAAGACGGAACAAAGTGCTTAAATCTTAAGGGAGAACGAATTATGGACTACATATTTAACGATATTTTGGCGCACACTTCGACCGATATGACTTTTACGTCGGTGCTTGTTACCATGCTTATCGCCGTTTTGTTCGGTGCGGTCATCGGATTTACCTATTACAAGACGCAAGAGGAAAATTATCAGCGAAGTATGGCGATCACTTTGCTCATGCTTCCGATCATCCTTTCGGTCATCATTCTGTTTGTGGGAAGCGATATTGCCCGCGCGTTCAGCCTTGCCGGAACGCTGTCGATCATTCGGTTCCGCAGTGCCCCGGGCGACCCCAAGGACATCGGGTTCATCTTTTTCGATATCGCGGCGGGGCTGGCCTGCGGCGTCGGTCTGTACGGCTATGGGGCTCTGTTTGTCGTTCTGCTCTGTACCGTCATGGTGATTGCCGAAAAAGGCGGTCTGTTCGAAAAGAAAGACGCTCCCAAGACGCTCCGTATCACGGTTCCCGAAAACCTGAATTTCGGCGGAGCTTTCGATGAGGTGCTCGAAAAATATACGCATTCCTACGCGCTCACCAAAATCAAAACCACCGACCTCGGCTCGCTCTACGAGCTGTCCTACAACGTTATCATGCGAAAGGACGCCGACGACAAGGCGTTCATCGACGAATTGCGGTGCCGAAACGGCAATTTGAACATTGCGCTTTCCGATGCACCGACTATTTCGAAATGAGGGAATAGAGTATGAAAAAAATCATATCGGCCGTATTGACCGTCTGCTTGGTAACGGCACTGTTTGCCTGCAAGTCGGGTGACGCCGAAGCCGTCACGGTTGAATTGGACGGCAAAGAGCTTGCGTTCGACGTCGCTCCGCAGATCATGGACGGACGTGTGATGGTGCCGGTTCGCACGATCTTCGAGGAAATCGGCGCACTTGTCAAATGGAACGAGGAAACGCAGACCGTTTCGGCGCGAAAGAACGCCAAAACCGTGACGCTGACGGTCGATTCCCCCGAGCTTATGTTGGATAAGGGAAAAACGGATGAAAACGGCGATCCCATCGTCGAGACGGTGGTTTTGGATGCCCCGGCAGCGCTCGTTTCCGATCGGACGCTGGTTCCGATACGCGCCGTGTCCGAAGGCTTCGGGCTGAATGTGGATTGGGATGAAAAGGCGCAAAGGGTCATCATCACGTCCGACAAAAACACGGACGACGCTTGGAAGGAAAACGTGGGTTCGGTCGATCTTGCGGCTATGACCTACACGGGCGAGGGGATTTCAATCGAAAACGGCCGTGTGCTCATCACCTCCGGCGGAGATTATACCTTTAGCGGCTCTCTTTCCGACGGCGGCATTACCGTTTCGACCGACGAGCGCGTCAAGCTTCGTTTGAGCGGCGTGTCGATTACTTCGGCGGAGGAGCCGTGTATCGAGATCAAGCAAGCCGACAAGGTGTATATCACGGTCACAAAGGATACGGAAAACACGTTGACGACCCAAAATGCCAAGGCCGCTGTTGTGTCGAAGGACGATCTGGTGCTCAAGGGAAACGGCAAGCTGACCCTCAAAGCCGAAAACGGACACGGGATCAAGGCGTCGGATAATTTGAGCATCGAAAACGGTTCGCTGTACATCGAAGCGGGCGGTGACGGTCTGCATGTCAACGATACCTTCGAAATGACCGACGGAAGCGTACACATCACGGCTGTCGGTGATGGGATCGATTCGGAGTCCATTGTTCTGATTTCGGGCGGTTCATTGGAGATCGAGACGATCGGCAAGCCCATCGTCGGCGCGGATAGCCAAAGCACCGAAAACGACCGACGTTTTCTGCCGGAGCAGACCGCTTCGGTCGAGTTTGAAAGCTCTGCCAAGGGTATCAAGGCCGACTGGATGTTATGCATAACCGACGGGGACATTACGATTCATGCGTCCTCCCATGCGATACACTGCGCCGACGAAATCGATGTGAGCGGCGGTGTGCTGTCGCTTTCCTCGGAATACGGAAAGGGCATTTCGGCGCACGGAAACCTGACCGTGTCGGGAAGCGAAACGGTCATAGATGTGACCAAATGTACCGAGGGACTGGAAAGCAAGAACATTTTGACGATCAACGACGGATTTATTTCGGTCGTTGCGTCGGATGATGCCATCAACGCCACCGGTGGGAACAGCGGAAATGACGGAGGTATGGGTATGGGCGGCATGGGCTTCGGTGGCCCGAATCCGGCTCCGAACGGGCGCGGCGAACGACCCGACCGTGCAAACGCCGAGCCGATATCGGGTCGTGATGAGCGAGACATTTTGCATGACCGCGACGCTCAAAGTACCCTTCCGTCGGAAAAGCCCGATGGGGCGGAGCGTCCGCCCGAAAGGCCGAACGACCGTGTTTTCGGTGAAAATATGCCGACACCTCCGGAGCCGTCGGGCGAAAACGGTCAAGCTCCCGGGCATGTGCAGCCTCCCGAAAACGGCGGCTTCGGCGGCGGACGCGCCTACAAGGATTGCCTTGTCATCAACGGCGGAACACTGACGCTGTATGCGGAGGACGATTG
>CAZYFX010000028.1:0-19050 GCA_964646725.1 uncultured Oscillospiraceae bacterium
AGACGCAAGAAAACGCAGTTTCATCGTATCCGAGTTTTCTGCGGGCTTGTAAGCCAAAATTTCGGTTAAAAGGTATAGTGCTCGTTATAATGGGGTGTTGTGCGAATTTTTAGTTTGCGGACAGAGGTATAGTATGGTAAAAAAGACATAGTTTCATATAAAAGGCATGGTAACTCTACGCTGATTTTAAAACAAGAGAGTATTACAAAGTTACTTATAGAGGCAGTACGCTAAATCATTTCAGCAAACTCAATATTGCCACTGCACTATCCGCTTCATGACATTATCCTACTGTTAAGCTTGCAGTACCTACGTCATTTCCGCAAAGTAGCGATCTTGCGTTAGAAGTAGCCTACGCCCTTCGCGCCGGTTCAAAACCTCCCATGCGAGTACTTGACGTACTGTCGATTTTGCAGAACATTTTGCAGTCGCACAGGCTTTCAAATTTAACAAAAATTTCGTACCGCATGAGTTTTGAACCGTCCCCGGGAGTCCAGAGGGTCGCAACCCTCGGGCTGCTTTTTGGTTCTTTTTGCAGAAGCAAAAAGAATAAAACCGCTTCCCATTGGAAGAACGCACTATGTTAATACCTTAAGTTGACAGCATCTCTCCGACCGATACGCCCGAAAACAGACGGCTCGCAAAACTCAACGGGATAAGCGACGAAGCTTTGGAGGAATATTTCAACTGCATACAAAACGAAAAGCCGCTGTTACAGTACGTTTTTCCCGAACTCACCGCGGAAGAAACGGATTCCGGCGCCGAATGGGCCGCCGTCGGAAGATGCATCGATGGCAATCATTCGGTCATCGGCTACGAAAAAGTTTTGAAGTTCGGCTTTAAAGGGCTTGAGGAGCAGGTCGTTCGATATGAAAAACAGAACGGCACGAATCCCTTATATCGTTCGATGAAAGAAATCTGCACGGCCGCCTGCGAGATGGGTAAAAAATACGCAAACGCGGCAAAAGAGCTCAAAGCATCGGGAAACGGACAGTATCTCGAAAAGGATTTGGACGAGATCATCCGAGTCTGCGAACGAGTCCCCGAAAATCCGGCGTCAAACTTCAGAGAAGCGATACAGTCTCTGTGGTTTGCCCACATCATCAACACCTGGGAGGATCATATCAACGCCAATTCTCTCGGCCGACTGGATCAAATACTCTATCCCTACTACGCGGCCGACATCGAAAAAGGCATTCTGACGAAGGAAGATGCCTTTGAGTTGATCTGCTGTCTTTGGATCAAGCTGTATTTGAATTATGACGTTCAACAGTCGTGCGTCGGCGGAACATCTCCCGACGGAAGCAGCGAGGTGAACGACCTGTCTTATATGATGCTCGACGCCACGGAACAGCTCGACTTTATCCGTTGTCTGTCCGTAAGGTTTTCGAAAAACACCGAAAAAGCGTTTATTCGGCGGGCACTTGAGGTGGTCGGCCATGTACAAAAGGGCGTTCCGTTTTTCTTCAACGACGATGTTATGATTCCGCGCTCATCGGCAAAGGAATTTCGGAAAAGGACGCGTATGACTACACCCAGATCGGCTGTGTCGAAACGGTCATCCCGGGCAAATCGAACCCGCATGCCGTGACGGGCGAAACCAATCTGCTCAAAGCGATTGAATACGTTCTCTGCAACGGAAGCAGCATGATGTATCCGACGTATAAGACGGGTGTACCCACGGGAGAACTCGACACCTTGGACACATACGAAAAGTTTTACGAAGCGGTCAAGCGGCAGATCTTCCACATTCTCGATCTAACCTGCTCGGTCGTGAAAAAACACACCGTCTGCTCCGTTAACAATTCTCCGAAGCCGTACAAATCTTTATTGACCGAAGGGTGCATGGAAAACGGAAAGGATTTTAACGACGCGGGCGCAAAATACGATTATTACCAGATCATGCTCGGCGGCATTCCCAATCTGGCCGACTCGCTCGAAGTCATTCGGGAATTTGTCTATAAAAGTCGGAAATACACCTTGCAAGAATTGAAAAACATTCTGATCGACGACTATCCCGACGAAAGCGTTCGACTCGAATTTATCAACAAGGCGGCCAAGTTCGGCAACGATATCGACAGTGTGGACAAGATCGCCGCCGATATCGTAAACACGGCCTGCGACGGGTTGGACATTTTATCCGAGAAATACGGCCTTTCGTTCCACGCACAGCCCTTCACCTTCCTTTGGATGGTCGATCACGGACGGGAAAGCGCCGCCTCGCCCGACGGACGGCACAAGGGCGAGGTCATCGCCTACAGCGTTTCTCCGATGCAGGGGCGGGATTTTAACGGACTGACCGCCGTACTCAATTCCATTTCGAAATTTCCGACCACACGCACACCGGGAACGGCTTCGGCAATCGTCGAGGTCGATCCGAAGCTGTTTACCGACCGCAACATTCCGCTGTTGACCGATATTCTGACGGCCGCCGGCCAAAAGGGACTTCAAAACGTCCAGTTCAACACGATCGATGCGGACACTCTGATCGACGCGCAGAAGAACCCCGAAAAGTACAACAATCTTGCCGTAAGAGTTTCGGGCTTCAGTCAGAAATTCAATCTGCTCACCCCCGAGCTTCAGAATCATATCATCGGAAGGACGAAGCATTTGTGTCTGTAACTGCACCGATCACCAACATTTCTCGCGGCTCCTTACACGATGGGCCGGGCGTGCGGACGGTGGTTTATTTCAAGGGATGCGGATTGCGCTGTCAATGGTGTCATAACCCGGAAACGCTGTCCGCGCGGAAAGAGATTCTGTACATGCCGTCCAAGTGCATACATTGCGGAAAATGCGTCGAGCTCTGCCCGGAGCATCATGTGATTCGGGAAAACAACATGCACTTTCTGCGTGAGGGATGCACGGCCTGCGGAAAATGCGCGAAGGTCTGTCCGTCACTTGCTCTCAGCCTGTGCGGTGAAGAAAAGACGGTCGAAGAAGTGTTTGAGGAACTAAAAAAGGACGCGCACTTTTATGCTTCTTCGGGTGGCGGAGTGACCCTTTCGGGCGGTGAATGCCTTTTGCAGGCCGAATTTGTCGGACAGTTGGCCGAAATGTGCCGAAAAAACGGGATTCACACGGCGGTGGAAAGTGCGTTGTTCGTTCCTTGGGAAAACATCGAAAGAGTCCTGCCGCACATCGATCTGTTTTTGGCGGATTTGAAGATTGCCGACCGCGAAAAGCACACGTTTTTCACCGGCAAACCGAACGACCGCATTTTGGATAACCTCTCACGTCTGTCACGAAGTCACAACAATATTGTTTTGCGCATTCCCGTTATTCCCGGAGTGAACGATTCGACAGAGGACATGGAAAAGTTTGCCGCAATCATCCGAGGCTTCGGGGACGGGATACGCGAAATTGAGCTGTTGAAATACAACGGGCTTGCCGAATCGAAATACGGCTTTGTCGGCAGGAGCTACACAAAATTCGCCGAAGAAAGTCAAACGGACGAAGAAATGCGGGTGCTTGACACGCAACTTCGGAAATTTTGCGGCGGCAAGGCTTAGGGTGGGCAAAATAAAAGGAATTTGCCGTCGCGGAAACCGCGCAACAATATTCGCGTCCGAATAGAAATAAGGACGTCGGCAATACCTCTTGCCGACGTCCTTTGTGATTCAATAATCGATTTTCGCGTTCTTTCTCTTGCGCACCACATACAGAATAATGAAAATGATGAGTGCCAGCAATAAAATCAACGCAAGCAGATAGATGGGGCTGTCAAACATGGAGGTGCTTCGAATGCGAAGCCACTGCTCCTCCATATGCGCGTTGGCCTCATCCCCCAGCATGACAAACGTTTCGGAAGCCTCCAACACCTCGTCACTCGGCACGATACGCTCGTCGGTATCCACCAGTTTCATCGCCTCGGTCTGCGGTGTGAAGTAAGAAATAAACTCACAGTTTGCAACCGCGATCTCGGTTTCGCACAAGAAGTTGATGAACGCTTCGGCCGCCTGTTTGTTGGGCGAGCCCTTGGGGATACAGATCGAATCGATGAACTGGTTGACGCCCTCCTTGGGATACGAGAACGCAAGCGCGTCGTTGCGCTCCATCATGGTCAGGCAATCCCCAGCGTAATACGGCGCGGCGTAGGCGTTTTCGTTGGCCATCTTGTCGAACGTCTGATCCATGGCGTACATCTGGTTGACCGCTTTTTGTGCCGTCAGAGCCTCGGCGGCTTCGTCGATTTCGTCCAAATTTTCGGTATTGAGCGAATAGCCGAGCTTTTTGAGCGCAATACCGAAAGCGTCGCGGCTGTTGCCAAACATAAGCACCTTGCCGCTGAACTTCTCGTTCCAGAGCACGTCCCACGAGCTCGCTTCCTCGGCGGTGACGTATTTCGTGTTGTACACCAATCCCACCATGCTCCAGGTATAGGGCACCGAATATTCGGCGGTCGGGTCAAAATCGGTGTAGCGATACTTATCGTCGATCATGGAAATGTTGGGAATGTTGTCATAGTCCAACTTTTCTAAGCGATCCTCATTGATGAGACGAGCGATCATATAATCGGACGGAATGATGATATCGTACTGCGAACCGCCGTGCGCGATCTTGGCATACATATCCTCGTTGGTATCGAACATGGTATAGTTGACGCGGATGCCGGAAATTTCCTCGAACTCCTTAATCACATCCAGGCTCCCGTCGGTGCCGTCGGAAATATATTCGCCCCAGTTGTAGACATTGAGGGTAATGTCCTTATCGCGGAATGCGGCATAGTAGGACTCGTCCTCCACCGTCACGGCGGCAAACGCTCCGACGGACAGAAGCGCGGCTGCGGATACAAAAAAGGCGGAAAACAGATTTTTTTTCATAATACGAAGCTCCTTTGCTGTGTTTATGCTTTTTTGGAAGAACCGGCGGCTTTGTTTTTTTCGTTTTCAAAGCGCATATCCACAAGATTGTACACCAACAGCACGGCCAACACCGCAACGAACAGCAGTGTGGAAAGTGCGTAAATGGTCGGTGTGATCTGCTTTTTGGTCATGCTGTAAATGACCACCGGCAAGGTCTGCGAGGTCGTGCCACTGGTAAAATAGCTAATGACGAAATCGTCGATGGAATAGGTGAGTGCCATCAGAAAGCCGCTCACGATACCGGGCATAATCTCGGGAATGACCACCTTGAAAAACGCCTGACGGCGGTTACAGCCGAGATCCATGGCCGCTTCGTACAGGCTGATATTCAGCTGTCGAAGCTTGGGGAGCACACTTAACACCACTGTCGGCACACAGAAGGTGATGTGCGCCAATATCAGCGTCAGAAAGCCGGAGCGCATCTTGAAATAGGCGAACAGCAGCATGAGCGAAATACCCGTGACGATCTCGGGATTGAGTATCTGGATATAGGTCAAGGTGCGCATAACGCCCTTTGACCACTTTTTCATGCTGTTCATGCCGAAGGCGGCCAGCGTCCCCAAAACCGTCGCGCACACCGAAGCAGCCAACGCCACAACCAGTGTATTGATGAAAGCGTCGATAATGGTTTCGTTGCGGAACAGCTCGACGTACCATTTGGTGGTAAAGCCCGTCCAGGTCGCGCCCTTGCTGGTGTTAAAGGAAAATACGATCAGGATAAAGATCGGAATATACAGAAAAGCGAAGCATATTCCCGTATACAACCGAGAAAAAGCTTTTTTCATTTGATCGAATCCTCCATTTCATCGCTGTCGAACTGGTTGAGTATGCCCATGCTGATGAGCACGACGATCATAAGAACCAACGAAGTGGCCGAACCGACATGGAAACCCACGCCCTTGAGCTTGAACTGCTCCTCAATCAGGTCACCGATGAGATAGCAGTCGCTTCCGCCCAACAGTCGCGATATGATAAAGGTACTCACGCACGGCACAAAGGTCATGGTGATACCGGTCGCAATGCCCGGAAAGCTGAGCGGGAAAATGACCTTGCGAATGACCGTAGCCATGTTGCACCCCAAGTCCTGTGCCGCCTCGATGACATGACGATCAATCTTGGTCATGATGGAAAACAGCGGCAAAATCATAAAGGGAAGATAGTTATACACCATCCCCAAAATGACCGCGCCGGAGGTATTGATCAATTTCATCGTCGGAAGTCCGAAAAAGGAAAGCAGATTGTTGATAATTCCGTTGTCCTCCAACAGCGTCATCCAAGCGTAAGTGCGAAGCAAAAAGTTCATCCACATCGGAAGCATGATCAGCATCATAAACGCGCGCTGTACCGCCGCCGACTTGCGGCTCATGATGAACGCGAGCGGATAGGCGATGAGCAGACAGATGAGCGTTGCGACAAAAGCAAGGCACACCGATTTGATGAGCACCGGAAGATACATGCTGGAATTGGCGATATGATCAAAGGTAAAGCGCCCGGTCGTGCTGTCGGTAAAGGCATAGTAAATAACAAGCGCAAACGGAATGAGCGTAAACAGAAGAATCCAGATGATGTAGGGAACGGCGGAGATTTTAGAGCTGGGCTTCATTGACCGCGCCCCCTTCGAGATACTGCGCGTCCAACGGAGCGGACGATGCATAGCTCTTGTGCATGATATGGATATCCTCGGGAGTGAGCGCCATGCCGATAAACGAACCAGCCGTGGCGGCCTTGGTGGAATGGATCTTCCACTTGGTGCCGAAGCTGTCCACGATCATTTCGAAATGCACGCCCTTGAAGGTGACCGTCTCGACCGTTCCGTCGATGGTTGTCTCGTCCGGCTCCTTGATACGGATATCCTCGGGACGGATGACCACGTCCACCGGCTCCATTTTATCGAAGCCCTTGTCCACGCAGACAAAATGCTTGCCGGCAAATTCGACGTCGTAATCGTCGTGCATGATGCCCGAAACGATGTTGCTCTCGCCGATAAAACGCGCCACAAAGGCATTGGCCGGTTCGTTGTAGATATCCTCGGGCGTTCCGATCTGGTCAATGCGGCCGAGATTCATGACCACGATGCGGTCGCTCATGGTGAGCGCCTCCTCCTGGTCGTGGGTAACATAGATAAAGGTAATGCCGAGCTGCTTCTGCATACGTTTGAGCTCAATTTGCATTTCCTTGCGTAACTTCAAATCGAGCGCGCCGAGCGGCTCATCCAAAAGAAGCATACGCGGATGGTTGATAAGTGCGCGCGCGATGGCCACACGCTGTTGCTGACCGCCGGAGAGAAAGTCCACCTTTTTGGCACCGTAGCCTTTAAGATTGACCAATTCCAGCATTTCGAGCACACGCTGTTTTATTTCCTTTTCGGGCGTTTTTTTGAGTCGAAGCCCGAAAGCGATATTTTCAAATACGTTTAAATGGGGGAAAAGTGCATACTTTTGGAAAACCGTATTGACCGGTCGCTTGTACGGCGGTATTTTGTTGACCAATTTTCCGTCAAAAAAGACCTGTCCTTCGTGCGGCTCGATAAAACCGCCGATGATGCGTAAGGTTGTCGTCTTTCCGCATCCGGACGGCCCCAACAGGGTAATAAATTCCTTGTCGCGGATATCGAGATCGATACCCTTTAAAACCTGTTCATCGTCCTCAAAGGTCATAACGATGTTTTTCAAGCTTACGATAACACTTTTGTCCAATCCTCACACCTCCGCGCCGTGTTGCTGTGCGGCGCCTTTTCCGACTCTCGTTTGCGGGAGTCTGTGTCCCTTGCCTTCGCGCAACATTCAGATTAAAGGCAGGGAATTTGCATTTTACAAATTAAGATTATCATACCTATTATGACAGGAAATTTCAATAATTAAATTCGTCCTAAATGTTAATAAATACGCATAGTGCCATTTTCTTTCGCATAAAGCGTTTTTCTCGGCCGAACCGAAAAAACGAAAACAGGAGCTGCGCATTCACAGCCCCTGCTCACATTTCGGTATGTCACCGATTCTTCCTTGTTTTTACTTGTTCAAAACGGGAAGCGTTTCATAGCCTTCCCATCCGGCCAAATGACGTGCCAAGATCATATTGTCCTTGACATTGACTTCCCCGTCACCGTTGAGGTCGGCCGCTTCGAATATAAACGTCGATGCGTCGTAGCCGTCCCATCCGGCAAGGTAACGTGCAAGGATCATGTTGTCCTTGACATTGACCTCACCGTCGCCGCCGAGGTCACCGTAGGTATAATCAACGACCTCCACGCTGCCGTCCACCATGGCGATCGCCACATCGTTAAGGTCAACATCGACAACATCCGCCACCTGCACAAGGATCGGATAGACAGCCTCCGGAGCGTCATCCTTTACATGGAAGGTCAGCGTAGCGACCGTGCCGTTGACTTTGAAGTTTTCGGTCACGGTTCCGTTGTTCCAATATAAGATATACGGCGTTTTCAGCGTCGGATTATGAACCGTATCGCCCAGCTTTCCGGCATCCTCGACCTTGGTCAGCGTCAAAACACTTTCATCGTAATACAGATGCACCACAGCCGAAGCAAAGCCCGGATTATCCGCAAGCGTCAGATTGACCTTGATGTCCTTACCGGCCAACGACGTAACGTTGTCCATCACAAAGCGCGGTGTGCCCTCTGTGGGAGTCTTTGCCGCACGAACGGCAACGGTGCAGGAAACGGTCAGTCCGTCCTTGGTCGCCGTTACGGTAACGATGCCTTCCTTTTTGCCGGTCACGACACCGTTTTCATCAACGGTAGCCACGGTGTCATCGGACGATTCCCAGCTCGGCGTTTTGTCGGGAGCATTCTCGGGAAGCGCCGTGGTATGGAACGTGAGCTTTCCACCGACCTTAACGACCTCGACGGTATGATCGATAAACAGATCGGTAATCGGGATCGCCTTCCATACAGCCGTAAGCGTCGTATCGCCATTCAGATCGAAGAGGTCACCGGCATCATAGATCTCACCCGAAACCATCCACCCCTCGAAGGTGTGGCCGTCACGGGTCGGGACAACGGCACTTAATCTCAAAGCCACATCGTGCGTCTTGGTCTGTGCGCCCGGTGCACCGCTGCCGCCGTTCGCGTTATAGGAGATCGTATAGGTCTTGGCCTCCCAGACAGCATACAGCGTAAGGTTGGCATCGACCGAATAGGTTGCGCCGGGATTATAGACCACGAAACCATTCTTTTGCGTGGCCCAGCCCTTAAAGATGTAGCCCGTGCGGGTCGGAATGACGGTGGAAAGGCTGACCGATTCGCCCGGCTTTTTGAGTGTGCTCGTCGGCGCACCGCTGCCGCCGTTGGCGTCGTAGTTCACGGTGAAGCTGCTGATGACCTTGACCCGGCCGGCTGTGGCACTCACGCCGACGTCATTCATATCTACATCATAACACTGCGCACTGTCCGTGTTCAGCGTGATGGGATAGCTCTGTCCCTCGACAGCCGACGCATTCACATGAAAGACCAGCGTAGCCGCTGTTCCGGTATAAGTAAAGTTTTCGGAAACGGTCGCATTGTTCCAATACAAAACGCCGCCCATTACATTGTTGACCGTAGTACCAAACTTCCCGGCATCCTCAATTGCTTCCAAAGTCAGAGCATCCTTGTCGTACACCAGCTTAACCAGCGCCGAAGCAAAGCCGGAGTTGGAATCGACCGACAGCGTGACCCGCACCGTGCTATCCTTCGCGGCGGTCGTATCGGAAAGGGAGAAGCTTACCTTGCCCGCTGCCAGCAGATCGCCGTCCGCTTCTTCGCTCACCGCGTCCGAAACGACTGTGCTTTCGGGCAACTCCGGAACAAAGGTGTCGGACTCTGCCGCGCCGACGGAAGCTCCAAACAGAGCCGTCGCGCAAATAAATGCGGCAGACAGCATAAGAATTCTTTTGCTCATAGTACATTCCTTCTTCTGATAATATTGGGGAAATACTTTCCGTATTATTCCGCGTTTATTGTACCACATCTTTTTCAATATGTCAATAGTTTAATCATATTTTTCAAAAATATTCCTCAAAGCAAGTATTCGGCGGAAGCAGCATCGAAAATCACTCTTTCGACAAATAACACACTTTTTACGGTTTTCGGTTGACTTTTTTCTCGGTCTGTGCTATACTGTTACATATTTATTCGAACAGTCGGGAGTAGCCCATGCGTCCCTGTCGGAAAGGAGCGTTAAACACGCAAATGTATCTGCTTTCACTCGATACGGCGGCAAAAACCGCCGCTGTGGCCGTAAGCTCCGTGGATGAGGACGGCGTGTGCAAACCGCTCGTGCGTGCGGCGGTCAATGCGACGCTCACGCACAGCGAAAGTTTACTTCCCATGGTCGATTTCTGCTTAAAAAATGCGGCGCTTTCGTTTGACGATATTGAGGTTCTTGCCGTCAGCGTCGGGCCCGGCTCCTTTACCGGGGTACGCATCGGCGCATCGACCGCCAAGGGACTTGCCTTTGCGCGACAGGGGCTTGTCTGCATCGGTGTTTCCACACTTACGGCACTTGCGTATAACGTGAGCGCGTATCCGCCCGACCGCATACTTTTGCCGGTCATGGATGCGCGGCGAAATCAGTTTTATCATGCATATTTCAAAGCCGCAGACGGCACGGTCGAACGCCTGAGCGAGGATGCATTGCTTACCTATGAGGAGATCGCCGCCGAAGCCGCCGCGCACTTCCCCGGGAAAAAGCTTGTGCTTGTCGGTGACGGCGCGGAAGCATTTGCTTCGTTGCACCGCAAAAAAGGCACGGAAGGCTTCGAGGTTTGCCTGTGCGAGCAAGCCGACATGTACGAGGACGCCTTTTCGGTCGCACGGTACGCCGCACACATTTGGAAGAATGAGGCGCGGGAGCATCCCGAACGTTTCGACGCCCGACAGTTGGAGCCGGTGTATTTGCGCGCGTCCCAGGCCGAACGCGAACGTGCGGAAAAAGAAAAAAAGGAATAAGCAACCGAAAGGGGTATAATACAATGAAAAAAGCGTATAACGACTGTATCGAAAAGGTGCTTGTCAGCGAGGACGAGATCGAAAAAGCGGTCACGCGCATTGCCTATGAGATCGAGGAGGATTTTCGCGACTCGGATAAAAAGCTTCTGCTTTTGGGCATTTTGAAGGGTTCGGTCATTTTCATGGCGGATATCTTAAAGAAATTAAACATTCCGCTTGAAACCGACTACATCAAAGTCGCCTCCTACGGAAGCGGCACAACGAGCGGCACTGTCCGCTTAAAGGCCGAGCCGGACAGACTTGATCTTTCGGGCTACGACGTGGTGGTCATCGAGGACATTTTGGACACCGGCAACACCCTTTCTTGGATGCTTGAGCATTTGGAAAAGGATCTGGGCGCAAAGAACGTCAAGCTGTGTGTGCTGTTCAACAAGCCCGACCGCCGCAAGAAGAACATTCGTATCGACTACGAGGGATTTGTCATTCCGGACGAGTTCATCGTCGGCTACGGTTTGGATTACGACGAGCTGTATCGGAATCTTCCCTATGTGGGCGTACTCAAGCCCGAGGTCTACGAAAACGCCGAGTAAGGCAGGAAAGGAAAAGAAGCATGAAAAAATTCTTTGCGGATTTTAAGGCTTTCATCAATCGCGGCAACGTGGTAGACATGGCCGTCGGTGTCGTCATCGCGACGGCGTTCGGCAACATTACCAAATCGCTGGTGGCCGATGTCATCACACCGCTCATTTCGCTGGCAACCGGTGCGGAATCCTTTGTCGATTGGCGGCTTGTTTTAAAGCCGGAGGTTTTGGACGAAGCAGGAGAAGTATTAAGTGCCGGGCTGTATCTGAATTACGGCGCATTTATTCAAACGGTCATTGATTTTCTGATCATCGCATTCTGCATTTTCGTGGTCATTCGTTCGTTCAACAAATCGGCCGAAAAGGCTAAGGAGCTTCTTCACCTGAACAAAGAAGAACCCGAGCCGGAGCCCGAACCCGAGCCCGAGCCGACAGCCGAGGAAAAGCTGCTCACCGAAATCCGCGACCTGCTGAAGGAACAGAACAATTCATCGAACACATAAAAACAGAGCCTTGTGCTTTTCCGAACGAATCGGATAGCACAAGGCTCTTTCTTGTTTTTACAGACTGTCGGCAAAGGCGGTCGCTAATTCGTCGCACCGTTCATTGTACGGAGTTCCGTTATGCCCCTTGACCCAGATGAAGGTCACCTTATGGCGTTCCGACTGTGCGAGCAGCTGTTCCCACAGCTCGATATTCAAAGCCGGCTTGCCGTCGGACTTTTTCCATCCTTTGCTTTTCCAACCGTAGACCCAACGCTTGTTAATCGCGTCGGTCAAGTACTTGGAATCGGAATACAGCTCCACCTCGCACGGCTCTTTCAAAGCTTCGAGTGCTCTTATGGCGGCGGTCAATTCCATTTTGTTGTTGGTGGTCGATGCTTCGCCTCCGGACAGCTCCTTCTTCTTATCACCGTAGAGAAGCACGACTCCCCAGCCGCCCTTGCCGGGATTGCCCCGACAGGCGCCATCGGTATACACGGTCACTTTTTTCATGAATCGGCTTCTCCGTTTTCTCCGTTTTCTTCCTCAATTCTTCCGTTCGTTTCGGACTCGGAGAGGGCGGGTTGTTTGACGCGCTCATACTCCGCACCGCCGAAAGTCAGCGTGTCTCCCTTGACCGAAAAATCGATTTCCAACATACTTTCGGGAGCGTCCTCCACATAAATTTCCAGTTTTTTGCCTTTGACGCGGTAGCGGTTTTCAACCGAATCGATGTGATCGACGAATTTCCCGTCGCGGGTGAATTCCACGATCAAATCCGAGCCGTACAGCTCACAGCGCCACACTCCGACAAGCTTGCTCTTTTCGCCGCAGGCGGTAAGGGTAAGCAAAAGCAGAGCGGAAAAGGCCAACAGTCTTGCAGTGTTTTTGAAGTTCATACAAGCCTCCCATGGTTTGTGTTACGAGCCCGACACGGCTTTCGTGACGGCTGCGGTCTGTGGGCTCATCGAACGAAGTCCGCTCCATACCGACGCTTTGACGGTCGCAGCGTCGGAAACGTTCGAAAAGCTTGCGGTAAAGGCTCCCGCGCTTGTCGCTTCGGGAAATTGCAGTCCGCAAAGACGTCCGTCCGTGTCGTATAACATCACGATCACACAAGCTCCGTCGCGAAGTGTGTTGCCGACATTGCCCGTCACAGTCACGTTTTTGTTTTTCAAAACAGCGCTTTGAATCGAAACACTGTAATCGGTATTCGTGACCTTTTCGATGGACAAATTGTCCACATAGAACCCGACGGAGGTCGAGGTCTTGTTGACGGTCACGGGATTGGCGTATACGCGGAAGCTGTCGGTCGAGCGGATAAAGGCGTATTCGGGCACGGTAAAGTTGTACGAGACATTGACCCATTGATCACTGTTTGTAACGGGGGAATAGCCTTTGGAAATATGATCGTCCGGATTGTGCTGTCCGTACTGTCCCGGGTCATCGTAGCGCGGGTCGGCATGCATAATGGTTTTAACCGAGGCGGTTCCGTCGCCGCCGTACACATCCCCGGCCAAAAGATCGTAGCTTACCTTATAAGTCACGCCCGGCTCATAGTACAGCGCGATGTTGGCGCCGGTGTAGGTATCGGCCACAGTGGGAACGATGCTGAACACATGATTGGTCACATCGGTCGGGTCGGTCACAATCGTCACCTTGGCGTTGGAGGATTCGAACGGATTCACGCCGTCCTCGGCATTCCACGTAAAAGAGTCAACCGGTGCGTAAGGATCGCTTCCCGCCATTTCGTTTTCGAGCAGACGGATGTAGTAAATATAGCATTCGCTGTCGGTGGCGTTGAAGGGGTCGAAGCGAATTTCCGTGATCGTATCCTTCCACAGCGAACAGCTCGACATATCGAACCGACAGACAATGTACTCACCGTTCGTGCTCTGCACGGAATGCTTTAAGCGTACCGATTTGGATTCGCTCCAGTTCTTGTCCTTGTCGGTGATAAAGAAGCACTGCATGGTATCGTTTTTGCGCTTGGAGGTGTAGTCGATGCAAACCTCCAAAACCGAATACTTGCTCGCATCGAAGGAGGTCGTGCCGGACTGCATACGGGTATCCGAGTCGGTAGCCTTTACATACAATCCGTCATCCGTGCAATAGAGCACGGCGTTGGCCGTCCAACCGAGCGAAAAGCCGTAGGAGAAGTCCCATTCGTTCGCGGGGCGGGTGCTGTGATAAGAATGACTGCTGTAATCGGCTGTACGGATATAGAAATCGTTTTCGCGAGTATAGTAGGTAAAGCCCAGTGCGTCGCACAGCGTTTCCATCGGAAGCATGGGAAGTCCGTCATGCGTAAACAGCTTGCAGGGCAGAGTCACCGTGCCCCCATGCGTCTGCGCTTTGTCGCTTCCCACCGTGTAGCGGATATAGCGGTCGTTGTCACCGTACAAAGACAGCATTTGCGTGGCATAGTCCCATTCGAAGTGAATGTTCAACAGGAAGCCTTCCGCCTGTGCGGGGTCAAAGGGATAGTAGGTGTGTCCGTCTCTTATGATGGAATATACCTTGGAATCCACAAGCTTTTCGTCGATATACAGCGACGCATTGCTTAACGCCTCCAACGTATCCAATTCAAAAACGATATCGGATTTGTCGGCCGGGAACAGGCGTATCTTATCGATGGTTCCCGTCACACCCGACAGATCGATCGTATAGCTTTGCATATCGCCGGCGGAAGCGTTCCAGGTAAGAACCTTTTTCTTTTGATAGATCGGTTCTTCACGCGTGGTATAATATGCCGAGACGGTCGTGTCCTTCGAAACCTTCATGGTGATGCGGAGCGCTTTGATCTTATCGGTGTCAAGGTCAAGTCGGTCGCGCGTTTCGACATACGCAAGAGACGCGGAAGCGGCGGAATTTGACGTTCCGCGAAGCGTGTCACCGAAGGAGGTATTTTTCGCATTGGACACGGTAAACTCCGCTTTATCGCCGAAAGAGAAGGTGCGTACGGCGGAAAGCGTTTCATTGACGCTGTTTGCTTCCTTGTCCTGACGGCGAAGCAGACGGATGTGCTGCGGATAGTTTTTGGTAATGCGCGCCAACTGCTTTTCGGTCGGGATCACATCGTTATGGGCTACGTTGTCGTCCGTAAAGACCTCGCGAATCGTATCCAGATAGCCAAAGCCGTTGAGCTTTTCAGCCGGCATGATATAGGTTCCCTCGCCGTATTCGTTCCAGGTGGAGAGCATCAAAAAGCGCTGCTGCCAGGTTTCCTTCGGATACGTCTCGAAATAGGTGTCGCGAAGCCACATAAGTCCGCGCTTGTAATCGGCAACCGACATGTTCGGATACCGCTTGCCGTGCCACGGCAGACTGTTGAAGCCGGTGCTGAGGGTGGGGACGGTGTAGGTCTTTCCGATGTCCGCGCAGGCGGTGATCTTTTCGATAGAATAGTCCACGTCATACCCGCTCGTGCCCCAGTTGTAGGCGCAGCAGCCGTCAAGTCCCGCATTTTTCAACGTTTCGGAGTCGGTGGAGTGGCTGGCCAAAATGATTAAATCGTCAAAGCCCAACTTTTTGACTTCTTCGCGCAAATAGTCAAGTTCCGTCTTGCAGGCGGAAGCCGAACCCATATCGTTAATGAAGCTTCCGATGCTGAACACAAGAAGGACGGGCTTGTTGTCGATAACCATGTAGCGGTCGTCCTTGAAATAATTTTCGATCCAGAACGGAACGAAATAACTGCGGAAAGCGTTGGAATCCTTCGGATGCGCACCGTTGGCGGCTTCCCAGATCAGACAGTATTTCATTTTGTCGCTGTAACGCGCGTTCATGTAGCCGTCGTGCAGATGGATGGAATTGCGCGTGACCTTGAGCGGTGCGTTACTGCTGTCGGCGTACCAGCAAAAGGCTTGGAAATCCACGCCGTGCTCGGTCAAAAATTTGATCTCCCAGTCGGCCGTTTCCGCCGAGCCTTCGTCGTAGTAGCCGAGAACGGGACGGTATTCCTCATAGGGCGTGACGCACGACCAGCCGTGATTGGAGGTATACGCCCAGAGCGAACAGACGTTAAGACCGACGATGTTGTTTTCAGAATCGGTCGGAATAACGGGCTCGGGCACATAGTCCTCATGCTCTGCGATAGCGCCCAAACGCAGATCGTCAAACTGCAAAGCGCCCTTGGCAGCTGTGACGGATACGGTGTCCGCACCGGTTGCCGCGTTCAAAAGTCGAACAGTGGCAAGCTCACGTCCGTTGAGCTTAAAGAGCGCTGTCCCGGCATCAAAGTCAAGTTCCGCACGGAATCGATACCAGAAATTCTCCAAAGCCTCGTCGTAGGCAAGCGTGTCGTTACAGTATATCTCACCGTCGGCATAGTACACCTCGAACACCTTGGTCGAGCCGTCCGAAAGCGTGAATCTTCCGGCGGATTCGGTACCGGTGAACAGAGCGATATCAAGCGCCTGTTTGTCGGATACGCGGTCGAACTTCTTTTGAAGCGACGCACCGCCGTTTACATAGGCGATCGTGTTCTGAATGTAGGCATTCGACGAATCCGACGAGCTCCAGCCGTAGGGGATCTGCTTGGCCGAACCGGTGTAGTAGGTGAAATCGTCGTGCAATGCGTAGTTCGCCACCAACTTCAAGCCGCTCGGCACAACGGTTAAGATGTCCTCGTGCGTGGTGGCAAAGGCGAAGCGCATGATGTTGTCGGACAGGAGTGCGGACGTACCGTAATCCACGCCGTCAATGACCGTATTTGCCGAACCGTTTTCGAAATCAAGCGTTATGATGAAATGAAAGTTCTTATTTGTCTGCGTCGGCGTGAACACAAGCGTGCGGCTGTCATCGCCCGTGCGCAGATAAAACGCTCCGTTATCCGTTTCCAAGGAATACACGATGTTCCCGGCGTCATCGGTAAAGCGCATATTCAAGCCGTCAAAACCGGTCTGAAAGGAGACGCGCGTCTCCATGTATACGCACCCTTCGTCGGTGCGGTTGAGATCGCGATAGAGGGAGCTGGCGCGAAGATTGCTTTCATCGCGCAGATATTCGTAGCCGCCGGACAGGGACGTGCGGTACGGCCCGCCTCGGTTGTCGAGCATCCAACCCGCCTGAATGCCCTCGTGCGAACCGTTGTAGGTGCTGTTGTAGCAGAGGGTATACGGCTCATAATTGGTTGCGGCCGCGCCAAAGCCGAGGGACAGTGCGACAAGCAAGGCGGAGCATAAGCTTTTTCCGATTCGTTTCATGTTTCTATCCTTTTCTTTGTTGTAAAATATGGGAATACATATTATTATAGCATATGTGTGCAAAAATGTGTTACGCCCACGTAAATTTGTCCGTTTTTTGTAGAGATTGACAAAAAGAGACGCAGCAACCCCGGTTGCTGCGTCTGCGGTAATCATCAAAAGCTTAAAGAAGCGATTATCGCCGTTTTTATTCCTCACTCGATCGAACGAACTTCAGTCTCGTTTTGAATGCACATGCCGACGCAGGCGGCTTACGCCGATCACCGACAGGATCCCGAACAACGCACCGACCGTATCCAAAAGCACGTCGGAAAACTGCGCACCGCGTCCCTCCACGAAGTATTGATGAAATTCGTCGGTACAAGCGTACAAAAAGCAAAAGCCTTCGGAAAGGAGAACGGATGACAGCCCCTGTCCGCGCACCGAAGCAATCGTTTGAAAAACAAGAACGCCAAGCACCGTGTACAGAAGGAAGTGCGCGATTTTGCGGAGAATATTCGGGATAAAATTCCGATTGATCCCGAACCAGTCCCGTTCGGGAATCACGGTCTTTTCAGGCTCGGTTGATGTTGTCGGAACGGCGGAAGATGAAGCTGCGGCGGAAGCGGCGTCGGATACGCCACTTTCGGGCGAATCGCCCGTAGGAGCGCTTGCCGTCACCGCTTCTTCATGCTGTCCCGGCTCCAAAAAGCTCAAGATAAATCGTGTGATACGGTTGCTGGTTTGTGTGGAACGATTGACATCCTGCGCCGAAAACAAAAAGATGAGCGCCATCCACAACACACAAAAAACGGATAACACACGGGTCTTACGGGATACACGCATAAACCGACCTCTCCTTACCTTGCCTTTATTTGACGGCTAAGCCCTTGTTTTCGATAACATCGACTACCCTGGATGCCAGTGCCTCACACAACGTTTCGCCCATGGCCTCGACCATGATGCGCACGACCGGTTCGGTACCGCTCTTGCGCAAGAGGATGCGACCGTCGTCCCCGAGCCGTGCTTCGGCGTAGGCAAGCGCTTCCTTAACATCCGGGTCGTTGACTACCGCGTCCTTGTCATCCACCCGCACGTTTTTTACAAGCTGCGGATAGCGAATGAATCCCTCGCAGAGCTTGGAGGCAGGCTGTTTGCTTTCGATGTAGACTTCCATGATCTTCAACGCGGTGATCAAACCGTCGCCGGTTGTGGCGTATTTGGAAAAGATGATATGTCCCGATTCCTCGCCGCCCAAGCACAGACCGCTGTTCTGCATGGCTTCGTACACGAATTTGTCACCCACATCGGTCTTGACATAGGAGATGCCTTTTTCGTCGAGAGCACGGAACAGTCCGAGATTGGACATAACGGTCGCGGCTATGGTATTGGCGGTCAATTCTCCCTTTTGCTTCATATAACAGCCGCACAGGTACAGGATGTGGTCACCCGTGAGCACATTTCCCTTTTCATCGACAGCCAAACAACGGTCGGCATCGCCGTCAAAAGCAAAGCCGATATCCAAGCCGTTTTCGGTGACCAGCTTTTGCAAGCCTTCGATGTGCGTCGAGCCGCAGTTGCGGTTGATGTTCAGACCTGTCGGCGTGTTGCCCATCACGACGGTTTCCGCTCCGAGCGCATCGAAAATGCTTTTTGCCAACATCCAGGTGCTTCCGTTGGAGCAGTCGAGTCCGACGCGAAGGCCGCGATAGGAATAGCGGGCAAGCGAAATGATGTAGCCGGTATAGCGGTTTCGCCCGACGGCGTAATCGACCGTGCAGCCGATGTTTTCACCGGTGGCAAACGGTATTTCGCCGATAACGCCGTCGAGATACGCTTCGATATCGGTGATGATGGATTCGCTCATCTTTTCGCCGCGGCTGTTGATGAGCTTGATGCCGTTGTCATAGTAGGGATTGTGGCTGGCGGAAATCATGATTCCGCAGTCAAAATCCTCGGTGCGCACCACATACGACACCGACGGAGTGGTGG
>CAZYFX010000029.1:0-18375 GCA_964646725.1 uncultured Oscillospiraceae bacterium
TATATTCGATCGGATTGTTGACCGGATCCTCCCCCGCTTCGATGGCAAGACGCTTGTGCCCCATATCCTGAAGTGCCGTCACCTCGCGCACCACGTCCTTTTGGGAGAGTTTTTTGCGGGCGATGTGCTTGTTTTTGAGATGATACGGACAGTACACACAGCCGTTGACGCAATAGTTCGACAGATACAGCGGTGCGAACATGACGATACGGTTGCCGTAGAAATCCTTTTTGATCTGCTCGGCTAACGTATACATTTTCGCAACGCGCGTCGGTTCTTCGCAAGCCAAAAGCACCGAGGCCTCGCGGTGGGTCAGCCCCTTACGAAGCGCCGCTTTTTCGATGAGTGCGTCGATCAGTTCATAGTTTTCCTTGTTTTGCTCGGCGTAATCGAGCGTTTCCATGATTTCCTCGTGGTTGATGAATTCCTCGGCATGAGGGGACATTTTGTTGTACATAAACAGCTTCCTTTCCGAACGGACGGTTTTGTTGACGTTTTGATAAAGTCGTGCGGTTCAACCGGCGCGATAGGCGGTCTTGGCAGTCACGCCGGACAATCGCCCCAATTTGCCGGACAGGGCGTTGATCGCATCGAGCGGTGCGTCGAGTGCAACGCTGATGATATGGATGCAGCCCTTGGGGTACGGAAGTCCCATCCGTCCGATGATGTAGGGGGCATATTCGTGAAGCAAGGCGTTGACGTTCTCGGCGGCTTCGTTGTTTTCGAGAATGACGGCGATGACGGCGACGCGTGTGTCCTCCATGATGGTTTCTCCTTTCGGTGTTCGACTGTGCGGCAAACAAAAAAGCTCTGCCCAAAAGGCAAAGCTTGTCCTCGTTTAAAATGTACGGTTCGCGCTTTGACTGCATTCGGGCTCGTGCCCGAGAAGCACTTCGGGCAAAAGGTCGCACAGAAAAATTTGATTTTCCGCTTGCGCGGATGCGGTTCGGCGAAAAGGAAAAGTCGTTTGCGCCTTACAGCTTTTTTATTATAGCATACTTTTTGCGGTTTTGCAAGCCTTAAATAAAAAAAATTGCACGGAAGCCGTTCGGCAATTTCGCGCAATAAACCCAACTCAAAAAGATTTTCCGTTGTTTACGCACGAAAAATCGGAGCTGCAGACAAATCGATTGAGATTATCGGTTTTCTGCAGCTCCTTCCGAAAAACTAACCTTGCAATATAAGCTTAAGCCACCATATCGTAAACATATGCAAGCTTATGAAGAAATAAATTATTCCGATCCCGCCCAATATGCCGGTAATCAATCGGCGAACATTGTTGCTTTCTTTCCTGAATATTAACTGCACGCCGCCGTCAACGGCCATAGGGAGTATGCACACAAGGGGCAACAAATAATTGTTGCAATGCGTGACACATGCGGAAATTATTCCCATGACATAGCCGATCAAAATTCCGGTACATCTTGCGCACAGAGGAAATTGCTTTCCTTTGAAGTGAAATGACCGATCCGGCCTTTGGTGACACATGAAAGCGATGGCGAGAAGCTTACCCGGAGTCATTTAACTAAGTAATCCGCCGCCGATAGCCGCACCGAGGCAGCATGCATAAATGATATAGAACACCAAGGAGAGAATAACACTTATCAATGCACCCGTACCGGCTGATTTGGATTTCAACGGATAGTCTTTTTTCCAAACCAACCAAAGAATAAGGCCGACAATGGGAATGCAGAAGCCAAGACATCCCCAACCGATGCTGTTTGAATCCTCCTGATCTTTCGGAGATTTGTTTTCCTGTGAACAGCCGCATCCCGGACAAACTACAGCTTCGTCCATTATTTCTTTTCCGCATTTCGGGCAATACTTCATTTTTTTCACCTCATATAAAGAATTCGTCGGTATTCGACAGTAGTATTATATCCTACTTTATACGATTTGTCAATACCTTTTATGATTTTGGTATATAATTGTTTTCAGAGGTGATGAGCTTGAAGCCATTAAAAGAAAAAATAAGTATAACCATCGACAGTGATATTCTTGAAAAGTTGAGGATACTGGCTGAAAACGACGACCGATCGTTATCCCAATACATC
The DNA here is from genome assembly GCA_964646725.1 of uncultured Oscillospiraceae bacterium. Classification (GTDB taxonomy): domain Bacteria; phylum Bacillota; class Clostridia; order Oscillospirales; family CAG-382; genus UMGS882. The sequence continues at coordinate 2,055 of CAZYFX010000029.1, forward strand.
AATATCGTTCTGAAGGCTCATGTAAGCAAAGAGGCGTAATTCCGATTTAAAAGTAACCCCATTCTTATAATACATAACAGTGGATTTAAGGAGAGAATCCGCTTATTTTATTTGTAAAAGTCCAAACCGAGGCTGCCTTTCGGCAAAAATATATTACATGTTTGCGAAACCGTCGAAGAATCGTCGGCAGCGTTTTACTGTGTTTTATGAAATTCCCTTTCGCACCGCTTCAAAACATCTCATGGTGCGAAAGCCGCGCCGAAAATTCGCTGCGCGAAAATTGCAGCGGCGCTTCGCCGACTAGAATATTGCCCCGGCGCTTCGTCGCCTGAGCCGTAAGCCCCAATGGGCGCACGGCGGTGTATAAATCGCGTTCGCCGATTAACGATTTTATCTAAACTATGCCCGTGAAAATTGCAGCGGCGCTTCGCCGACTAGAATATTGCCCCGGCGCTTTGTCGCCTGAGCCGTAAGCCCCAATGGGCGCACGGCGGTGTATAAATCGCGTTCGCCGATTAACGATTTTATCTAAACTATGCCCGTGAAAATTGCAGCGGCGCTTCGCCGCCCGCGACGATTCGCACTACTATATCCCATATTCCCATGCGTCGCACATCCTCGGTCGAAACGATGTCCGCTTCGGCTATCGTCGCGCCGTCCAATTCGTAACGTACCTTCCCGAGTACCTGCCCCTTTTGAATCGGCGCGGACGCGCTGTCCGGAAGCTCGATCACGGCCTGTATGCGCTTCTCGCGTCCCTTGGCCACCAAAATCTCGTCGCTTGTAAGGGAGAGCCCCACCGTTTCCTTTACGCCGCCCTTGATCGGTAGAACCGTTATCGGAAGCGCTTCGGGCGCGTAGACCGCATAATTGGCAAAGCCGAAGTCCAACAGTTTTTTTGCGTCCGAAAAACGCTCATCCGAACTCGGCGCTTTCATCACCGCCGCGATCAACTGCAATTTTTCCCGCTTGGCCGTGGCTGAAAGACAATATTTCGCCGAATCGGTGTAGCCGGTTTTCATACCGTTCGCACCCGGATAAAAGCGCACCAGCTTGTTGGTGTTGGTCAGTCCCATTTGACCGCCGCGCAAGGAATCCATCCATATGCCGGTATATTCGAAAATGATCGGATGCGCAAGCAGGGCGCGCGTCATGAGCGCAATGTCCCGCGCCGTGGTGTAGTGATTTTCGGTCGGAAGCCCGGTGGCGTTGGCGAAATGTGTGTCGGTCATGCCGAGCTCGGCGGCGCGCTCGTTCATGCGCGTTACAAACATTTCCTCGCTTCCTGCAAGGTGCTCCGCCATGGCAACGGTGCAGTCGTTGGCCGAAACGACCGTCATAGCCTTGATCATGTCGGAAACACTCATCTGCTCGCCGACCTCAAGCCAGATCTGCGAGCCGCCCATGGAAGCGGCGTGCTCCGAACCGGTCACCTGCTCGTCAAGCGTCAGCGTCCCTTCATCCAACGCTTCGCAGATCAAAAGCAACGGCATAATTTTCGTGACCGACGCGGGCTCCAACCGTTCGTCGGCATTTTTTTCGTAGAGCACCTCGCCGGTCGCAAAATCCATAAGGCAGGCGGATTCGCTTGTCAACGCAAGCTCTGTGCCGGTCGAAACGGCGGCGATGTCCGCGCGCGCGGCCAGCGTCGGAATCGGAACGGAAAAAAGCGCAAGACTTCCCGCGAGAAGTAAGCTTAAAAGACGGTGTTCGGATGGCATGGTGTTCGTCCCCTTTTCTGCGTGTATATCGTATACTCGGATATATGCGCAAAACGGAGAATTTATGAATTTCACACGAAAAACCAGTGCTTGTACTTAAATATAGGCTTTGTAATCCGTACCACGTTGATCTGATCCTTATAATGTGTTTTTTCAATTCTTTTTATGAAAAATCAGACTACCCTTATGAATATCTTTTCACATCTGTTTTTAATTGCGTTTTCTAACCAAGAACACAGTAAGTCATATACATCTCCGGTATCGTCATAATCAAAATGACGGTTTTTATATGATTTTAGGTCGGCAAGGTATTCGGTTATATTCGTTATAACCACTTCGGACTTTTCTCCAAATGCACCTTCGCATTGATGATAATCTCTTGTAAAACCACACCATCCTTTACCGTTCAGATTCGGTTCTCTCAGAATATCATCTAAGTATCCGTTCCATATATGCAAAATCTGCAGATTGGAATTTTCGGCTTCAAGTACAATTTCCGGTTCATCATCAAAACCGTTATAGAATTCGTAATTATCGATTATCTTTCCAGTGTCCATTATCTAACCACTCCTTTTGTTGTTGTGTCAATGTGCCCTTTTTACGCGCCAATATTGCATCATTCCAATCTTGTTTTGATATCCACTCGTTTTCTCCCACCAGAATTTCTTCCTGCTTCGGATGAGCATTTTTCCGTAACCGACACCCGGTTTTTTACGTTCTACAACCCACGAATTACCTTGCTCTTTCGGTGCATTCGGCGTTTGGGTATGCCAACGGCTTGTATAATAATAATCTCCGCTTTTCCAGGTATACTTTATTTGGTCGTATTCGTTTTTGTGTTCCACCTTAATAGTAGCCGAAGAAGGAATCTTTATCGGAGAACTCTTAGGTAAAATGCTTTCGATATAATTCTTAAAATCTTCACGCATACCGTACGTTTCACCAAATCCGCCGTAAATTCCCGTTCCCATCAGGCATTCACCGCCTTTCGACTCTGCATAAAGTCGCTGTCGAATTGCAGTATTTCTATACCCGCATTCTTATACTCGGCGAATATACAATCCGGTGCAGTGCCGTAAACAACAACGGTCGATGGCTCTAATTTTTCAACAACATAATCCAAGCCGTCTTTGAAATATTTGCGCTCATTCAGTAACTTTATGCAACCGTGCGACCCAACGGCAATCACGCCGTGTTTTTTTACTCCGGCACAGGACATTTCGAATGTTCGTTCATCCCCAAAACGCATGTTTGGAATGACGGGTATGCCGTTCTCTTGCAGCCAATGAGCAATTGCACGACCACGATAAATATTCCATTGCTGCATTACTAAAGGCATATCTCGATAGACGCTGAAATCCGGAGAAATGACACCGTTGAATCTTTTTAAGATAGGAAAATAGGTATTCGGTCTATTCCACAGCCTTTCAAAGACGGCATCATCTTCATAAAAATGTACCCAGGCATTATAATCGGTGCTACGAATAGACTTAGAAAATGCTATCAATCTCTGCGGTTTCCTTAACTCAGTGTTCAAGCACGGAATTTCAAGTGGACCGTCATATGTGGCATTTTTGACCAAAAATGCGTGAAAAACATCTTTGCACCAATTTCGGGTACAGTTATACTTTGACATATATCATGCCTCCTATTGAATTAATTGCAAAATAAATATAAATTTTTTAGATTGTTCTTGCAATTTCTCTTCAGATGTGGCATAATATTTACGGTGAAATATCGGATGCTCGCATCCAAAGAGAATGCACTTTATAAATTGTTGCCGCAATTTATAAGGTGCTTTTTCTTTTGCTTATTTACAATCATATAACATCACCGTCCTTTCCTTGCTTCTTATTACACGGCTTTATCGAAAAGCCGGAGTAACCGTAATTCGTAGCCGGTATAATCCTTATTGCCGTAAGTCAACCATTTACGATAGTATTCGAATGCATATTGCGCCGCCTCATAACTGATATCAAATCGATCATAAACCTCGGCCGAACTTTTCAGGTTGAGTTTATGAATCAATACCGGAGGGGCGATGGCATATTTCGCAAAAAACTTTGCCTCTGCTTCGGCCAATTCGCTTTCTTGGGTATGCTCTAAAACAATATGTCCGCATTCATGCGTGAGTGTGTTATTTACTCGTCCATAGTCTTTGTTATCATTGTAAAAAACGTACCATACACCGTTTCGTTTAAGTGAAAAACCGTCTTGGCTTTCTTTCATCATAAGTTGATGTGCTTTTGGGGATTTTGATGAATATGGTACAATCACTGTGCCGAGTTTGGTTGCCATTTCAAAGCCGCTGATCGGAATACATCGAATATTCAATGCTTCAAACGTATTGACTACGATATTTTTGATTTCTTCACAACGATTGTCAGATAATCTAAATGCCAAATTAGTCCTCCCCAAACAACGCACTGATCAGTGCCCTTTTCTGTTTTTCCGTCATTGTTGCGGAATTTCTTGCCAACAAACGTTCTACTTTCGGAAAATCAAACTCGTCTTTCTCAATTCCAAGCAGATGATCGGATGTTGTATGCAAAGCCGTAGCAATGTTTGCAAGTACGTCCGCCTTTGGTTCTCTGTCTCCCGAAATATAACGGGATAAAGTCGCTTCGGTCGTGTTAATCCTGTCCGCAAGCTCCTTTTGTGTCATACCTTGTTTGCGCAATTGACACGACAGTCTTTCGCCGAATGCTTTACTCATTGCATTTCCTCCTCTGTTCGCTACAGGAAAGACCTGTGCTTCCCGAACTTACCGATATTATAACACAAGTTACCGAAAAAGTCAAGCCATTTCACAAAAAAATCGCAATATCACAAGTTTTCTTTCCCGCTTGCTCATCCGAAAAGTAAACTTTTTTTAATTTGCCTTTCCCCTCTTGACATCTCTTCACAACAAGCCTATACTTAAAAAAGCAGCCCTTTCGGCCGCTTTACCCATCTATTTCGCTCGGATATTCAAAGGAGTGTTGATTATGAAATCCGAAAACAAGCAAAATTCCGTTCGCAAGCTCGTCCTGACCGCCATGTTTGCCGCGCTGACCTGTGTGGCCACCATGATCATCAAAATTCCCATCCCCGCCACCAACGGCTATATCAACATCGGCGACTGCATCGTTCTGATGTCCGGCTGGCTTTTGGGTGGCGTATACGGAACGGCGTCGGCGCGCTCGGCAGTGTGCCGTCCAACATCATTCAAGGTGTGGGCGGGATCGTCATTTCGGTGCTTGTCATGGAGCTTATCAAGAACAATCGGTTCATGCAGCGTTTTCATTAAGCCGAATACCGTAAATAAGCATAAAAGAGGAGCTGTCTCAAAATGTTTTGAGACAGCTCCCTTTTTACAGATCTGCTCTTAGCTTATCTTTTCAACCGTGATGTTGTCAAGCATATAGCCGACACCCACCTCGTTGGCCGGGTTGGAGTAGAACGTGAACTGGTCGTTTCCGCGGAAGGTGGAGCTTGCCGGAATCTCAAACTCGAACTCCCAGTGCTTCCAGCCGTCATCCGTGCTGATTTGCAGGTTACCGAAGGTGTTGTGATCGGTCTTGCCTTCGGCATCCATAAATCTGGCGTTGAAGAAGATCTGCGTCGAGATGTTTCCTTCGCCGAGCAGCTTGGCATCTACCGAAACCTTATACTTCGCGCCGGGCGTGTACTTGACGTTCTGAATGATATACGTCCAAACCTTCGTGCCCTCCGGAGGAACGACCTTCCAGACGTTGCCCTTTTCTTCATCCTTGGCGATGGAGACGGTCACTGTGCCGTCCAAAGCCTTGAAGGCGTTCGGAAGCGTTTCGTCCTCGGCATCTCCGTTATCGATGAGCAAACCGAGAGCTTCCTTTTCTTCTTCTTCCTTTTTCTGCTGTTCTTCCAGCTTGGCTTCGTTTTCCTTGGCAAGCGATTCGTCCATCACGAAACGGACGTAATCGATTTCAAAGTGTCCGCCGCAGCTCATCGGGTCAAGACGAATGTTCGTGACCGTTCCGACCCACTTGGGATTCTCGGAGTAATCCAAAACGTATTCGATGACCTTGCCGTTCGAGGAATTGCCCTCAATCTTGGCATGAGCACTCTTGGCCTGATCGAGGCCGCTTTCGGTATCCGTTGCGAAGAAGATTTCGATTGCCGAGCCGTCCTTGCCCTCTTCCAGTTCATGCTTCATACCGACAATGATCTTGTTGCAGAGGAGCGTGTTGATGTCCAAATCGGAAAGCGCGAGCATCGGGTCGTAAACGGGGCTCTGATCGGGTCTTGCCACAGCATCACCCGACAGGCAGCTGTCCTTGACGACTGCCGTTGCGAAGGAAGCCTTGAAGCCTTCCAGATCGCCCGGGATGTCAAATTCATACTGATAGGCCACACGCGCGTCGAGTGCTTCCTGATACTTTTCGTCCATGGTGGTGACCGTGATGGTCTTACCGTCCTTGGTGTGCTTGATACCGTCCAAATCATACAGGAAGTACAGCGGGAGAATCGGCAAACCGTCGCGAAGCACGACCTTTTCGGCAAGCTTGGTTTCCTTGCCGTCCACCAGTGCCACATCGCTGTCCATGGTGAAGATGACTTCGTGGTCTCCCTTGGTGAGGATGCGAAGCACGCCTGTGTAACGGCTCCACTCGTAGTAGTAGTTATTCAGGCTGAAGAAGCCGGTCACGGGGTTGGCGGCCACATACAGCTCGCCGTTCTTTTCGTAGGGATTGAACGGTGTGACGTATTCCACGCGGTCGATCACGATGGAGAGCGGAATCTGCTCCTCGGCGTAGCCCAAAAGCGTGATTTCGGCAACTTCGAAGTCACCGGCCGTGCTGATCATGTCGAAGCGGAGGAAGTTGACCGTGCTGCTCCAGGCCTTGTTTGTGGAGGTATAAAGGATATATTCCTTGAAATCGTCGGACTTGGTGACCTTGGTACTCAAGCTCTTGGCCTGCTCAAGGTTCGTGCTTGCTTCGGTGGTGAAGAAGATTTCCATGGTGGAATCGACGCTCGACTTGAGCTTCACCTTGATGGCAATGACATCCTCGGCGGCAAAGCCGTCTCCGAAGGTCGTACCGTTGATCTTAACGGCCGGGTCGCTCTTGGCGGTGGATGCCTTGGCTATGCCGTTTTCGACCGTAAATTCATCCAGATTCTGTGCTTCCACGATATCGTCGCCGGTGTAGGAATACAGAGCCTTTGCGGGGACTTCGCTTGCGAAATCGCCCTTGTCGTAGCCCAATCTCTTCAAGCTGGTCTTGCTCTTGGGATACATATGACCCAAACGCGCCTTCTGGTTGTCGGTCGGGTAAATGTTGTTCGAATGATCGGTCACGCCGGAAATAACTTCCGCGATGTTTTCGAGGTAGCCGAAGCCGTGAAGTCCCGCGCAAGGCATGACATAGGTACCTTCGCCGTATTCGTTCCAGGTGGAAACGATCATCGTCTTGGACTTCCAGCCCTCCTGCTTGGGCAGATAGGTGTTCTTGATGTATTCGGTAACGGTTCTGTGAGACTCGAGCGTTGCGAGATCCTTGCGGACACCCGACCAGCCGATGTTGTTGAAGCCGACCGAAACGGTGGGAACGATGTACAGCTTGCCGTAATCCTGGTTGCGCTGCATACGCTTGATGGTCGCGTCGGAGGAGATACCGTCCTGATTCCAGTGGTAAGCGTAGGAAGCGGTAGCGCCCAAAGCCGCCATGTTGGCGAAGGAGTTTGCATCCTGGGCGTGGCCGTCGGCGAAGAACAGCATAACGCCGTCAAAGCCGTGAGCCTTTGCGTCCTCGTTCATGAAAGCAACGGCTTCGAGTGCGCCTTCGTTGGTGCCGCCGAACGCCTTCTTGAAGTTCGAGTAGCTCCAGGTGGTGAACACGAGCTTGTTATCGATGGTGAGGAAGCGTTCGTCCAAGAAGTAGTAATCCATCCAGTAGCTCCAGATGTAGTTCTTGAAGTCCTCAAGGTTGGTGGTGTTGACGCCGCTGTTTTCCCACATGAAGGTGAAGTCCATCATATCGGAATACTTGGCGTTGAAGAAGCCGTCGTGGAGCGCATAGCTGAGGGAGCTTCTCTTGATCGGAGTGGTCTGGTTGGAGGACGGGCAGTACCAGCAGAAATGTTGGGTATCGATGCCGTTTTCCACCATGAACTTGATCTCCCAGTCCGCGACTTCCGGCAGACCCTCGTCGTAGTAACCGATGGCGGGCTCAACATCCTCGAACGCGCTGACGGCGCTCCAGCTGTAATGCGTACCCTCGCGCCACAGCGAGCAGATATTCATAATGACTTGGTAGCCGTCATCGGTGATGGGCTCGGGAACGGGGCAATAGTCGTCGTATTCATGGGTCATGAACACCTTGACGTCATCGAAGAAGATCGTGCCGCCCGTTGCGCCGACGGTGATGTTGTCCACCGTGGAGACGGAAGCGTCTACATCAAAAGTACCGACCTTTTTGCCGTTGACCTTGTAGAGAACGGTGTGATTGACGGTATCGAGCTCGATGCGCAGATACTGCCAGATGTTGTTGGTGTGATGACGAAGCTTGGTGCCGTCGAGAGCGTATACGCCGTCTGCGTCAAGCGAAAGCTTGGCAGCTGCGGTGTCGCCGCTTCCGATGGTGACAAAGCCCGTGTCGGCCGCTTCGGGAAGAAGCATGTACACTTCGTAAACCACATTGCCGGAGAGCGGCTTGAAGCTCTGCGCGACGGAAGAGCCTGCGGTCATTTCGGCGCTGACGGTGTCGTTTTCGCCCTGGCCGCCCTTGGTGAGGGTCTTGACCGAGCCGGTCACGTTCCAGGCATCGAGCGGAGCGCCGGGAGAAACGAGGAACTTTTCGTTGACAACGTAGTCCTTATGGATGTCGTTGCGCGAAACGGCGATCGTACCGGTTTCTTCTTTGCCACAGCCGATGTAAACGCGGCTGACGGTGTAGTCACCGAGCGTATATTCGCCGATCTTGGCACCGTCCATGTAGAACACGCCTTTGTTCTCGTCGAGATCGAGTCTCATGGAGAAGTTGAGCGTGCCGTCCTTGGCGGCCACACCGGTGTCCGTGCCGTTGAACGCCCACTTTTTGTCCTTTAAGGTCAGAGCCGCGACAACGTTCAGGTCATCGTCGGTCAGCTTGAAGTACAGGCCGTTCGAATCGGTACCGGAAACGGTGCCCTTGAACTCCCAGCCGACAAGACCGCGTGTCACATCCTCCAGATCGCGCCAAATTTCGACCTTGCCGTCGGTATAGTAGTCGGCGACCTGCGCGGCGGAGTTGCTGACATTGCCGATCTGATTGCGGTTGTCGTACTGCCACGGCGAGTAGTACTGATTGGCGGTTCCCTGGAGAGCGATGCCGTTTGCGTCGCTGTAGGTGAGATAGTAAGCATCATCGTAGTTCGCGTCCGTCAGCGTCTTTTGCAGACGATTGTCGGGGATGGCGATACGACCGATGATGGCCGCCGCCTCGGCGCGGATAATGTTGTTGTTCGGCATGAAGGTACCGAATTCGTCGTTACCCATGACAACGCCTGCGTTGTAAAGTAACTGCAAACGGTCGTAGTAAGCGTTGGAATTCGGAACGTCGGGGATCTCGGTGACGTTGTTCTTGGCCGTCAGATACTCGTCCGGAACGGCCATGGAGAAGATGACCGCCATTTCGTAGCGTTTGACGGGACGGTCGTAATCATCGAAAGCGTCGGCCTTGATGATACCGTTTTCGATGGCATAGGCAACGTAGTTGTCGTACCAGTTGGCACCGTCCTGCGTAAAGGTCGTGCCCTTTGCATGGTAAGCGTCGTGAACGCGCGCGGCGATGGTAACGGCCTCGGCGACCGTCATGTTGCCGTTCGGTTCGAAAAGGGTTTCGCTGCTGCCCTTCATGAAGCCGAGCTCATACGAGGAGGCTACCGAGGGAGCATACCATTCGGCTTCGGGAACGTCGGAAAACTGTCCGTCCGAATAGGTTTGCGTTTTGGCAAAGCCCGCGGCGGACGCGCTGACGGATGCGACAGCGAGAACGGCGGCCAGGCCGAGAAGGAACTTCTTGTTCATGTTCTCTCTCCTAACAAAAAAATTTCATCATGCGCCGTGGGCGCATACTGATTTAACATAAATATATCACATTTCACGTTTTTTGTCAATCAAGCGGAGCAAACACAAACGAAAATCGGCAGATTGTACAAAAACACTTGTGCGGTTTGTACAATCTGCCGAACGCGTTTTATGAGCTTGCGTCGATTCAATGTTTTTTCTTTTTTTTCAGCCGCTGCTTTACATCCTCTTTTTCAAAGGCGCGCACAAGCTCCAGATACTTGTTCAAATGCTCGCGGATCGGCACCTCGGGACGCAGGGCAAACAGAAATTTGCGCTTTTTCTTTTGCTCCTCGGCCGTGCGGCGAATGGAGGTTTTGAGCTCTTCGTAGCGCACCAAGATATGATTCTCGGCCGCAAAGCTCCGAATCTTGGCAACCACGCCGAAGGAATAGACTACGTCCACCGCAAACACGCCGAATACGGCGCCGAGCGGAAAATAGAACGCGCGGTGTATGTCGAACCACGCCCACACGTCCGCAAGCAGCGGATGAATGAGCACATAGTAAACCGCTCCGGCAAGCGCCCACATCAGAGAAAATTTTAAACAGATTACACCCTGGACATTGAAGCGTTCGTTGCTGTAGTCCCACAGCTTGGTCTTTAAGCCGACGATGAAGATCATGCCGGCAATGTATTCGATGAGCGTCATGCAAAGTGCCATCAGAACAAACAGCACGAATTTACGCACAAGTGGCTGACCGATCGGGATATGCGGTTCGAGCGAAGCAAGCAGATACAGCGTACACGCTCCGAAGCCGTAAATGGGCAGCCACGGGCCCGTCAAAAAGCCGGGATTGACCCACTTCTTCCCCGGCGCGGCGTAGCGACGGAAAAAGATTTCCGCTATCCAGCCGACCGTGCTTCCGACAAAAAACAGCAAAAGAAGCGATAAAGCCTTATGCATAACGGTTTTCCTCCTTTTTTTATTGCAAGCCGGAAAGATCGGTGCGCGTGTTCGTGTTTTGGGCGGCGGTACGCTCGTACACAACACGAACGCGCATTCCCAGCAGTCCGGACGCTATATTTTCGATCAAGGCCGTCTTTTCCTTGTCCTCAGCTAACATCAGATACCCGATGGGCGCGATGTGGATCTTGAGCTTATCGGAAAAGACCTCGGCATACGCACCGTTGAGCATGGAGTACAGCATACGATCCTGCGCCTTCACCGCGTCCAACAGCTCGGCAAACGCCATCATTTCCACACCCTGCTCCTCTTGCTTTTCGACCTTTTCAACCTTTTCGACCGATGGTGCGGCTGCCCTCACAGGAGTCGAACGGCTCGGCGCTTCCCGAGATACGTTGGGAACGTCATACGCTTCCTCCGACGGCTCGTTCGGCGGTTCGGGCAAGGGAATTTTATCCGCCGGCGAAGCGGCCGAATCGATCACCGCTTTTTCTTTCTCTTTGGGGATGTTCTTCGCTTTTTGTTCGACCTCAAGCGCCGCAGTCGAAGGAGTTTCTTCTGTCGGTGCGGATACGACGGGCACGGTGCTTTGCCCGACAAGCCGCGCCTCCATGGCGGCTATACGCGAAAGCATGGCCTCGGGAGAGGTCGAAAGTTTGGCATCGCACAGCTTTACGATCATCAGCTCGGCAAGCGTTCGGCGGGAAAGTCCGCTTCGCGCCAGCTTGTTTTGCGTCTGCTCGGTGATCTCCAACGAATACAGCAAGCGCTCCTTGGTAAAATATTCCTCGCAGTTTCGCAAGGTCGCCACCACATCCGGGTCGGCCTCGATCAGCTTGCTGACCGAATCGCTTGCGTATTTTACCACCAACAGATTGCGGAACATTTCGGCAAGCTCCGAACACAACACTCCCATGTCCTTGCTGGCGCGGTAGACGGTATCGAGCGCCGTCAACGCTCTATCCGTCCGATTCTCGGCAATGGCGGAAAGAAGCGCAAGCACCGGTGCGTTGCCGACCACGCCGAGCGCAGCGGCGGCTTTATCACGATCGATATCCGTTTGTCCGACGAACAGCTCCAACATCGAAAGCGCGTCACGCATGGCGCCCGTCGCCAAAAAGGCAATCAAACGGAGCGCGTCGTCGGTGATGCCGATGTGCTCGCTGTCGGATATGAAGCGTAGGCGCGGAAGCATGTCCTCGGGGGAAATGCGGTGAAAATCGAAGCGTTTGCAACGCGACAGGATGGTGGCGGGAATCTTGTTGAGCTCGGTGGTGGCCAAAATGAACATAACGTGTGACGGCGGTTCTTCGAGCGTCTTGAGAAGCGCATTGAACGCACCGGAGGACAGCATGTGAACCTCATCGATGATATACACACGCTTTTTCATTTCGATGGGCATAAAGCCGACCTTTTCGCAGAGGTCGCGAATGTTTTCGACGCTGTTGTTGGAAGCGGCGTCGATCTCCAACACATCGTAGGTTTGATCAAAAGCCAAACAGGTGCGGCATTTTCCACACGGGTCACCGTTTTGCGGATTTTCGCAGTTGACGGCCTTGGCCAAAATCTTGGCACAGGTGGTCTTGCCCGTTCCGCGTGAACCGCAAAACAAATAGGCATGTGAGACAGAGCCGCCGGACACCTCGCCGCAAAGTACCTTGGTGATATGCTCCTGCCCCACAACATCGGCAAAAACGGACGGACGCCATTTTCGGTAAAGCGCCATATATTCGGACATACTCGATTCCTCCCTCCGGGCGAACTACGGTATTTCGATAAAGCGGCGACCTTCGCTGTTCTTGACGCGCACGACGAAATCGTTCTCGTTCTCAAGGGGCGTTTCGAAGGCAAGACCCGCCAAAACGATCTGCTCACGTCCGAGATGATTGTCGGTTCCTGCGGTTTTTAAGAGTTTATATTCGTCGGCGTACAGGTCGGCCATTTTGTTTTCTGTATCGGTACGATTGGCGTTGAAAACCTCAAAGCCGTCCACACGGTCGGGGAACAGACGAACATGGTCGATGTAGCCCGCCTGACGGAAGGGGTGTGCCTGAATGACCAAAGCTCCCTCGGAGCGGAAAAAGGAGAGCTGTTCGCTTTTCTTCATGTCCATGATCTCGGGGTGAGCGGCAAACCAATCGGGGGTAAGGCCGTATAACAGAAAATCCGTGCCCTTATAGGAGCTTTCGACTCCGAAAAAGACCTTGATGCCGATTTCTTCGGCATAGGACATGCCTTCCTCATAGGCCGACAGATAAAAGGCAAGCTTCTCGGCGTAGGAAGCGTTCGGGTCACCGCCGATATTGCCGTCCAGAAAATGGTTGGTGATGAAAACGCCGTCGTACTTTCTTTCCTTATAAAAGACAAGATTGTCGTACACCGACGCATGGGCACATTTGCTGACCGGGGCGGTGTGCATATGGGTTTCGTATTTATACATATCAAGGGATCTCCTTCCGGCGCGGAAGCCGCGCTGTTGTTTTCTCTTCCAAAGCTTCGGCTTAGCGTACAGACGCGGCCGTGCGCACAAGATTCCGCGCGGCTTCGTCCGCATAAACGATCTTCTCGGGCGTTAAGACGCCGTCACCCGCACCGATGCTCCGACAGGCCTCGTCGATGAGCGAAAAGATGTCGGTGTATCCGATCTTCCGTGCCAAAAACAGCTCCACGCACGCTTCGTTGGCGGCATTGTACACACAGGGCATCAGACCTCCGCTTCGCAAAGCCCGCCGCGCGGACTCCACCGACGGAAACGTTTCGTTGTCCACTTCCGCAAAGGTCAGCGTTCCGACCTTTGCAAGGTCGAGCGTCGGTGTCAGTCCCGGAAGCTTTTCCGGGTAGGTGAGCGCATATTGGATACACAGCCGCATGTCCGGCACTGCCAGCTGTGCAAGCATGGAATGATCGATAAATTCCACCAGCGAATGCACAATGCTCTGTCGGTTGATGATGATGTCGATTTTATCCTCCGGCAGATCGAACAGCCGTGCCGCTTCGATCATTTCCAAGCCCTTGTTGACCAGCGTCGAACTGTATACCGTGATCCCCTTGCCCATGCTCCAGTTCGGATGCTTGAGCGCTTCTTCCGGCGTAACCTTTTCGAGCATTTCGCGCGTGTACCCGAAAAACGGGCCGCCCGAACCGGTGATGATCAGACGATTCACCGTTTTCGGGTCGTTTCCGTGCAATGCCTGATGGATGGCGCAGTGCTCGCTGTCTACCGGCAGAATGTGTACGCCGTGCTTTTTGGCAAGCGGCATGACCAATTCTCCCGCCGCAACCAGCGTCTCCTTGTTGGCAATGGCGATGTTTTTGCCGCTTTCGATGGCGCACAATGTCGGACGCATTCCCGAAAAGCCGATGATGGCGTTGAGAAGTGTGTCTGCTCCGGGACGTGCGGCAAGCTCGGCGGCGGCGTTTTCGCCTGCCAGTATTTCCACCGACAGGTCGCGCGTGCGTTCCTTCAAATCCTTCGCCGCGCGCTCGTCCGTCACGGCCGCAACGGGTGCGCCGGTCTTTCGAAGCTGCGTTTCCAACAGTGTCACATTGGAATGCGCGGACAATCCCACAACGGGAAGTCCCAGATGACTCGCGACCTCCAAGGCCTGTGTGCCGATCGAACCGGTCGAGCCGAGAAGTGTAAGCCGCATACGAATACCCCTTTCCGATTTATGCTTTCGTATTCGGATTATATATGATTTCTCACATTTTTTCAATCGTGTGCTTCATACCAGGTAAAGCCGCTTGAAGCGGTCACCTCGAGCGGAACGGCAAGCGATGCCGCCGCTTCCATTTCCTCGCATAACAGTGCCTGCACACGCTCGCGTTCGGCGATCGGTGCTTCCACAATCAATTCATCGTGTACTTGAAGCACCAGACGTGCGCTCGGACATTCCCTCTTTAACCGAGCCGCAACACGCACCATGGCGATTTTGATAATGTCCGCCGCCGTGCCCTGAATGGGGGCGTTCATGGCCACACGCTCACCGAAAGACTGCAAATTTCTGTTTTTTGCGGCAAGTTCGGGAATGTAGCGCCGACGGCCGTACAGCGTTTCGGAATAGCCCTTTTCGCGTGCGGTTTGAACGGCGCGGTCGAGGTATTCCTTGATCTTCGGAAATCGGGCGAAATACGAGCGGATATATTCGGCGGCCTGTTTGCGCGAAACGTGAATGTCCCCGGCCAAAGAAAAGTCCGAAATGCCGTAGATGATGCCGAAATTGACCGCCTTGGCTTTTTTGCGAAGCTCGCCCGTGACTTCGCTTTCTTCCACGCCGAATACCTGTGCGGCGGTGGAGGTGTGGATGTCCTTTCCCGCGCGGTAGGTTGCGATCATGTTTTCGTCACCGCTCATGGCGGCCATCAGACGAAGCTCGATCTGGGAATAGTCCGCGTCGATCAGTACATAATTCTCGTTCTCCGCGGTGAAAAAGCGCCGCAGCTCGCGTCCTTCTTCGGTGCGGATGGGAATGTTCTGCAAATTGGGTTCGGCCGAAGACAAGCGTCCCGTCAGGGTGAACGCCTGCTTGAAGTTGGTGTGCAAACGGCCGTTTTCGTCCGTGAGCGCAAGCAGAGCGTCGGTGTAGGTGCTTTTGAGCTTGGCGACCTGACGGTATTCGAGCAGCTCGTCGATGATCGGATGATACGGACGCAGATGCTCCAACGTCTCCGCGTCGGTGGAATAGCCGCTCTTGGTCTTGCGCCCGGCGGGAAGTCCGAGCGTTTCGAACAGAACGACCGCCAGCTGTTTGGTGGAATTGATGTTAAATTCCCCGCCGGCATACGTGTAGATGTTCTCCTTGCGTCGGTTCAGGCGTTCGTCCAAAGAAGCCGAAAAAGCGGAAAGTCCCTTGCGGTCGAGTTTGAAACCGACTCGCTCCATGGAAGCAAGCACCTGCGACAGCGGCATTTCGATATCGGTAAGCAGAGCCGTTTGACCGTTTTCCGCAAGGCGCGCCGTAAGCTCTCCGTAAGCCTTATACAGCTCCGTGACGGCAAGCGCCGCTTTTTTCCGTTCGTCCGTTTCGGCGGCGGCAAACAGACGCTCGGCCGAAAGAACGTTCGACGGGTCGGCAATGTAGGATGCCAACAGAACATCGAACACGCAGTTTTCAATGTTGACGTCAAAGGCATCGGCATACAGACACCATTTTTTCAAATCGTGCAAAACCACACGCCGCGCTTTGTTTTCGAAAAGCTCCGAAAGAACGTCTTTGTTCGCCGCGGCAAGCGTTTTGACTTTTCGGGCACGGCAATCGCTTTCGTCCGCAAAATACAGTGTGCCCGCTTCGTCTGCCAGCACAAACAGCGGCTCATCGCTCGGAGAGGGAAGAGAATCGACCGCAAGCAGCTCGATCGGCTCGACCGAAGTTTCTTCGGCGGAAGCGGCCGCTTCATCCAGCTTCAAGCGCGTTATGATGCTGTTCAATTCCAGATCGGCGCAGACGGCATACAGCGCAGGTGCGTCGATCCCGTTGTAGGCAAGGTCGTTTAAGGACAGTGAAAGCGGAACGGTCTTACATATTTCCGCCAGAAAACGGCTGTCGTAAGCCGATGCTTTTCCGTTTTCGAGCTTGGTTTTGACCGCCCCCTTGACAGACGGATCGCCCGCCTCCAACGCCG
>CAZYFX010000030.1:0-4842 GCA_964646725.1 uncultured Oscillospiraceae bacterium
ATAAACCGCTTTCCTTTCAGAAAACGCACTATGTTAACACGCAGAATCCCGGTTAAACTTATGCTGATACCTTAAGTTGACAGCATTGCTTACGTTACGACTGTTCGGCATTCGGGTCGGTGCGGCGCGATACATATGCCCGAAGCGAAAGAAGCGAAAACACGGCAAACAGCGCAAACACAAGCGTAAGCACGGTAACAAGCGGGGCAAGGCTGTCCAGACGCTCGAACAGCGCGACGGTCGTATCGGCGGCCAAGGCTTCGTTTTGACGTGTCAAATTCATATGGGTGCGCGTCGAAATATAGGAAGCGACATTCGGAAGCGTTGCCAAATGCGCCCGTTTGATATCCAATACAAAGCCGACGGATTTGCACAACGCGACGGCGAACGAAAGAAGGCTCGTCCCGAGCACCTTGGCGGAAACATCTCCCAATCCCTCGGCGCGGCAAAAACCGGCGGTGCGGCGTATCCATGCCCAAAGGGTCGGTGCAAGAAGGATCAGATACAAAACGGCTCCGACAAGACACTGTATCCAAACGCCGTCGGAAGCAAGCCGCTCCGCGCCGAACAGCTCCTTTTTGCCGTAATCGCCGTTCAACAGTGCAAAGACCGTCGGACGAACGGCAAGCTGTACGACAAACGAGGCGATGTAACCGACGCCGAACAGCGTAAGCGCCGCACAGGGCGGTCGCTTTCCGTCGAACAAGCAAAGCGAACAAAAGGCGAGCACCATACAGAGTACGGCCGCAAGATCGATGAGCACATCGTGCCCGTCCACCGTGAAATCGGCCGTAAAAACGACGGCCGCGCAAAACCACAGGCAAGCGGCACCGAGGGCGCGTCCCGCGTAGCGCGGACGGTCGTGACGGTGGGCGTTTTGATAGTTTTCGGTCAAATAGGCACGCAAAGTCGTGTCCTTTTTCACCTTGCGGAAAAAGGAACGGGTGTACACCAGATAAACGACCCCGACGATCAAGGCGATTAAGGAACACAGCGCAACGGCATACGGCTTCAGACGGATGATGGGCATACGGTACGAAGCGTTGGCCGACAGATCGAGATCGTCGCTTTGTTGAAAAAATTCGAGTATTTCGGGCAGAAAGGCCATGATCGGACGAACGAATGCCAAAAGGTACGAAACGGTGCGCACATTTTTGACGTCGAGCGCGCTTTTCCCGTCACCCGAACGCATGGCGGCATACTCAAATCCGTCGTACAGACGTCCGAAAAAGCGGATGAGCACCCAGATTTCCAGTACCCCCGCCATAAAGGTATAGGGCAGGGCGTTATCGGGATAGCGTAACAGCGAAAAAGCGAGTACGGCCTTGAGCGCGTACAGAAAAATCATATAAAACGAGAGCTTTCGCGCATCGTCGAAATAGCTGCCCGCGTCGGCGGCTTTCTTCAAGCCGACATATAAAAGAAGCGCTCCGAGTACATCCGGAAGCAGATCGAACAGCTTGAGGCAGGGGTCAAAGAATAAGACCAAGCCGACAAACACAAGCCCGAAGCTTACGCTTTTTTGACGTTCGGACATGGAAGAACTCCTTTCCGCGTATCTCATTCGGCCGTATCCGACCGAATATCCGCATATTTATACTGTGCTTTGATGAAGGTGGCCTCGTTTTCCGTTCCCGCGTCGGTGGTGACCAGCTCGAAAATGAGCGGATTTTCTCCGTTCTCGGGGAGGTCGTAGCGAAGCTCACCGTCGTTCTTGAGAATCTTGTAGCGCACCTCGTACACACCGAACACGGCGCTTTTTCCATTGTAGGTATAGGAAGCGTCGGTCGGGTCGGTGCGTCCCAACTCGGTGACGGTGACGTCGTAGATTCGTTGGGCGGGGAAAACGCGGTCGGTGGGATGCGTTTCAAAGCCAGGAGATTCGATGTATTCCGGAGAAAAGAAGGTATGATACGTGTCTGTGTCTCCGGAAATGAGCGCTTCGAAGTAACGCACGAAAAAGCGCTGTCCCTCGGTCAAATCAGCGATATCGTATTCGTCGAGGACAAGGCTCATGCTCCCGGTGCTTGCCGGGATGACATAGCGAAGCGTGCGGTTTTCGGCAAGATAGTCGCTGTCCGAAAGGATATCCGCGTCGTAGTCCGGCTCGTAGAAGTTGATGTAGTGCTTGCCGTTTAAGGTGGGCGTCTGCGGCTCGTCCGTATCGGGCGAAGCCTTTAAGGCGCGGTCAATGCCCGCAAGCACGGCAAGAAGTACGCCGCAAAGCACGAAAACGGCGCAAACGATGATACACGCACGTTTTAAACGGCGCTTTTTGGCGCGAACGGCTTCGACATGTGCCTTTTGCGCGTCGGGTGTGCGTTTCTTTGATGCCGGGGTTTCGGACGGTCGTTTTGTGTTCTTCATATCGTTCGACCGCTTAAGCGTGTATTTTGGCATTGGCCTTGGCAAGTAACTTCGCGCCGTCCACCAACATTCGTTCATGTTCGGCCGTTCCCACGACTCCGGCTTTATCGTAGGCCGTGATCTTAAAGACCAGTCTGCGGCCGTCGATCTCGACAAGCTCGCTTTCCGCGCCGACCGTCATGCCGAGCGGTGTGGGGGAGGTGTGCTTTAAATTCATGGACACGCCGACGCTGGTCTGTCCTGCCTCCAAAGCACCGGCAAGACAATTGACGCTGGCCGCTTCCATAAGAGCGCAGAGCGCGGGCGTGGCGAATACCTCAAGGCTTCCGCTTCCCATTTCCTTTGCGCTTTTGCTTAGGCTGACAATGACCTGTTCGCGGCCGACAAGACCTGTTTTCAACATACTCGTTCCTCTTTTCCGTATTGACGTTTCGTATTACCGCAGTTTTTTCAAGAATGCATCCAAACGTTCGAGCGCCTTGCAGATATGATCGACCGAATACGCGTAGGATATGCGAGCGAAGCCCTCTCCGCTTGCGCCGAAGGCGGTACCGGGCACAATGGCGCAGTGCTCGTCGTACAACAGCTTCTCGCAAAACTCATCCGAGGAAAGTCCGTATTTTCCGATGTTCGGGAAGGCGTAGAATGCGCCCTCCGGCTCAAAGCATTCAAGCCCGATGTCGGCCAATCCTTTGAGCAACAGCTTGCGCCGCCCGTCGTATTGGTCGCGCATATATTCGATATCCGCGTCTCCGTCGCAAGCCGCCTTGATGCCGGCGTACTGCGCGGTGGTCGGAGCGCACATGATGCAGTATTGGTGGATTTTCAACATCTGCTTGGTGATTTCCTTCGGTGCGCACACATAGCCGAGACGCCAGCCGGTCATGGCATAGGCCTTGGAAAAGCCGCCGACGTAGATCGTGCGTTCCCGCATGGACGGAAGCGAAGCGAAGGAAACGTGCTTGCGTCCGTAGGTCAGCTCACCGTAGATTTCATCCGTCAGTACCACGATGTTGGTATCCTTGAGCACGTCCGCGATTTTTTTGAGATCCTCCTCGGTCATGATCGCACCGGTGGGATTGTTGGGGTACGGAAGCACCAGCATTTTGGATTTGGGCGTGATGTATTTTTTCAACAGCTCGGGTGTGAGCTTGAATTTGTCCTCGGCACGGGTCGGGATGGGCACAGCCACGCCGCCGGTCAGCTCGGTGATGGGCGAATAGCTCACATACGCCGGCTCCACCACGAGCACCTCATCCCCCGGTTCGACGATGGCGCGGATGGCAAGGTCGATGGCTTCGCTGCCGCCGACCGTTACGATCATCTCGTTTTTGGGGTCGTAGGTCACCCCGAAGCGGCGGGACAGGTATTCGGCAATGGCCTCGCGAAAGGCCATAAGTCCCGAGTTGGAGGTATAGTAGGTCTTCCCCTTTTCAAGGGATTGGATGGCCTCGTCGCGGATGTGCCAGGGCGTAACAAAGTCCGGCTGTCCGACGGTTAAGGAAATGACGTCCTCCATCTCGTCGAGAATGTCGAAGAACTTTCGAATACCCGACGGTTTAAGCTCCACAGCCCGCCGAGACAGTATTTTGGAATAATCGATCATTACAGTATGCCTTCTCTTTCGTCTTTTTCGGGTCTGTGACCGAAGATCACACCCTTGTCCTTATAGGTGCGCAACACGAAATGCGTGCTTGTCGAAAGCACACCCTCAATGGGCGCCAGCTTTTCGGCGACAAACAATGCGACCTCCTTTAAGGTCTTTCCCTCGATGAGCAGCAAAAAGTCAAACGAACCGCTCATTAAGTGCATATCGCGCACCTCGGGGAAGTGATAGATGCGTTCGGCAATCTTTTCGAAGCCGCGGTCGGCCTGCGGGGTGACGCGCAGCTCGATGAAAGCGGTCACGCTCTCCTTTTCGGCCTTTTCCCAGTCCACAATGGCCTTATAGCCGAGAAGCGTTCCGTCGGCCTCTAAGGACGCAATGAGTGCTTCGATCGCCTCGGTCGTTTCGCCGAGCATGACGGCGATTTGTGCGGGAGAAAGTCGGGCATCGTTTTCCAAAAGATCCAAAACCTGACGTTTGATATTGTTTTCCATAATTATTACAGCTTCCTTTCCGTAACAGCTTGATGCGTTTGATCGACGCGGGCGTTTTGCGTGTCCGCTCGATCTTCTTGTTCGACTTATTCGACCTCGGCGTTTGCGTCCGTGTCATCCTTCGTATATTCCAACGTGATGCTTCCCTGTGTGCCGAGTGTACCGGATACGACCAACTTTTGGCCGTTGCAGACGATTTTTTCGCCGTCGGACGCAAGGACCAGCGGTTCGTCGGAGGGGTCGAGCAATGAGATCACACCGTCGGCACTTACGGAATAGGTGCCGTCGATATGTTCGGAATGTGTGCCCGCCACGACGGTCAGCACAAAGGAGCCGTCCGATTCGAGCATCAGCACATTGGTCGTATAGGAATCG
>CAZYFX010000030.1:4852-18312 GCA_964646725.1 uncultured Oscillospiraceae bacterium
TGTTCTTTCCTGCACTGACAGCCGACAGTTCATAGGTTCCCGCCGCCTTTTCGACGGTCATATCCGCGATCTGTCCGTCGGTCGAAGCGGACACGGCATCCTTAACGGGTGCGGACGAACCGCAGGCGGAGAAGGCGAGAAGCGCCGCCGTACCGAGTAAGGCGATAAGCAATTTTTTCATATAGATCATCCTTTCGCGTTTTTTACCGAGCGGTTTCGTTCTTTCGCACGGCAAAAAATATATTTACAGTATATCATATCATATTTGCATGAAAAAATCAAGTCATTTTTTTCGAACAGTCGATCCGCGTTGCAAATTAAAGGAGCTGCATCGCAAAACGGTACAGCTCCCGATCGAATTATGAACAACATGAGCGGCAGCAGCAATTGAGACACAGCATGGTCGAGCACAGATCACAGGTCGAGCAGTGACCCATGTGAACCGTCGTGCGTCCATCATCAAAGCCGCCGAAGGATACGTTCGCCGCACGGTCACGCGCCGCACGGTATTCCGCATTCTGCGGATCCATCGCACAGGCGCGCTCCAGATAGGCACGTCCGTCGTAGATGCGACCGTTTCCGATGAGCGCACAGCCCATCAGGAAATTCCATTCCGCTCCGCGTTCGGTGCTCGGAAACGCATTCAACCGAAGGATGGCCTCCGCGTATTGTCGTGCGTTAATGCTCTGACGTATGTGAACATACCGCGCGTCCGTGCCCGACGAGGAATACCCATAGGCGTTCGAGCTTGAGGAGTACGTCGCGCCTTCCTTGCGCAGACGTTCGATCTCCTCATACGCCGCGTTGATCTCTTTCATCTTCTCGCCCGCCAACTCCGCCAAATCGGTATTCGCATATTTGTCAGGATGGTATTTCTTGGCAAGCTCCCGATAGGCTTTCTTGACCTCTTCATCGCTTGCCTGTTCCGAAACGCCCAATACCTCGTATGGATTTTTACTCAATTTTTCTTCTCCGTTTCTCCGTTCTTTCCCGTTTGCGTACACTTGCGCACCAGCTCATCCGTTTTTCGGCGCATTCCCTCATATAGGATATGATACACAAGTGTTTTTATATCCTCGTCTTTGAAATCGATCAAATCAAATGCCCGCTCGATACCGCACAGCGATTCGCGCATAGCACCCGCCGTCAAGACCGCCTGTTCTTCGTTCGGTCTTTCGCCGTACAACAGCAAAAACGGATTGTACGAATCGCTTTCGGCGTCCTTTTTCAGGTCGTCCAACGCGTCGGCCGCATAGACCCACACCGCCGTGTGGTGACCGATCGAACGCGCAAGCGATTCGGCGTTTCCGGAAAGACCGATCGAAAAAATGTCCGCTCCCAATGCCGCCATGTGCTCTGCCGGTCGGTCGAACGACGGCTCGCGCCGTTTTTCGCAGTCCGCAAGCGCTTTCAAGTGCTCCTTCATGCGCGCATATTCCTGCTCAAGGCCGCTTTTGCGCACGGCATGCACGGCAAGCGGATGCGCCGCTCGGGCGGCAAGCCTTGCGATTCCGCGCGTATCGACTCCGTCATCCTCGATTTTTCCGCAGGTAAGCAGTGCCGAAGTGCGCGCCACGGTGCGCAGCACCTCGTTGTCCTCCATCATGAAATGCTTTTTGAACGGATGAAGGATGCAGTGCTGTTCGGTCA
This sequence comes from uncultured Oscillospiraceae bacterium, assembly GCA_964646725.1. Lineage (GTDB taxonomy): Bacteria > Bacillota > Clostridia > Oscillospirales > CAG-382 > UMGS882. Next base: position 6,503 of record CAZYFX010000030.1, read on the forward strand.
GCACGGTCGGTACATCCTCAAGCGCCAATCGAACAAGTGCCAAAAACACCGCGTCGTAGGACAGCGAAGCACGTGAGCATGACCCCGTACAGCGTCCCATGCTTTTGCAGATTCCGCAATAGATTGCCCGATACAGTGTGTGGTGCTTTAGCTTTAATTCGGGCGGATATTCCCGTATATATCCAAACATGTCCGATTTTCCTTATGTTTCCGTCTTGTGAGCGCGAAGTGCTTGCCTTCCCATATGCGCCGCAAACATCGCACATACCGAAGCCGTCGGAAGTGAGTAGCGCACTCCGTCACGCGCATAGGGAATGTGTACGACCGTGTGCGCTTTTTCCATAAACAGCGGAGATATGCCGCGCTTTTCGCCTCCGACGAACAGAACGAACGGTTCGTCGGGCGTAAAGTCGTAAAGCGGTATCGAACGGTTCGCAAGTGCCGAGCAGACAATTCGGATTCCCGCTTCCCGAAACAAAGCGACTGCTTCTTCGTCCTTACGCGGAAGCAATGCCATCGGCACCGATTCGCTGGCCCCTGCCGAAGCACGAGCCACTACCGCCGCCGCGCTCGACCAATTTCGTTCCGGAAGCAAAAAGCCCTTACAGCCCATGGCATACAGCGCACGGACGGAATAGCCGAAATTGAAGGGATCCTCCACACCGTCCGGGCAAACGAAATAATCGCCCTTTTTCGCGTCGCCGAGAAGCTCTGCAGCCGAGACATATCTTCGTTCGGACGCAAACGCCGCCACGCCGCCGTGTGTGTGCCCCGCATGAGCCCCGGCGTATTCTTCGACGATACGGTCGATGACCTCCCGACGCTCCAAAGCAAACGGCACACCGTTTTTCTTCAAATAGGCAAGAAACGCGATCGTTTTTCGGTCGCGTTTTTCTTTTTTGTTTTGATCGACAAGCACCAGCGCCGTCGTGCGGTAGCCTCCCTCGAGAGAAGCCCGCACCGACAATTCCCCCTCCAACAGGCAAGGGCATTCCTCCTTGGAGGGATAGCGTCGATCCGTGTTGTTTTCCGTCATATTTTTTCCCTTACTCACGCTTGCAGTTCGGTGCTTTCGTCGGTCGCGGCGGTGTCGGAATCGAGCGGCGTGTTGACGTTCTCCGCTTCGACCTCGGCAATCTGACCGCCTGCGAACACACCGGTGTACGGCGTTTTACCGCCGCCGAAATCGTAGGTGCCCATGCCCTCCATGGTGTCGCCTGCAAATTCACCCGTATAGGATTGCCCGGTGACCCAGGTATATGTACCGTTTCCGCTTCGTTTGCCGTTCGAATAATCGCCGACGTAGGTATCTCCCGCAGAAAAAACATATTTGTTTTTGCCGATGTACACCATGCCGTTTTCCAACGTCACGGTCACTTCGACATTTCCGTCTCGCTTATCGTCGGTGAACGCGCCGTAATAGTACGAGCCGTCTGCATAGTGCTCCTCGCCCGTGCCGTTTCGCTTGCCGTCCGACCAATCGCCGTAGTAATACGAGCCGTCGGCAAAAACGTATTTTCCGCGTCCGTTCGGCTTGCCGTCCGTGACCGAGCCGGTATAGCTGAGTCCGTCGGGCGTGGTGTAAACGGCCTCGCCGGTCAAGTGATCGTCCGTAAAATCGCCGCTGTAGACCGCGCCGCTGTCCTTGTAGGTGACCGTCCCCTTACCGTGACGCGAAACGCCCTTTAACTCGCCCTCGTACACGTCTCCCGTGCTGTAGACGATGCGTCCGAGCGCCGAATCGGCTTCCTTCGTCAGTTTCCCCGACAGGCCGTCCGCATATTTGACGGTGCCCGAGACGGGCTGCCCGTTTTTGACGCGGCCCGAAAACTTCACGCCGTCTGTCGAAATATAGCGATACCCCAAGGCATACAGCACAAGCCCCGCCAAAGCCACGATAGCAAGCGCCGTCGCCAACACCGCCGCCAGCGGATGGATCCTTTTCTTTTTTCGACGTACCGTATGATTTTGTGTTTGCGACATATTCGTTCTTCCTTTTCTGTGCATTTGCGTTATCGGCTTCTCTTTGCTCTTTACTTTTTACGACAGCGACGGTTCGTCCGCGCTATCCGTCGGTTCGGAAACGTCTGCCGTTTCGCTTTCGGCTCCGTCCGTTTCTTCGTCGGATCGGTCGGCATTCGCCTCAGCCTCGGCTTTTTCTTGTTCTTCGCGTTCGCGTTCCTCTTCGTTGAGCTTTTCCTGCTCCTCCAACAGCGATTCCTCTGTGTTCGCCGTACCGTAAACACCCGGTGTGCTGTCGCGCTCGACAAGCCCCAACGCCCAGTTGCCCAAGAAGCTTATCACGCCGCTTGCGACGGTTGCCACCAAAAACAACGCGATTAAAAGTCCTGCGATGGCAAACGGACTTTGCCCCGAGCCCAAATGCTTTTCAAAGCTCTTGGTACGTCCCTCGGGCGGCAGATAATAGGCATACGTCGTTTTTTTCCGAAACAGAAGCTCGGCTTCGTCCACTTGCGTACCGCCTGTTTTCTCATTTGCCGTCGGCGCGGCACGTTCTGTACGAACGACGGAACGCGAAAGCGTCGAACCGCTTGCGGCAAAATGTGCAAGCAAGCCCTGTGTAAGCGGATTTGTAAAGTCAAGCTGTTCGAGTGTGCAGGCCGTTTCGGGAGACTCGGCGCCGTGCGCGATGAGACGCTTTACCAGCTTTACCAACATTTTCTGCATCACATAGGTGTACAAAACCGCCGCGGCCACCGCCGCATACAGTATCCAAACCAACATTTTCACGGTCACTTCATTCGGCATTCGCTTCGACTCCCTTCCCCTTCGTTCTTATAACAACGTCAATTCCGATATTCGTCGAAAATATCGTTTCCGCAAAGCTGCTTGAGTAAAGCCTCCAGATCCTCGGTGCTGTAATATTCGATCTCCAAGCGACCGGCACCCTTTTTGCGGCCGTTGGCGGCAATGAAGGTCTTGCGCCCCAACCTTCCCGTAACCCGCTCCTGAAGCTTTTCCATATAAATTTTAAGCTCGGCTTTATCGGTGCGTTTCGTCTCCTGTTCGACACCTTTTTCGCGTCGAACAAGCAGATTTTTAACATATTTCTCGGTATCTCGGACCGACAGCTGTTTGGCAAGCACCACGTCGAGCGCATCGTTGATGGCTTCCTCCGAGCCAAGCGGCAGAAGCGTACGTGCGTGTCCGGGCGTGATATCGCCGGTCGAAAGAAAATCCAGTACGTTGGACGGAAGCGTCAACAGGCGAAGCGAATTGGTCAGATTCGGACGGGAAATGCCGACGATGCGTGCCGTTTCCTCCTGGGTCAGCCCGAATTCGTCGATAAGCCGCTTGAGGCCGCGCGCCACCTCGACGGGATTCAGATCCTCGCGCTGGAGATTTTCCACCAGCATAACGGCGCTTGCCTCGGTATCGGACAATTCCTTGACCACAACGGGAACGGTCACAAGTCCCGCCATTTTGGACGCGCGCCAACGGCGTTCGCCCGAAATGATGCGATATTTTCCCGTAAGCTTCTCGCGTGTGCTTTCATCGTCTTCGGGACGAGCGGCGCTTCGCACGACGAGCGGCTGCAAAACGCCGTGCGTCGCAATGGATTCGGCAAGCGCCTGCAAAGCCTCTTCATCGAATTTTTTGCGCGGCTGGTCGCGATCCGGCTCGATGTCCGACAAACGCACGACCGTGACCTGCGACGGATCGGTCGGAGTCTTCCACTCCTCCACACCCGTTTCCGTAAAGATTTTATCGAGGCCCTTTCCGAGACCTCCGAATTTTTTTGCCATGTCGTAGTTCCTTTCCGTCTGCCCTCGCAGACCTATGCCCGTCAGACTGCGCACACGGGCACAAAAGCCTTTGTTTCCGTCCGCACACGGACGTTAAAACTGAAAATACAAAAAGGGACTGTAGCTTCCGCCGGCAAGTAAAGCCGTGCAGACAAACAAAATCACAAGCAGCCCCACACCTCGCACCGCGCCGACCGTCACGGTCAAAGCGGGAGAGGACATTTCCGCGCGAAACGCCAACTTTTTAAGATGTTGGGAAAGCGGAGCGCACAGGGCGAACGCAAGCACGATAAAGAAAACATAATTCATAAACGTGATGGAGAAATCCGTATCGGTAAGCACACCGCCGCCGAACATGACGCCGAGATAGCGGAAAGCATCGCCGATGTCGCGGAAATAGAAAAAGACGAACCCGATATCCACCACCAACAGCAGATAAATGTGACGGATAAACGCGGGGATACGCTCGAAGCCCTTTTTGAACAGCCGCTCCAACGCGATGAAGAAGCCGTTGTACAAGCCCCAGAAGATAAAATTCCAGCTGGCGCCGTGCCAAAAGCCGGTCAAGAACCACACGACGAGCAGATTGAAGTACACATGACGGCGATTGCCGCCCAAAGGGATGTACACGTAGTCGCGGAAAAAGCTGCCGAGCGTCATATGCCAACGCCGCCAGAACTCCGAGACGGATTTGGAAATGTACGGATAATTGAAATTCTCCGGGAAACGGAAACCGAAAATTTTTCCGAGCCCGATGGCCATATCGCTGTAGCCGGAAAAGTCAAAATACAGCTGGACGATATACATAAGGCTTCCGAGCCATGCCGCAAGCACCGAAAGCGAACCGGGGTCGGCATTCATATACTTACCGACCAATTCTCCCGCCGTGTCCGCCAGAATGACCTTTTTGGCAAGGCCGCAGATAAAGCGCTGCATACCGTCAAAGGCGGCCGCGCGGGAATGACGGCGCGAATCGATCTCGTTCGCCACGTCGGTGTAGCGCACGATCGGCCCGGCCACAAGCTGGAAATACATGGACAGATACAGAAGATAGTCCGCAAAGTGCGGCTGTGCCTTGCAATCGCCGCGATACACGTCGATCACATAGGTGAGCGTCTGAAAGGTATAAAATGAAATGCCGATGGGAAGCTCAATCTGCGGCACGGGAAGCGACAGCGACAGAAGCGCATTGATGTTTTCCGCAAGAAAGCCGGAATACTTGAACAAAACGAACACGCCGATATCGAAAACAAGGGAAGCGGCAAAGGCCAAAGAAGCCTTTCGCGAACCTCTGTGCCGTTCGATGATGCGCGCGTTTCGCCAATCGCACCACGCCGTAAAGACCAGAAGAAGCATCCACGTCGGGCGTCCCCACGCATAAAACACCAGCGAAAAGGTCAAAAGCACCGCATTTTTTACAGCCGTCGATTTGGAAAACAGGTATAATATAAGGTTTAACGGTAAAAATAGGTAAAGAAAAATCAAACTTGCGAATATCACGATATGACCTCTGTAGAAAGGAAAAAAATATGGACAAACGGAAATACAGCGAAGCGGACAAAAAAGCCTATCGCGCCTATGCCGAGCATCACGCTCCGCGTTCGGCACTCGGGAAGGACTGTGTGTATGCCTTTTTGTCGGGCGGCGCGGTCTGTGTGATCGGGCAAGCAATCGGAGACGCGGCAAGGCATTACGGTATCAATGAGGAAAACGCCAAGAGCGTCATCCCGGTGTGCTTGATCTTTTTATCCTGCCTTTTGACGGCGCTCGGCGTATACGACAAGCTTGCTTCGGTCTGCAAGGCGGGGACGCTTGTCCCCATCACGGGCTTTGCCAACGCCGTGTGTTCGCCCGCCATCGACGCCAAAAGCGAAGGCTTCGTTCTCGGCGTGGGCGCAAAAATGTTCACCATCGCAGGTCCGGTTATAGTATACGGAAGTGTTGTTTCAGCGTTATGGGGTTTTATTTACTTTTTCATGAATGGAACGATAATTTAAGTTTAATTTACAAATTCAAGTCATTTGGTCGGGCGGACAGAGAATGAGCCGAGGTGTTTCCATCCACCCCCGTATGGGGTGGGACAGCAAAAGTGTACAAAAAAATTTGCAGCACTTATGCACAATTCACAATCATTGTTCGCATTTTTAACAGGAGACAATCCTTTTTCCGAAATTGTCTCTTCTTTCGGTTGCCGCATGCCTGTTCTTTCGGTGCAAATCTATCGAAAAAACAGCGTATGCCGAAGCTTCGCACCATAATTATACCATAAATTTTGTTTTTTGCAAGCTCCCGGAGCGCGGAATTCGTATTTCCCGTTTTCGGAGATTTGTTCGCGAATAGTGCGGCGGGGCTTTCCCCACTAAGAAAAGCTGCCGCAAATTTTGCGCTGCGCAAAGCGACGCCTGCCAAGTGGTCTTCGACTGTTTGACAAGCGCCGTCTTCACGAATATGTGCATAGTATGTCATTTTTAATCGCCCTTTCACGACGCTCAAGCCTTACACTGCGTTTATAAAATCAGCTCGTCCAGCTCGATCGCCTGCCCGGCGTCGAATTTATTGCGTGCGTTCAACACCTTTTTCTTTCCGCAGACCTTGCAGACGACGTGTACCGAATCGTAATCGATGAGCACCTTGGCCGCATGACTGCCGCATTCGCCGCAGGTGATCTTTTTCTCGTTCATCAATCCGTCCAAAGCGAACAGGATCTCGCGCACAACGTTAGTGTCGGCGGTGAGCATATCCGACTGCACGGCGGCATTTTCGTCGTCCGCATTGTCGGCAAGCAGCTCCCTTATGAGCGACTCGGTGCGATCCAGCTCGTCCTCCACGTTGTCCTCCGTTCCGATGAAGCAGATATCGAGCCCCGAATACGAACAGGACAGCAGGAAAATATCTTTTTCGAAAAAGGCTTCCGCCGAAACGGTATACGGATGCGGATGCGGGCACACAAGGCACGGCACGGTCAAGCGCACCTTTTTGTCGGCGGTCATGGATAATTCGAGCGCCGATTTGTGACATTCGATGCATTCCAGCTTGAAGCCGCCGGACAACATAAACAGATTGACCGTGGCCGATATGACCGAGCCGCAATAGGGACAGCGGTAGGCGATGTGAGTGCTTGCTTCGGTTTTCATAGAAATACCTCCCGGCGAAAAGCCGTCTTGATTTTTTTCGGAAAATATGCTACAATAAAAGCATAAGCAAATTCGTTTGACAAAAGGAGCAGGCTCTATGGAAGAAAAAATATACACCATTCCCGTCACACAGGCCTTTGAGAAAAAGGACGGTTGTCCGTTTTGCCGTCTGAAGCGCGAATTGGAGGATACCGAGCGCGAACTGATCATGGGAGCGTCCATGATGGAGCCGGACATCCGACAAAAAACAAATGCGCAGGGCTTTTGCCGTCGGCATTATCGGAAAATGTCCGAAATGAACAACAAGCTCAGTCTGGCGCTGATGCTGGAAAGTCATTTAAAGGAACAGAAGGACAAGGTTGCCGTCTGCAAAAAGACGCTGTTCGGAAAAGATCTGAACGCAAAGGCGGTCGAGCAAACGAAAAAGCTGGTAAACAGCTGTTACATATGCTCCCGCGTGGAAGAAAAGTACGCCAAAATGGTGTACACCGCCGTGCTTTTATGGCAAAAGCAGACGGACTTTCGTACGCTTTTGACCGAGCAACCGTATTTTTGTCTGCCACACGCGGCGGAATTTTTGGAAAACGCGCGCATGAAGCTGGACAAAAAGAATCTGTCGGTCTTTGCACAGGCTTTGGACGGTGTGCAGAGCGCCTATATGCAGTCCCTGGAAGACGATATTTCCCACTTCTGTAAAAAATTCGACTACCGCTACGAGGACGAGCCCTGGGGCAATTCCAGAGATTCCGTCGAACGCGCCGTCAAGCTTTTGGCGGGTGAGGAATGAAACGGCAAACCGCTTCGAGAAAGCAGCCGGCGGTCTCACGGCAGATTAAAACGCGGCGATTCTTATTTCAAAGAGAACCCCACAAGGGTTCTTTTTTGTGTACATCGACGCGCAGAGCACTTTACAACCGCTTGAAGGCTTTATTCCGACATTTTCCCGCTGTCCGCTTCTTCGGTCGGCGCATTTTGCGCCAAACTGTAACACAGCGCCATCAGCGAATCCCCCAGATGCACGTTCTCGATGATAACCTGCGGATGGTTTTCCAAGCGCACCTCGGCATTGGAAAAATTCCAAAAGCCGCGCACCCCCACCTCCGCCAACGACTCAGCCATGCGATAGACCTCGTTTTTCGGCAGAGTCAGAATCGCGATATCCACGCGGTTATTGCGGCAGAAGTCGTATATTTCATCCACATGCTGTACCGTCAAGCGACCGTACTTCGCACCGACGACCGTCGGAGAAATATCAAACAGACCGCTCACGGTCACGCCGCGTTTTTCGAACATCGGTGTGCCGATCAGGGCACGTCCCAAGTTACCCACACCCACAATAATGGCGTTGAAGCTGCGGTCAACTCCCAATATTTTCGAGATCTCGCCATACAGATATTTGACGTTGTAGCCGTAGCCCTGTTGCCCGAAACCGCCGAAGCAGTTGAGATCCTGACGGATCTGTGAGGCCGTCACATGCATACGTTCGGCAAGCTCTCCTGAAGAGACGCGCAGGATCCCTGCGGCCAACAGGTCGCGCAAATAGCGAAAATAACGCGGCAACCGTCGGATCACAGCCTTGGATATATAACGGTCGTTGTTTTCTTTCATGCGATTGCTCCTTATATCGAAAGCGGAAGCGTTCACTCTGCGGCTTCCGCGAAATTCAAGTCTTTTTTGTAAACTGTTTGGTCGAAAGATACCGGTCTGCTTTCGACGTTGACATAATTATCAACATTATCAACAGGGTTTTCAACCGTTTCAAATACGTTTTCCACCGAAAAAACCCCGATTTTCCACTGTTTTCCGCCAAGTTTTCAACCGATTGTTGAAAACCCGACCGTCCTGTCGTTCGGAAATTATGTCAACGAACCGTGCGGGAAAATTCGATTTTTTGCACAAAAAGCGTGCTTTCTTTTTGTGAAATCTGTCGGCTTCCGTCCGAATCGGTCGAACACAGTCGAAATCAAGCGCGACGGGGAGCGTTGTCCTCGACCGAAGCCGTCGCGTAAGCATTCAAAGCCAAATTATGAAAATCGGTGGTTTGTCCCCGATATTCATAGAATCCCTGCGCGGCGATCATCACGCCGTTATCCCCGCACAACGGAAGCGGCGGCGCAAACAGTGTCACACCGTAGCGGGCACACAGCGTCTCCAAGGCGGCACGAATATGGCTGTTGGCCGACACGCCGCCCGCAAGTACCAGCTTCTTCGAGGTGAAGGACGGGTCGCAAAACAGATGCTCCACGCGGAGTGAGATCGCCCGACACACAGCCGCCGTAAAGGAAGCCGCCATATCTTCACGGCAAACGACCTGTTCCTTTTGCTCACAGGTATGAAGATAGTTAATAGCGGCAGTCTTTAAGCCCGAGAACGAAAAATCGAGCGGCGAATCCTTCACATGCGCTTCCGGGAAGGTGATCGCATCGGCGTTCCCCTCGTGCGCCAATTTATCCATTTTGGCGCCGCCCGGGTAGGCAAGTCCCAAAAGACGCGCCACCTTGTCAAAGGCCTCCCCCGCCGCATCGTCGCGCGTTGCGCCGAGACAGGTGTAGTGCGTGTAGTCCCGCACATCCAGCAAAGACGTATGCCCGCCGCTCATGACCAGTGCGGCAAACGGCGGCTCCAAAAGCGTCGCCTGCACGCCGTCGTAGTAGGTATAGTTAGCCGCCACATGGCCGCGAATATGGTGTACGGGGATAAGCGGAAGGTTCGAGGCATATGCCAGTCCCTTGGCAAATCCGGTGCCGACCAGCAATGCGCCGATCAGCCCCGGACGGTTGGTCACAGCGATCGCGTCGATATCGCGAACGGTCTTTCCTGCTTTTTCAAGAGCTTCGGTCACGATATGGGTAATGGCTTCGGTGTGAGCGCGCGAAGCGATTTCGGGCACCACGCCGCCGTACAGCGCATGTATTTCGATTTGAGACGCCACCGCGCTCGATAGCACCTGCCGTCCGTCGCGCACAACGGCAGCCGCCGTTTCGTCGCAGGAGGATTCGATTCCGAGAATATCCATGGTTTATCCTTTCGTCGGCTCTTCGGTTTGTGTTCGGGAGATCGCCTTGTCGAGTAATATCGCCGTTTCGGGCGGATGACGGTAAAAGCCGCGCCGCGAGCCGACCTGTACAAAGCCGCTCGATGCATACAACGCCAGCGCCGCCACATTGGACGCGCGAACCTCAAGCGTCATTTTTTTCAACCCTTCGGCGGCGGCGAGGCCTGTGAGAGCGTCAAGCATCCCCCGTGCCACGCCGATACGGCGATAGCGCGGAAGCACTGCGACATTGGCGATCTGTACCTCCCCGTCGATAACCGTATAGGTCACATACCCGATAAGCGTTTTTTCACGCACAGCCAAAAGCGCGTTGTTGTAGGGATAGCTGAAAAAATCGTGTAATGCCTCCAAGCTCCACGGATCGGAAAAGCAAATTCGCTCCGCTTCGGCCAATGCTTCGGCAAAAGTCTCACTGTAGGGACGGTATTCGATTTTGTTCACAGTTTATTCACGCGGATAGCCTGAAGGATCTTGTCCACGCCCTCGGTGATCTTAAGAAGGCTTCTTCGGTAGAGCACGATATCGCCGCCGAACGGGTCAGGCACTTCAAGCGGGAAGCGGTATATTTTATCCGAATGCGCGGGGAAAGCCGCCACTAAAGCGGTCGTCAGCGAATAGGTAAGACCGAACACCAGGTCGCACTGCCCCAACATCTCGTCGGTGAGCTGCCGAGAGGTACCCGAAAGCTCGATACCGACCTCGTGCAGAGCTTCTGCCGAATGATCGGCATAGGGAAGCCCATCCTGTGTGTACAAGCCGGCGGAAAAGGCCACCGCTTCGATGTTTTCCTTTTTGGCGTGTGCGTTGAGCACGGCCGCCGCCATGGGGCTGCGGCAGGTGTTACCGGAGCACACAAACAATACTTTTTTCAAAACACTCACTCCTTGGCGGCAAAACGCCGCTTCGATTTTTTTCTTTCGTTAATATCCGAATTTTCCGCTCAAGCTGTCATCGTTTTCGATCCAATCCGAGGTATCGTAAACGGTATATTCGGTCGGGGTCTCACGGACGATAACGCGTGCAATGCCGGCGTTAATGACCACACGCTTGCACATCATGCAGCAGCAGGTGCCTGACACCAGCTCTCCCGTTTTGGAATCCATACAGGCCAGAAACAGCTCCGCGCCCAACATCCGGTCACGCGAAGCGTTGATAACGGCGTTCATTTCGGCATGAACCGAACGGCACATTTCGTAGCGTTCGCCGCGCGGGATGTTCATTTCGTCTCGGGTGCAACGGCAGATATCCGAACAGTTCTTTCGTCCGCGCGGGGCGCCGACGTAGCCGGTCGAAACGATCACATCGTTCTTGACGATGATCGCGCCGTATTTTTTGCGCAAGCAGGTCGAGCGTTCCGCGACCGTTTGCGCGATATCAAGATAATAGTTTGTCTTGCTGATACGTTCCATAGTGCCCTCCGCTTGATCTTTGATGGTTTATTATACACCTGAAATCATAGATAAATCAAGTGCATTTTTTGAATTTGACCGTCATTTTGATACATTTTTCACAAAAAAGCGTCAAAAAGGGAGTACCGCTTCTGCGATACTCCCAAAATTTGTATGACCTATACTTACTTTACAAGCTCGATGATGGCCATTTCGGCGCCGTCGCCGCGTCTCGGACCGATCTTGAGAACTCTGGTGTAACCGCCGTTGCGGTCTGCATAGGACGGAGCGATCTCGTTAAACAGCTTAACGACAACCTCTTCCTTGGTGATAAACGCAAGTGCCTGTCTCTTTGCGGCAAGCGTGTTCTTCTTGCCCAAAGTGATCATTTTATCGGTAAGAGCGCGCACTTCCTTCGCTCTGTATACGGTCGTTTCAAGTCTGCCGTTTTCGAGCAGATAGGTAA
>CAZYFX010000031.1:0-18103 GCA_964646725.1 uncultured Oscillospiraceae bacterium
ACGAAGGCGAGAAATACTCCGCCGTTCTCTCGGAGCTTGAGAAGAAAATCGAGGACTTATCGTAAAGTGTTACGCTTTTGTTACGCTGGGTAAAAAAATAAGACCGAAATCCCTTGTAAAATAAGGGGTTTCGGTCTTTTCGTTCTTATTCCCACTCAATCGTCCCCACCGGCTTCGGCGTCAGATCAAACAGCACCCTGTTGATCCCCTCGACCTCCGCCGTAATGCGATCCGTAATACGGTGCAACAGCTCATACGGCACCTCTTCGATCGTTGCCGTCATGGCATCGGTCGTGTTGACCGCACGGATAATGGCCGGCCAACCCTCATACCGTTTGCCGTCGCGCACACCGACGCTCTTGAAGTCGGGAACGGCGATAAAATACTGCCAAACCTTTCCGGCAAGTCCGTTTTTGTCAAATTCTTCACGCAATATCGCGTCCGCTTCGCGCAATGCGTGCAAACGGTCGCGTGTGATCGCGCCCAAGCAACGCACACCTAGTCCCGGTCCGGGGAACGGCTGACGGTAGACCATGCTGTGCGGAAGCCCCAGGGCTTCGCCCACCACGCGCACTTCGTCCTTAAACAACAGCTTCAACGGCTCGACAAGTTCCATCTTCATGTCCTCCGGAAGTCCGCCGACGTTATGATGCGCCTTCACACCGTCCGATTCCAGAATGTCCGGATAAATCGTACCCTGCGCCAAGAAGGAAATCCCCTCCAATTTGGCGGCTTCCTCGTCAAACACCTTGATAAATTCACCGCCGATGATCTTACGCTTCTTTTCGGGCTCGCTCACACCGGCCAACAGATCCAAGAAACGGTCGGTCGCGTCCACATAAACGAGATTTGCGTCCATCTGATGACGGAAAACTTCGATGACCTGTTCGCTTTCTCCCTTGCGCATAAGACCGTGATTGACATGTACGCAAACCAGCTGCTTGCCGACGGCCTTGATGAGAAGGGCGGCCACCACCGAGGAATCCACTCCGCCGGACAGGGCAAGTAATACCTTTTTATCGCCCACCTGCGCGCGGATTTCCTTTACCTGTTCTTCGATAAAGGCATTGGCTAAGGCGGGGGTGTTGATGCGTTCCATGGTTTCGGGACGTAAAGTGCTCATAGATGTTCCTCCTGTTGAATAAAAGTGTTGATCTCCGGTTTCGACTTTGTTGATTCGAGATTTTTGCTCACAACATTGCCGTTGTTTCTATGTATCGACAAGTTGATCCTTGCAGATTTTCATTTGCCGTCGAACGTTTTTATTATACATCAAAGCCGCTGTAAAATCAATGCTTTTTATCAAATTTTGTTTGATTAATTTTTGCAGTAAATTTTCGAAGTAAATGCAACCGGTCGAGGACCTTTCGAGACTCGGCCGTGATTACGTTTCGGTGGGTAACTATACCGACAGTTGCTTTCCCGATCACAACATCCGTTTTATTGCGGTAAACGATGCCATAGACAGCGACGAGGGCGAACCGTTAGTTCAACCGCACGAATACAATCAACCAAGATGTTCGTTAACCGCTGTCGGCATAACAAAAAGAGCAAGGCATAATACCTTGCTCGGTACACATAAGATGAAACAAAAGAAAATCGAGTATTCATAAAGTCAAATCCTTTATGAATACTCGATATGGTCTGAGTGGCGGGATTTGAACCCACGGCCTCTACCACCCCAAGGTAGCGCGCTACCAAACTGCGCCACACCCAGATGCACGTTCCTTGCAACGTTAGAATTATACCACAGTCCTTGAGAATTGTCAACCCCTTTTTTCAAAAAAACGCAGGGGAATACGAAAAAAATACGACATGTTCGACAAATTCCGCATTTGCGCACCCTCGTTCGGGGGTGCTTTTCATTTTGCTCTCGACACGCATCATCCGTGTTAGGCGCTGCTTTTCGGACATTTGTTCCTTTAAATAAGTGAAAATTTATTTTTTTACACAAACGCATATAATCGTTCACAAAAAACGAAGTAAAAATGTTGAAATCTCGCTGTGCTTGTTATATAATATAGCTAAGTGGAGCGCAAACGCGCAAAATGGTTTAAAATGGTGTGCATGTGGGGCGAAATGCCTGTCGGAGAGGTGGGCGCGACCGCCGCGTGCGAGTATGCTTGTGCGCTTGATTTTTTGGGAGGGAGTGAACCGTATGTTCTCGGGAAAAGCCTATCATACCGTGGATGCCAAGGGCAGACTGTTCATTCCGGCTATGTACCGCGAGGAGCTCGGCGGTAATTTTATCGTGGCCAAGGGCTTCAGCGACCCGTATCTTGTCATTTATCCCAAAAACGAATGGGAAGCGCTGATTGCCAAGATTGATGCGCTGGGGTTGGACAAGAATGCACGACTTCTCAAGCGTTACCTGATGATGAGCGCCAATCCCACCGAAATGGATACGCAGGGGCGTATCGTTCTTTCCAAGGAGCACCGCGAATTTGCCGGTCTTTCCAAGGATGTGACGGTGCTCGGCATGAGCAGCACCATCGAAATATGGGATACGGCCGTTCTGGAAAAACAGACGTGCGAGCCTCCGGAAAATCTGGAAGATTTTCTGTGTATGTTGAAATAAGCGCGGCGCGGGAGACGGAAAATGCAGGAAAATTTCGGGCACTATTCGGTGCTTCTTGAAGAAACCATCGATTCTTTGAATATCGTTCCCGACGGAATTTATGTGGACTGTACCTTGGGCGGTGCGGGACACTCCGAGCAGATCGCAAAGCGCTTGGGGGGCGGCGGACGGCTTATCGGTATCGACCGCGACACCTACGCTCTCGAAAAAGCGGGAGCACGTTTGGCACCCTACGGCGACAAGGTGCTTTTATTAAAAGGTAATTTTGCCGATGCGGCTTCGCTTCTTGCGGAGAACGGCATCGAAAAAATCGACGGCGTGATCGCCGATCTCGGAGTTTCGTCCTTTCAGCTGGATCAGGCCGAACGCGGATTCTCCTATATGCACGACGCGCCGCTCGACATGCGTATGAGCCGGGGAGAGGGTATGAGCGCACGCGATGTGGTCAACGGCTACGAGGAAAAGGAGCTGGCGCGTGTGATCTCACTGTACGGTGAGGAACGCTTCGCTGGAAAAATCGCGCGGAATATCTGTCGTGCGCGTGAAAAAAAGCCCATCGAAACTACCTACGAGCTTTCGGATATCGTTAAAAACGCCATTCCCGCCAAGAATCGCAAGGACGGGCCGCACCCGGCCAAGCGCACTTTTCAGGCCATTCGCATCGAGGTCAATGGCGAATTGGATGTTATTTCGCAGATGATCGACGGACTGTTCCCGCTTCTTTCGGGTAATGGACGCATGGCGATCATTACGTTCCATTCGTTGGAGGATCGTATCGTCAAGCACACATTTTCAGAATATACAAAGGGCTGTGAATGCCCGCCGGATTTTCCGATCTGCGTTTGCGGAAAAAAGCCGCGCGCCGAGGTTTTGACAAAAAAGCCGATTTTGCCGTCGGAACGGGAGCTTGCGGAAAATCCGCGTTCCCGCAGTGCCAAGCTTCGCGTTTTGCGCAAATACGGTGACGGCGAAATATAACAAACGGATTCATACAAAAATCAAACAAACAGGAAGGAAGCACCGAAAATGACTTCGAATATCGGTATGGAATACATAAATCTCAAGCAGGCAAAATACAATAGAGAACGAAAAGAACACAATAGACTGCCTGCGGAGGAAACAGCTCCTTCGTACCGGGCGACGTCTGCGGTTTCCCGACCGATCCACACGACTCATACATCTTCCGCTTCGCGCACATCGCAGGTGCATTCATCGACTTCGGTTAAGCGGACGAAAACGGCGTCTTCCGATGCGCGTCGCGTACAACAGGCGAGAAGTACACCCAAAGTTCACACGGCTTTGCGCTCCCGCACCGCACCGACGCTTGCGTATGCCGGCGTACAGGCTTCGGCCGTATCGGCTCCTGTCGGTCGCGTCGGCGATGGACTGTGGGGCGATATCGTCGGCGATATCGGAAAAGCCGTTGCCAAAAAGAGAAGAGAAGCGGCGCGCGCCCGTGCGACCGAAACAAAATATGTTAAGAAGTCCGTCAAGGCCGCGCAGCCTTTTCCGATTGCCGTCATCGGCTATACGCTCGTGTTTGCCGCCATTGCCATGTATCTTGTGCTCGGCAACAGCAAAATCAACGAGGCAACGCTCCGTGCGGATTCGTTGAAGAGCGCGATCGCCGCCGAAGCCGAGCGAAGCGATGTGTTGACGAGTGCCTTGAATCAGCGCAAGGATATCGGTTACATTGAGGATTATGCCGAAAACGTATTGGGCATGGTCAAATCGACGGATGTTGCCAAGCACTATGTTAGTGTGTCCGGAGAAGATAAGATCACCGTGCGCGGCGTGAGCGTATCACCCGAAGCGAGTGTGACCGATACGGACGGAGCAAACGGTTAAACGGTTATATAAATGGGGGATGGGGTTTGTTCGGTAAAGAACTGAAAAAACCGCTGTATGTCCGTTCGATGGCGGCCATGGCGGTGTTTGCGGTGCTTGCGCTCTGCCTGTGCGCAAGGCTTTGGCATTTGCAGATCGTGGAAGCCGATAAATACAAAACCGGTGCCTACGAGCAGTATACGACCGAAGTCACCGTCAGCCCCAAGCGCGGAACGATCTACGACCGAAACATGACGCCCCTTGCGGTGAGCGAAACGGTCGAGACCGTTTTTATTTCCCCTTACGAGATCGTTTCCCAGAACGAAAACAAAAAAGCAGAAGAACTTGTCGATATCGGCGAACAGAAACAGAAGATCGCCGATTTTTTGTCCGAAACGCTGGATGTGGACAAACAGGATATTTTAGAGCGCATGGAGCGCACCAAGTCCAAGTACCAGATCATCAAAAAAAAGGTGGAGCGCGAGACCTGTGACAAGATCCGCGCGTTTATCAACGAAAACAAGATCGTCGGCATCCATTTGGAGGAGGACGTCAAGCGTTCCTATCCGTACGGAAATCTGGCAAGCCATGTCATCGGCTTTACCAATTCGGATAACGCAGGCGTTTTGGGCGTCGAAGCCTATTACAATAATTATTTGAAGGGTTCGTCCGGCAAGATTGTTACGGCGCAGAACGCCAAGGGCAAGGATATGCCCTTCAAATACGAAAGCTATATCGAGGCCGAGGACGGAACCGATGTGGTTTTGACCATCGACTGGCAGGTGCAGTCGATCTTGGAGAAAAATCTGGAGATCGCACTTCGCGACAACAAGGCGCAGAACCGCGTGTTCGGCATTGTGATGGATGTAAACACGGGCGAAATATTGGCGATGTCTACCAAGCCCGACTACGACCTCAATTCACCATATACGCTCGACGAGCTGTCGCAGGAGAAGTTGGACGCCTTTGAGGGAACCGACGAGGAAAAGAACAGCTACTACAAGGAGCTGTTGGAAGGACTTTGGAAAAATAAGGTCATTACCGAAATCTATGAGCCGGGCTCTACCTTTAAGCTCATTACCAGCGCTATGGCGTTGGAAGAAAACGTTGTGTCGGAAAGCGATACCTTCTACTGCACCGGTGCCAAAAGCGTCGGTGGCTACACCATCCACTGCCACAAAAAGGGCGGACACGGAACGGAAAATTTCGAGCAGGGGCTGCAAAATTCCTGTAACCCCGTCTTCATCGAAGTGTCCGAGCGCATCGGCAAGGAACGCTTTTATAAGTATTTTGAGGCCTACGGCTTCACCGAAAAGACCGGCATCGATTTGGCCGGCGAGGTTTCGGGTCTGTATCACACCGACATCAACGGCTTCAATCAGACCGAGCTTGCCGTATATTCCTTCGGTCAGACCTTTAAGATAACGCCCATGCAGCAGATCTGCGGCATTTCGGCGGTGGCCAACGGCGGAAATCTCCTAAAGCCGCACGTTGTCAAGGCGCTTTTGGACGATGACGGAAACGTCGTGAAAAGCTACGATACCACGGTGGTGCGCAAGGTCAATTCCGAAGAGACCTCCAAAACCATCATGACCTACTTAATGAACGGCGTGAACATGGGCTCGACCAAAAATGCCTATGTCAAGGGCTACAAGATTGCCGCCAAGACCGGTACGTCGCAAAAGCGCGACAAAGAGGGTAACTATTACATCGCTTCCTGCGCCGCCTTCGCTCCGGCCGACGATCCGCAGATTGCCATCCTTATCGGTATCGACGAGCCAACCGGCGCCAACTACTACGGCGGTACCATTGCCGCCCCGGTCGTGGCATCCGTTTTGTCCGAGGTGCTGCCGTACCTCAACATCGAGCCGTCGCTCAGCGAAGAAGAAGCGGCAACCTTGGAGGTGGCGGTGGCCGATTACAGAGGGCTTTCCGTGGAAAGTGCCAAGGAGCTTGCCTCCAACGCCGGCTTTACGACCAAGGTCATCGGAAACGGCGATACCGTGACCGAGCAGCTGCCGCGCTATGGTGGAAAGATCCCGAACGGCGGTGTTGTGATTCTGTATACCGCCGGTGAGCTTCCGACCGAGAGTGTGACCGTACCGAATGTGGTCGGATACACACCGGTGCAGGCCAACAAGACGCTCATCAATGCGGGACTCAATGTGAAAATGGAGGGCGCATACCGAGAGGATGTGTCCGGTTCGATCGCTCTCAAGCAAACGCCCGAGGCGGGAACGGCTGTCAAGCCGGGGACGGTCATCGAGGTCGAATTTCGTCATCTGGATTCTTCCGACTGACGGCTTTCGGGATAGAAGCGAACGGCAAACAGAACGGAAAGGACGAAAAACATGAAAGAAAGCCTGACGGCGGCGATTGTCTGCTTTGTGCTTACGGTCGCGGCGGCGCGTGTGTTCATCCCGGTGCTTAAAAGCGTGAAAATGGGACAGAAAATATTGGATATCGGCCCGCGCTGGCATAAGTCCAAGGAAGGTACACCGACCATGGGAGGGCTGTTCTTCATCGTCCCCATGTTGGTGCTTGGGACGGCTTTGGCTCTGCTTACGGGCGAACATGTCCTGCTTGTTCACCTTGCTTTTCTGCTTGCAAATGCTGCCATCGGCTTCATCGACGACTATGTGAAGTTTTTCAAAAAACGTAACGAGGGTCTGACCCCACCGCAAAAAATGCTTTTGCAATTCGCGGCGGCGGCGGCGTATGTGTTCGCACTCCGTTCCTTTGATTATATCGATACCGCCCTGCGACTGCCGTTTACTGATACGGTGTGGACGCTTCCGCTGTCGGTGTATTGCCTTTTGGCCGTGATCGGTATCGTGTTCACGGTCAACAGCGTCAATCTGACCGACGGTATCGACGGGCTTGCTTCCTCGGTGACGGCGGTGATCAT
This sequence comes from uncultured Oscillospiraceae bacterium, assembly GCA_964646725.1. Taxonomy (GTDB): domain Bacteria; phylum Bacillota; class Clostridia; order Oscillospirales; family CAG-382; genus UMGS882. The sequence goes on from CAZYFX010000031.1 coordinate 7,314, forward strand.
GGTGTTTATGGCGGTGCTTGCCGTCAAAACGGCCAATCTTTCCGGTATGGCGGTGGCGTTGTGTACGGTTGGCGGAACGCTCGGCTTTTTGGTGTACAATTTCCACCCGGCCAAGGTCTTTATGGGGGATACCGGTTCGCTCTTTCTGGGAGCGGCGGTCAGCAGTATGGCGTTTATTCTGGATTGCCCGCTTTTGCTTGCTTTTACCGGGATCGTGTATTATATCGAATCCTTTTCGGTAATAATACAGGTGTTAAGCTTTAAGCTCACGGGCAAGCGCGTATTTAAAATGTCGCCCATCCATCATCATTTTGAGCTTTGCGGATGGTCGGAAAATAAAATCGTGGCCGTCTTTTCGGTAACGGCGGCACTGGTTTGCGCCGTAGGCAGTGTTGGATTTCTTCCGAGTTTGTAGGAAAAGTCCGTAAGAACGCAAAGAGGCGCAGCGTATATCGGTAAAAGGAGCGAGTGGGATTGAATCGTGTGGGGGAAAATGCCGCAGAACGTGCGTCACGGCGTAGGAACGCGCCCAAGCGGCGTATCGTCGTGCAAAAGGTCGGCGGCGTGGATCGGCCGTTTTTGGTCACGATCATTATCCTGTTGTGCTTAGGTACGGTCATGGTGTTCAGTGCCAGCTATCCGTATGCCAATTCCAAATTCAACGGCGACAGCTATCATTTTGCCAAGCGTCAGATCCTGTTTGCGTTGGCGGGACTTGCGATCATGACCTTCGTTGCCCATTCCAAGGTGTTTGATTATCACTTCTTGCGTAAAATCAACGTTCCGTTTCTTCTTGTGTCGGTCGTTTTGTTGGCCGGAGTGCTTGTGTTCGGCGTCGAGCTCAATTATGCCAAGCGCTGGTACAAATTCGGCCCGATCACGCTTCAGCCGTCCGAACTTGTAAAATTCGGGCTCGTGCTGTTTTTTGCCGATTATGCGGATAAGCACGCGGCTGACATCCGAAAACGCGGCGAAGCGAAAAGCGTGCTTACGACGGTGATACCGTTTCTTGCGATTGCCGTTATCGGCGTACTCATGGTTTTTGTATTTCCGAATCGCGTTATGGGAATGATCTTTGCGGGCGTGATATTGTCCATGGCGCTTGTTATGATCAAGCTTATGCATATGCGTGAAAATGCACCTGCCTTTTATTACGGCGTACTGCCGTATGTGATGGTTTTGGGCGTTGTGGGCGTACTGATGTACCTCCAGCCGCATATGTCGGGCTTGATCATCATGGCCGGCATTACCTTCGCCATGATGTTTATGGGCGGCACTCATCTGTTTTATCTTGTCGGCGGTCTCGGCGTCGGGGCGGTCGGACTGCTTCTCCTGGCGATGTCCAAGGGGCATTCCAGTAACCGTCTTTTGGTATGGAAAGATCCCTTCCAATATCTGCTCAAGGGCGGTTGGCAGCCGGCGCAGTCGCTGTATGCCATCGGCTCGGGCGGCTTTTGGGGCGTCGGCTTCGGAAACAGCCGACAGAAGCATCTGTATCTTCCCGAACCGCAGAACGACTACATTTTCTCCATCTGGTGCGAGGAAATGGGCTTTGTCGGCGCGGTGCTCGTCATCTGTATCTTTATGTATTTCATCTATCGCGGTATTTTGATCGGGCTTCGCGCTCCCGATCGTTTCAGTTCGCTTCTTGTCATCGGCATTATCATGCATGTCGGTTTGCAAATGATTTTGAACATTGCGGTCGTGACCAACATGCTTCCGAGTACGGGTATATCGCTTCCGTTTTTCAGTTACGGCGGCACGTCGCTCATGATTTTACTTGCCGAAATGGGCGTTGTACTGTCGGTGTCCCGCTTCAGCTCGGTGGAAAAAAGCCGATGAAGCGGCTGTGATTTAAAGAATTAATTCGAAAGGCTGTGCTCCCATGAGAGTTCTTGTCAGCGGCGGCGGAACCGCCGGTCATATCAATCCCGCGCTTGCCATTGCCGATAAAATCAAATCCGCATCGCCGAACGCGGTGGTGGAATACGTCGGTACGCCCGACAGCATGGAGTCGCGCCTTGTGCCCAACGCGGGGTATGCGTTCCACGCCGTCAAGGTGCGCGGCTTTAAGAGAAAGCTGTCGCTTGCCAATGTGGACGCCGCCGTCAAGGCCGTCACCTCGGTCAACCACGCCAAAAAGATCCTTCGCGAATTTCGTCCCGATATCGTCATCGGGACGGGCGGCTATGTCAGCTGGCCGGTGGTCAAGGCGGCTTCGCGTATGGGGATCCCGACCATGATCCACGAGCAGAACGCTGTTCCGGGCATGACCACAAAAATGCTGTCGAAATACGTCGACCGTGTGCTCATCAGCTTTGAAAGCTCACGCGAGCTGTTTGACTGCGACCCGCAAAAGCTGATCTTGACCGGAAATCCCGTGTCGGAAAAAATGTTAAAAGCCGACAAGGAGGAGATGCGCACCCTGCTTGGCATTCCGAAGGATACCACCGTCGTTCTGTCGGCCGGAGGAAGTCTCGGCGCGGCTCGTATCAACGAAGCGGTATACGGATTGATCACTTCCTATTGCGTCGATGCGCCGAACCTGTGCCATTTTCACGCCACCGGACGCGGCGGATACGAGGAGCAGGCCACCTTATACCGTGCCGTCGGCTTTAAGGACATGGACAGCGAGACGCTGAAGTCAAATGGCGTCACCGTCAAAAAATACATATACAACATGCCCGAGCTTCTTGCGGCGGCGGATATCGTCATCGGACGCGCGGGCGCCATGACACTGTCGGAGATCGCCGCACTCGGAAAAGCGTCGATCGTCATTCCGTCTCCCAATGTGACCAACAATCATCAATATAAAAACGCCAAGGTACTTGCCGACGGAGACGCCGCCGTGCTCATCGAGGAAAAGGACTTAACGTCGGCACATTTAACCGAACAGGTCAAGCACCTTGCGGAGGACACGGCTCTGCGGCACCGTATGGAGCAAAATGTCAAAGCGTTTGCCGTGTACGGAACATTGGATCGCATTTACGAGCTGATTTGCGAACTGACGGATGCTTCGAAAAAGCATGCGTGATGGGGGTGCGAAGAATGGATTCCCCCCACACGGGCACATCACGCCGACTTTCGGCGGCGGCTGTCCGAAAAAAACGGGAAAAAAACCGTCGAAATAAGCGTATTCTTTCGGCTTTTGTGATCGCGGCGGCGGTCTGCGCCCTCGGTTATGCCGTTTTTGACAAGGCTTTCGTTATCCGACATTTTTCGGTCAAAGGGCAGGAAAGCTATACGGCCGAAGAGGCCGAGATGATGGCGAAAAGTCTGGGGCTCGAAAAAGGAATGCACCTTTTCGGCTTCGACCGCGAGAAAGCGGAGCAGTCCGCGCGGTACATCCTTTCGTCGTTCGATTCGGTACATATTCGCTACGCGCTCCCCGACGGTGTGGTCTTCGAAGTTAAGGAGTCCGAGCCTGCACTGTACGTTACGGTCGGCGGAAACTATTACATTCTTTCGCCGTGGTTAAGAGTGCTTGGCGTTACAACGGATGGAGAGTATGTGGAGCGCCTTTGCCTGAAGCGTGTGCTCATGAACGGCATCACCTCTTGCGTGGCGGGGAATTTCGTCGAAACCGCCAACGGCGAGGATGAGGTACTGAAGCAGCTGTATGCGGTGCTTGCCGAGGAGGGCTGCCTTGCCGATGCGAACGATTTGGATGTGTCCGACCGATTCGCTCTTACTTTTTTGTATAAGCAGCGCTTTCGTGTGCGATTGGGCGATGCGGACAATTTGTCCGTCAAGATACGGTTTATGAAATCCATTGCCGAAAAGCTTTCGGACACGGCGGTCGGTGAGATCGATGTGTCGGATGAAAATTATCGGGAAGGTATGTTTAAATCGTACTGAACTTGTAAAAAAAATGTGAAAAGTGCTTGGTTTTTGTCAAAAGCACTTGAAAAAATCGGCCGAAAAGTTTATTATATAATATGTATAAGTAACTTTGTCTTTTTGGCTTTGGATGAAATTACAGAATTGACGATAAACAGGAGGAAGTTTAAATGAATTTCGATTACGATGCAAGCATGGATGCCGGTGCCAAGATCAAGGTCATCGGCGTCGGCGGAGCCGGCAACAACGCGGTCAACCGTATGGTCAGCGAGGACGTCAAGGGCGTGGAGTTTATCGCGGTCAATACCGACCGTCAGGCGCTTCACCGCTGCGCCGCTCCGGGCAAAATACTGATCGGCGAAAAATTGACCAAGGGACGCGGTGCGGGTGCCAATCCCGACGTGGGCAAGAATGCCGCCGAGGAAAATTTGGAGGACATCAAAAAGGTGCTTGACGGCACCGATATGGTGTTCATCACCGCCGGTATGGGCGGCGGAACGGGTACGGGGGCCGCTCCCGTCATTGCCAAGCTTGCCAAGGATATGGGCGTATTGACCATCGGTGTGGTCACAAAGCCCTTTGCTTTCGAGGGCAAGAAGAAGATGGAGCAGGCCGAGGCGGGTATCGCCAATTTGAAGCAGCATGTGGACTCCATTATCATCATCCCGAACGAACGCTTAAAGTGTGTGTCCGAGACGGGCAGACTGACCCTTGCCAATGCGTTCCAGGTCGCGGACGACGTGCTTCGTCGCGGTGTTCAGAGTATCACTGATTTGATCAACGTTCCCTCCTTTATGAATCTTGACTTCAACGACGTTGTTACCACCATGCAGAACGCAGGTCTTGCTCACATGGGTATCGGTATCGCACAGGGCAAGGACAAGGCCGAGGTTGCCGCAAAGTCCGCTATCTCCAGTCCGCTGCTCGAAACCTCCATCACCGGTTGCAAGGGCATCATCATCAACTTCACATCTTCGCCGGATATCGGTTTGGATGAGGTCGAATACGCCGCAAGCTTGGTCGGTCAGGAAGCACATCCCGACGCCAACGTTATCTGGGGCGTGGCCTTCGATCCGGAGCTGGAGGACGAAATGCGCGTGACCGTTATCGCGACCGGCTTTGCCGCAGGCGATGCCAAGTCGGCTTCCGGCAAGGTCGTTAAGCCCGTGCTTGACGAGCAGCCGACCGAAGCACCCGCACCGGTCGAAAAGACCGAGAGCGACGACGATTTCGGCGTAGGCGATCTGTTCAAGGGCAGACGTACCGGTACATCCCGCTTCAATTTCTAAATTACACATACACTTTTTTTGCAGCATCCGCGCGCCGCAGTCATGGCGGAGGCGGATGCTGTTTCCGTTCACGCGCACATCCGAAGGAGGCTTACCATGACCCATACCGTCGATACGGATAAAACCAATATCTGCGTGGTGGGGCCCACCGCCTCGGGCAAATCGGCGCTGGCCGTGGCGTTGGCCGAGCACTTGAACGGCGAGATCCTTTCCTGTGACTCCATGCAGCTGTACCGCGGGATGGATATCGGCACCGCCAAGGCGACGCCGGAAGAACGTCGGGGTATTCCGCATCACTTTTTGGATATACTCGACATTCATGAGCCGTTCAGCGTGTCCGACTATGTTTCGCTTGCGGATGCGTGTACGAAGGATGTGTTTTCGCGCGGAAAAACGCCGATCTTCTGTGGCGGGACGGGCTTGTATGTGGACAGCTTCGTGTCGGGACTTCCCTTTGCCGAGCAGTCGGTTCGACCGGGACTTCGCGAGGAGCTTACCGAATTTGCGGCACAAAACGGCGCGGCGGCACTGCATGAGCGTCTTGCCTTGCTCGATCCGATATGCGCGTCGCACATCGAGCCGCAGAACGTCAAGCGTGTCGTGAGAGCCTTGGAAATATGCATCTCAACGGGGGAGCCGATGTCGCTTTGGCAGGAAAGGGCAAAGAAAGCCGCGACTCCCCGCAAGGCTGTGTATATCGGTCTGACCTTTTCCGAACGTGAAAATCTGTATGAGCGCATCGACCGCCGTGTGGATGCCATGATGGAGGCCGGACTTTTAGAGGAAGTTCGCCGTCTGATACGGGAGGGGCTTCGAGACGCGCCGACCGCCGGACAGGCCATCGGCTATAAGGAGTTTTATCCGTATTTTGATAAGCAGGCGTCGCTTGACGAATGCATCGATCGCTTGAAGATCAATTCCCGTCATTATGCCAAGCGGCAGATGACATGGTTTTCCCGCAATCCGCACATGCACTTTCTGGCAGCGGACGAGGCTTCGTCCGAAGAGCTTTTCGAAAAAGCGCTTGCCGTGTGTCGGGCGGCGTGTGAGGGGGAGGAAAGAAGGGCATGAACAAAAAAATAGCCGATTTTTTCTGCGATCCCAAAACCGCGCTTCGCAATGTGGGACTGCTTCTTCTCATGGCGTTTTTGGCGGTGTATGCCTTTTTTCAGATATTGCCGACCTTTACCCACGATATAGAGACCGAAACGGCGCTTATGGTTTCGCTGTACGATACCTGTCAAACGACCGGATACATCTTCCGTTCCGAAAAGGTGGTTGAAAATGCGTCGGACGGCGTGGCCGTTACGCTGGTCAAGGACGGCGACCGTGTGTCCAAGGGGCAGACGTTTGCCAATGTTTATACCGAAAGCGCTTCGGCGGTGCTCCAGGAGCAGATCAACGCCATTGACCGCAAGATCGAGATACTGTCCAAAAGCGTGGTGGACACCGATCTGTATGTGACGGATATCACCAAAACCGACGAGGAGATCGACGCTTCCTTTGATGCGCTGTTTTCGTCGGTCGCGTCCGGAAGTCTTTCCGATGCGGTCACGGTCGAAAACAATCTGCTTGTCGGGTTGAATAAAAAGAAGCTCATCACCGACATGACAAGCAGCTATCAAAGCGAGATCGCCGCTCTGCAAAGCGAACGTAACTCCCTGCAAAGCCGCATTCGTTCGGTTTCCCGCGCTTTGACCGCCGATACGGCCGGCTATTTTTACGGCGACGTGGACGGCTACGAGCGTATTTTTACGCCGGAATCCTTAGATGATTTGACCTTAGACGGCTTCCATGCGCTTACCGCGCGAGAGCCGGAGCAAAACACCTATGCGGTCGGAAAACTGGTCACGGACTTTGTATGGAATCTTGTTTGCGAGGCCGATAAATTCGATGTGGCCGGTTTTTCGGAAGGGCAGTACTACCGTCTGCGCTTTCCTTCGTTTTCGAACGATACTTTGGTGACCATGAAGCTGACGCAGATCATCTCCGAGACTGCTTCATCGACAGCCTTACTCGTTTTTCGCGGGAATACCGCGCCCGAGGGCTTTCCGTATCTTCGGGTGCAAAGTGCCGAGATCGTCGGAAAAAGCTATACCGGGCTTGCCGTCCCCAAAAAGGCGCTTCGCATAGTGGACGGAAAGCAGGGCGTTTACATCTTGGACGGTGACATCGTGCGTTTTCGCTGTGTGGATATCCTGTTCGAGGACGAAGAATACTACATCGTTTCCGCCGAAACCCCTGCGCCCGACGAAGCGGTCGATGCGGACGGTGCGGAAACACGCAAAGAGGTCAAGTATCTGTCGCTGTACGACAGCATCATCGTGCGCGGTAAGGAGCTTTTCGACGGCAAGATCATAGCTTAGCGCGAATCAATCATAAACAGAAAAGAAAGTGTGTGTATGACCGAAAAATTTACCCATGAAGTCATTGAACGCAATTTGACCGAAATACGCGCGCGCATTGACGCGGCGGCTGTCGAGGTCGGACGCGATCCGGAGGGTGTGCGTCTTTTGGCGGCAACCAAAACGGTAGACGCCGATACGATCAATTTCGCCATATCGCGCGGTGTACGCCTGATCGGCGAAAATCGCGTCCAGGAGCTTCTCGAAAAGTACGATAAGCTCGACCGCGCGAACGCCGAGCTCCATTTCATCGGCAGGCTCCAAACCAACAAGGTCAAGTATATCATCGACAAGGTGTCGCTCATCCATTCGGTGGATTCGCTTCGTTTAGCCGAGGAGATCGACCGTCAGGCCGCCAAGCGCGACCTGTGTATGAACGTTTTGGTCGAGGTCAATGCGGCGGGGGAGAAAAGCAAGGGCGGTGTGTCCTACGACGAAACGTATGCATTGCTCGAGGGGATATCCCGACTGGAGCATGTTCGCGTTAAGGGACTGATGACCATCCCGCCGAAGTTCGTTTTGCCGCAAGCCGATACGACGGATAATGCGCGTTCAGAAAAAGTTTACAAAAACCGAGAATATTTTCGCAAAATATCGCATTTGTTTCTTGACATATCGAGCAAAAAGTTAGATAATATAGATATGTATGAATTATCCGCCGGAATGAGCGATGATTATGAAGAAGCCGTCCGCTGCGGTGCGACCATCGTGCGCCCCGGACGCGCCCTTTTCGGCGAAAGACAGTAAAGTCGTGACGGACATACGAAGAATTTGAAAGCATTATTATTTGGAGGTATTATATTATGGGACTCAAGGATTGGACAAAGAAGATTTTCCCGAACGATTACGATGTGGACGAGGATTACGAGGATGACTTCGTCGAGCCGGAAGAGCAGCAGCCGATACGCGAACGCGAAGAGGTTCGCCGCGACCCCAAGCCCGCGCCCGCTGCCTACCCGACACAGCCGAGTGCCGTCAAGCTTGCACCGCACAGCGGTTCTTCCATCGAGATGAAGGTGGTTTCACCGGCTCGCTTCGATGAAGTCACGCAAATCGCCGATTATCTTTTGGAAAACAAGACCGTGCTTTTGAATCTGGAAAAGTGCAGCAAGGAGACGGCTAAGCGTTTGATCGATTTTCTGTCGGGCGTGGCGTATGCTCTGGGCGGCGACGTTCAGAAGGTGGCGGACAATACCTTTGCCATCACGCCGAACAACGTGGCGGTTTCCAACGAATCGCTTGAGTCCGATTCGAGCGCAAACGCCGAAGAGCCCAAGTACGAATAAGGGACAACGAAAGCGCTTTTCCGTTTTGAGCGTATGAGCATGAAAGAAAAGAAACCATTCGAAGCCCATATATGCGATAAATGCGAACGCGCCGAGCGCACCTTCACGCCCTGCTTTACGGCTTTCTTGACGCCGGAGGAGGCGGTCGAAGCGCAGCGGACGGCGAAATCCTTTTCGGAGCTGTTTTGCCTTTCGTTCGGCGGCTTTTCCGAAGCGGAGCGCGTTGTTCTCGGCTTTTTTGCGCGAAGCGTTTACGCCGAACCGATGTCCGCTTCGAAGGAAGACGAGCTTTACCGTGCCTATGTCGAGCAGGCGGAGCTGTGTTACATGCACATCGTCGGCTCCGGCTTTGTAAGCTTTGACCATCGCGCCGTTCTGGGATCTCTTATGGCGCTTGGGCTCAAGCGTGAAACGCTGGGTGACATTTATGTCTCGGACAATGGGCACGAAGCGTATGTCGTGACGCTGTCTGCCGTTGCACCGTTTATCGCCGATGGCTTGAAAACGGTCGGGCGCGATACCGTCAAGGTTCGCATTGTGACGGTTGACGAGCTTCCGCACATCTCACAGCATTTTTGCGACCTGTCGCTCACGCTTGCGTCGCTTCGTCTGGATGCCCTTTTGTCCGATGCGCTGAATCTGTCCCGTGAAAATGCCAAAAAGCTGATCCGAGCCGGGCGCGTTTCGCTCAACCACAGTGAATGCACTTCGACGGATAAAGCCTTTGACGAGGGCGACCGCGTGTCCGTTAAGGGCTACGGGAAGCTTTACATCGAAGCCTTTCAGGGCAAAACGCAAAAGGATCGCTTCCGTGTGATCGTAAGAAAATACCTGTAACGGCCGTGTGTTCGGTCCTACAGACGGAAAGGAACGTAAATATGCTATCACCGACAGAGTTGAAGAGAAAGGAATTTTCCAAGGCCTTGGGCGGCTATAACACCGCCGAGGTGGAGGAATATATTTCTTATCTTCTTTCCCAATATACCGAAGCAAGAAACGAATATATTGAGCTGGAAAACAAATACAAGACCGCCAAGGCGCAGCTCGATGCGACCAAAAACGAGGAGAACGAGTTTTCCTCTATCGTGCTCGACGCGCATAAAATGGCCGATGCGCTCATGCGTGATGCCAATGAGAAATCCAAGGCCATGGTGAGCGAAGCCGAAGAAAAACGCGATGCCGTTTTGGGCTCGATCAAGGAGAGCACGGAGCACATTTTGGAGGTCTACCGCGAACGCGTTGCCGCCGAACGGGATAAGCTTGCCAAGGCGGAGAGCCTTGTGGCGCAGTTCAAGGAATCGCTGTACGAAGCATACCGCGAGCATGTTTCCATGCTTGACCGAATCTTACCGGACAGCGAGGAGGATGAGAGCATTTCCGATGCGACCGACGAGGAGCTGTTGGACAGCGCCCTGTCGCTTGCAGAAAAGAACCGTGCGTCGGGATTTTCCGAGGATGAGCTTCCTCCCACACGCGCCGAAAAGGCTTCCGAAGATCAATAACAAAGACAAATATCGTTAGGGCTCACCGCTCTAACGATATTTGCGCGCATATTCCGTCCCGCGCAAAAAGCGAAAACGGACGGAAGAATAACATCAAAGGAGAAAACAGCAACCATGCCGAAGGATTATGCAAAAACGCTGAATCTTCCGAAAACGGAATTTTCCATGCGTGCCAATCTTCCCACCCGCGAACCCGTAACGCAGGACAAATGGGAAAAAGAAAACCTCTATGAAAAAATGCTGAAGCGAAACGAGGGGCACGACAGCTTTGTTCTGCACGACGGCCCTCCCTTTTCCAACGGAAATATCCATATGGGCACGGCCATGAACAAGGTCTTGAAGGATTTTATCAACAAATCCAAGTCCATGTCCGGTCTTTATACGCCGTATATCCCCGGCTGGGACAACCACGGTATGCCGATCGAAAGTGCCATCATCAAGCAGAACAAGCTTGACCGCAAGAAGATG
>CAZYFX010000032.1:0-3612 GCA_964646725.1 uncultured Oscillospiraceae bacterium
TTCACCCACATTTGTCAACCCTTTTTGCGACTTTTTTCGGGATTTCTTTTCGACAAATTGATTTTTGCGTTGAAAATGTGTGTTTTTTAGTATCCGAGCTTCTCCGTACAGACATACAGTGACCCGCATTCCGTTTCGGTTTCCGCTATGCGATCCACCAATTCCCGATCAAAGCGATATTCCTTTCCGCACCTCGACGCATAGCGTCCGCCCTCAGTCTGCACAAACACATTATCGATGTACTTCGCCTTACTTCCGCCGTCATTATTCGCCGAAACGATCCGCTCACGGCTTCGATCGAATATGTTGTTCTTAACAATATACTCCGTCGCCCCTTCAAGCAACCGTCCGTTTCGTATAAGCGCCGTCACGCCGACATCGGGTCGCGCGTCGTGTCCGAAGCCGCCTCCTCTGCGCACGATATTGTTTTCGATATAGGTCCCTCGAAAAACGCGACTGTATGTTTCGTTTTCCGGTGCATCGGGGTAAAATATTTCAATACCGTACACGCAGTCTGAGATGACATTGTTCGTATATTTTACGTTTTCACATGCAAGATCTCCCACAGCCGCCCCCTGATGGGTAACGCCCGCGTCATACGCTTGCCAAATATAACAATTGTCCACCGTATAATTCCGCGCTTCGCCGTATATCTCCACCGCGTTGCCGAACGGCGTCGGCCAACTCCGATCGCCATAGCCGCGAATGGGACACTGAATCGTTCCACCCGTCCATTTGATCTCGCAATTCGTGACGGCTAAACCGTCCGTTTTCCCCGCTCCGATGCCGTGCATACCGGCATGAGCGATGCAAAGATTGTCAATACGGACACCGTTCCCTTTGACCGTGAACCCGTGCGCCCGTTTGTTCATCTCGATCTCGGCAAACACCTCGCCCGGATTTCCTTTTTCACATCGGAGATACAGCTTTCCCGTTTTCGCTTCGCCCTCGGAATCCTGACTGTCGTGCCAAAACGACAGATCGTCCGTCAAATCGCGGTATCCGTCAAAGATTCGCCCGGTGCGGTAATCCAACCACCGACCGTCCTCCTCGTGCGACCGATATACCTTGCGCGCCGCCGTTCTGTCGTCGAACACGATCGCGCCGATATCCGCGTCATACGCTTCGGCATATTCCCAAACGCCCGAAGCATCCGTTTGCTTCCAAAGTGCGGAATCCGCGCTGTTTTTGTCCCAGACCAGTATGACAGGCTTCGCACCGCTTCCGTAAGCGGAATAGGTGACTCCGGGTTGAGCCGTCAATGCTCCGCGAAAAAAATCTCCGCGTCGAAAGAACACACCGTCCCCCGACGCAAGCGTCTTCGCGTTCACGCCGTCGAGCGTCCGCCATGCGCTTTCGGGACTTTTTCCGTCCGCTTCGTCATCTCCGTCGGCCGATACATAGTAGCTCGTCCCCGAAACCGTCACTTCGGTCGGTGTTTCGCGAATCTCGCGAACCCGCTTTTGCGTCAATTCTTCGATAGCCGCGCATACCGCCTTGCTGTCCGCGCTTTTCGCAAGCTCTCTAATCCTTTTTATGTAGTTCCCGACATTGTTCGTCATGGATTTTCCGTCCCTTTCTATTTGTTTCGACCGTTGTAGCGCGCCACGGTCTGCTTTACCTTAAAACGAAGCCGTTTCCCCAGAATTTTTGCCTCTTCGGTCATTTTCCGAAACGACGATTGCTTTCTCTCCCGGCGATTTTCAACCGTTTTTTCGTACAGCGCCGCCACATTTTCGGCAAACTGCGCGCTCTCGAAGTCCTTCGGAAGCACCCCTTTCAACCGTCCTCCGTTTTTTTCGCGCAAGAGCAGCAGTCCGTCAAGCGCCCGTTCAAATTCTTCGGCATTCGAAAAGAACGCTCCGTTTTCGCCCTCTTTCACCGCCTGTTCCAGACATTCTCTGTCCTTTGCCAACACCGGGACGCCGCAATACATCGCTTCGTAGAAGGTCAACCCCTGTGTTTCGCTCTCGGACGCACTGGCAAACACATCGGCCGCGTCGTAAAATCGGCGAATATCGGTGTGCGGAACGCCGTCGTGTATCACGACACGGTTTTCGACGCCGAGTTTTTTTACAAGGCGCACCAGATTTTCTTTATACGGCCCATCGCCGACCGTCACAAAATACACATTCGGATGCGTTTCGGCATAGGCGGCAAAGCAGGTGACCAATTCCTCTAAATTTTTTTCGGCCGAAATTCGTCCCAAAAACAAAACGATCCGCGCATCCGACCTCAGTCCCAACTCCGCTTTCGTCTCCGACGGCGGAACGGGGTCGTTTCTCTCCAACTCGGAAAAATCGATACCGGTGGGGATGATTTCGGTACGGATGGACGGCGAAAAATTCCCGTCCTTTATATAATGATACATTTTTTCGGTGGGCACGATGAGCGCATCGCACATTTTAAAGCAATGATCCAAAAAGCGCGGCACCGCCTTGTCGCGAATGGCATGTATCCTCTGAAGAATGCCGATGTAGTATTTATAATCGGTATGGAACGTATGAATCCAGGCCGGCGCGACCGCACAATGCGAATGGATGTGCTTGGCGGTCATGAATGTGGAAAACTCGCAATTTGTGTGGATCACGTCCGGATTCCACGCCACCAGCTCCTCGATATAGCGATGACGAATCGGCGGACGCATGCGGATTCCGGGATAGATAAAGGCCGGTACGCTGGACAAATGATATCGATTCTCTTCCTTATACGATTTTGTCCCATCGGCCAACGTCAACACACGCACATCGTACCCACGCTGTTCGAGCTCTCTCGTCAAAATTCCCAAGGATACCGAAACGCCGTTCTGTTTGTCGGCACCGAGATCGTGTAAGAGTAATATTTTCATAGGTTTCTCCCCAATTGTTTGTACGGTTACATATCGTTCAGACATATTATACAAGAACGACGAGCAAAAATCAAGTGCTTTTCGGAGAATTAAACGGATTTTAAAGCAGATTAAGCATTTTTCGAGCACCGCTTTTTCACAGGGACTTGACAGACCGTCGCAAATCGGGTATACTTTTAACAGACAACATAACAACGCCATTGAAAGGAAGTCGAACATGAATACACTGTCCGTCCCCGTCAAAAAATTAGACCCCAACGCCGTTTTGCCGACCTACGGAACGCCCTTTTCGGCCGGGGCCGACCTGTACGCTCTTACCGCCGCCCCCATCACGATTGCGCCCGGCGAAACGATACTCATCCACACCGGTCTTGCCTTCGAGATACCCGAAGGCTACGGCGGCTTCGTTTTCGCGCGAAGCGGACTCGCAACCAAAAAAGGACTCGCTCCCGCCAACAAGGTCGGCGTCATCGACAGCGATTACCGCGGTGAGCTGATGATCCCTTTACACAACGGCGGCTCGGAAAGTGCGGTCATCCAAAACGGCGACCGCGTGGCTCAACTCGTTTTTCTGCCCGCCCCGCAGGCCGTTTTTACCGAAACGGACGTCATGTCCGAAACGAAGCGTGGCTGCGGCGGCTTCGGCTCGACCTCGGTTTGACGCTTCAAACTGTAGCAAAAGCCTTTTGTTTTTAGGGACGAACCCCGACGAAGGTTCGTCCTCTTTTTAACCGTGAAACGGTCAAAAATTCACCCACTCCTGC
>CAZYFX010000032.1:3712-17787 GCA_964646725.1 uncultured Oscillospiraceae bacterium
TCTTATAATCCGGAATATTTATTTTTTCGGTAAGCTCAAGCTTTGCCGGAGACGGTATCCGTCTTTTTGGCACGGCATACCGTCCCGGGCGAAATGCCGAAGCGTTTCTTGAACATTTTCGAAAACACGAAGGCGTCGCTATAGCCGACCATCTGCGCCGTATGCGACACCGTGTAGCCGTCCTCCAACAAAAGACGCGCCTCCGTCATGCGCTTTTCGGTGATATAGCTTTTGAGTGTTCCGCCGGTCTTTTGCTTGAAAAGGCGTGCCAAATAGTGCCTCTCCAAGCCGACGGCGGCCGCCACATCCGCTACGTCGCAAACCCCGTTGTAATTCGTCTCAACGTAGTTTTGTATTCGAAAGATATAGTCCTCGCGCCCTTTTTTGCCGTCAAACAAACGCGCATACAGCTCAAACAGGCGGCCGGCCAAATATTCCTCGGGCGTTCCGGAAAAAGCAAACGCTTCCCGCAGTTTGCTGTCGATATGCGGCACCGCGCGAAACACCGACGGAAGTTCGGCAAACCGTGCGGACAGCGTTCCGTCGAAGCCGATCCAGATATAATGCCACGGTTCTTCGCGGTCGGCACCGTACACCGTCACCTCACCGGGACGGATGATGAACGCTTCCCCCGCCGACACGGCATGTGTTCCGCGCGGATCGGTAAAAACGCCTTTGCCGGATACGACAAAATGAATGAGCGTATATTTTCGTATGGCAGGGCCATAGGTATGTCCCGACGCACAGTGCTGTTCCCCGAAATCAAGCGGGTTGAGCTCATGATACCGTCGATTGATCAACGCAAGCGTTCGTGCATCCGTCAAGCGGCACATCTCCTTTTCGTTTCATGCTTTTGTTATACTACAGCTTTGATACAAAATTCCATTACTTTTTGTGAATTTTACGGATTTTGGATACAAAAAGCCATAGGTCAGATACAAAAAAACATAGACAAGTCCTTTCGCACGGACTATAATATGGCTGTACATCAAACACCGCACAACACAAGAAAGGATGAGTTATATGCATATCAAAACACCGCCCATGGGTTGGAACACCTGGAACACCTTCGGACAAAACATCAACGAAACCTTGGTCATGGAATCGGCCGACGCCATGGTCAAGTACGGCTACAAGGACGCCGGCTACGAATACATCGTCATCGATGACTGTTGGTCGCTCATGCACCGCGACGAGAACGGCTGTCTGGTGCCCAATCCCGATAAATTTCCGCACGGCATGAAATATCTGGCCGACTATGTGCATTCCAAGGGGCTCAAATTCGGCATGTACTCCTGCGCCGGCTATCAGACCTGCGCCGGATACCCCTCCAGCTACGGCTACGAATTTAAGGACGCGCGCACCTTTGCTTCCTGGGGCGTGGATTTTCTCAAATACGATTTCTGCTACTTCCCCACGACCGGGGACGGAAAGCTTGCCTATCTGACCATGAGCAACGCACTTCGTGCCTGCGGACGCGATATTCTGTTCTCCGCCTGCAACTGGGGAACCGACAAGAGCTGGGAATGGATGGGAAGCGTGGGTGCGCACATGTACCGTTCGACCGGCGACATCATCGATGTGTTCGAATCGGTCAAAAGTATTTTCGACAGCCAGGTGAACACGGGGCTTGCCATGAGCGGCGCGGGCTGCTTCAACGACTTGGATATGCTCATCTGCGGCATGTACGGCAAAGGCAACGTCGGACGCGAAAACGCCTGCGGTGACCGCGAATACAAAACGCATTTCGCTCTCTGGTGCTTGGCCTCCTCTCCGCTCATGATGGGCGGCGATATTCGGAACATGTCCGAATATTGCCATGAGCTTTTGACCAATCCGCGTTTAATCGCTATCGACAGGGACCCGGATGCCCGCGCGCCGTTTGAGATCAAGACGAATTACTGGAACTCAAATACGATGCGCAAGTATTTGAAAGTGCTCTCGGACGGCGATTACATTCTCGGCATGTTCAACTTCGGCGACAACGCATGCCACAATTCTTTGTACGAGCAGGAACTCGGCTTCCCGGTCGGCTGCGGCTGCAAATTGCACTTAACGGATGTGTTCACGGGCGAGGATGTCGGCGTGTTGAAGGATTCGATGAAGCTGACGCTCGAACCGCACGATTGCGCTTTGTACCGAGTTCATGTCGAAGCTGAATAATTTTACGGTACAGGAAGGCGCGTCCGTCTGCCGCGACTGCGGACGCGCCGTAAGTGCTTATGAGATCGCGCTTCATCGGAAGTTGGTCAATCGCGGTGCGGACAGCTTTTTGTGCAAGAGTTGTCTTGCGAAGCTGTACAAGCTGTCGGAGGATGATCTGGATCGCATGGCCGCGTTTTTCAAAAAACAGGGATGTACGCTATTTGCCTGAAAAGCGGCGTATCCGTTTTCATTTATCTTTTTCGAAGAGCGATTGCTTACGCCTTTTTATCGGCTTCGGCGTTATCGGCGTTATTATCGAAAACGTTGCGCGAAAACTGCCCCGGCGACATTCCCGAAAGCCTCCGAAAAAACGTGTTGAAGTAGTACTCGTTGGCAAATCCCAACCGTTCGCCCACCTCCCGCAAGGACAATGTTTCGTCCGCCAACAGAGCTTTCGCGTCCTTTAACTTTTGCGCGTGGATGTAGGCAAGCAGTGTCTGCCCCGTGTGTGCCTTGAACAGCCGTCCGAAATATTTTTCGTTGAAATGACACTGCGTTGCCACTTCGCGGCAGGTGAGAAGGCGGTTTTTATTGTCCTCGATATACTGTTTGGCCATGGTGACGGCGATCGTCTCCCGCGGCTTCGACACAGCCTTGTCAAGTGCTTTTCCCTTTTCCGCTCCCGCAAGCGCCGCCAAACGGCATATCAAATTCGACAAACAGTTTTGAACGATGGCCGCAGACAGCTCGTCGCGCGCCGAGCCCTGTATCAGAATCCCGTCCAAATCGCCGCACATCTGTCGGTCGAGCGCAAAGCCGAGCGCTTCAGACGTACACAGATATTCTTCAAGCATCGTCCCTTCCTCGGGCAGAAAGGTAAGGGATATTTTGACAAGCGTTTCGTCGGTGCTTCGCACAATATGCTTGACAAGCGGCGCGAAAAGCACACCGTCTCCGGGACGGAGGTCAAAAAACATTCCGTCCTCCGTCGCATAGCTCATGCTTCCGTGCAAAATGAAATGCGCTTCGTAAAAAGTGTGCATATGAAGTGCCCGACTGATCGGATAGTTCTTTTCCTCGGCACAGAAAGAATTCATCCAGTATATTTTCACCGGGCACGGCCAAGCAAGACATTCGATGCCGAGCGAGGACAGTTTTCCCGCTCTCGCCTTTGTATAGGACGGAAGAATCGATTGCGGCATCCTTGTCCCTCCTTAAACGTTTTTTGTTTTCAGTATAGCACAGCAAAAACGAATCGTCAATACAGAAAGTATCAAATTTATAAAAACGTGTTTCTTCTTTTCATTGCCGCTTGCGGCTTTTTTTGTTACAATAAGCGTATAAAATCCGCAAAGGAGGAGAAAAGCATGGAATACAATTTCGGCGCGTATCCGACCATGATCACGCCCTACAAAAAAGACCGCTCCGTCGATTACGAAACCGTGAAAAAATACGTTCACTGGTACGCCGACAAAGGCTGTGACGGCATTTTTTCGGTCTGCCAATCGAGTGAAATTTTCTATCTGACCTTGGAAGAGCGCGTCAAGATCAACCGAACCGTTTACGAAACGGTAAACGAGATCGCCGCAAACGGCGGCAAGCGCTTAACGGTGGTTTCGTCGGGACACGTTTCGGACACACTCGATGAGCAGGCGCGGGAATTGAACGCGATTGTCGAAAGCGGCACCGATGCGCTCATTCTCATCACCAACCGTCTCGACCCGGACAATCTCGGGGACGATGTGTGGTTGGAAAACGCGAAACGTCTGTTGGAAGCACTTCCCGCCAATATCGGCCTCGGTCTGTACGAATGTCCCTATCCGTACAAGCGCCTTGTCACACCGCGCATTCTGGAATGGTGCAAAAGCACCGGTCGCTTTTACTTTATGAAGGACACCTGCTGTGACGCGGCGCTCATCCGCTCGCGCTTGGAAATCTTGCGCGGCAGCTCGTTCAAACTGCTCAACGCCAACTGCCAGACACTTCTCGAAAGTCTGCGCGACGGCGCGGCCGGCTATTGCGGCATCATGTGCAACTACCATCCGGAGTTATATGTGTGGCTGTGCAAAAGCTACGACAAATATCCCGAAAAAGCCGATCTTATCCAGGCGTTTCTGTGCATGAGCGGCTTTACGGAGGTGGGGCTTGCTTATCCGCTGACCGCCAAATACCATATGAATCTGTGCGGCATTCCGACCGAGCTTGTCGCACGAAATCGCAGAGCGCCCGAGCTGACACCGTATGCCGAAAGCTGTATGCGTCAGATGAAGCTCATGGCCGATACGCTCATTGCATCGCTGTAAGACCGTCGAAAAAGGAGGACGAACAGAAAAATGAAAAAGCCAAAGACATGGAGCTACGCTCCCTACAAGCCGCTGTTTTTCGAAACGGGTGACATTTACATCTGCCGCATTGCACCGTCCGCATGTGCCGTTCATTTCGAATGGCTTCCGATCGACGCGGATTCTTATACCGTTTTCTGCCGTGCGCGCGGCGAAGAATCCTTCCGCGCCGTCGGAGAAACGACCGCATGCACCTACGACATCACGGCGCTTGACGATTTGACCGACTATGAATTTTACGTCTGCGATACCGCACACCCCGAGCGCAAGAGCCGCGTGCGTTTGGCCAAGACCGGCCGCTTTCCCTACGGAACGGTGGTCAACTATCTGCACCCCGACGACAACGCTTATTCGTTCTCGGGAAAGTGTTTGTGCAGTCCGTCGATTTTGCGTCATTCGGACGGCTACCTGCTCGCTTCGATGGACGTGTACGCCGGCGGCTTTCCGCAAAACTTAACCATCATTTTCCGCTCGGACGACGAAGGAAAAAGCTGGCACTACGTCAGCGAGCTGTTCCCCTGCTTCTGGGGCAAGCTGTTTGAACACAACAAGGACGTGTATATGCTCGGCTGTTCGACGGAATACGGCGATATGCTCATCGGAAAATCCTCCGACGGCGGAAAAACCTTCACCGAGCCGACCATCTTGTATCGCGGCGGCAACGGCAAGAACGGCGAGCCGGGAGTTCACCGCAATCCGGAGGTAGTGCTCTGCCACAACGGTCGTATCTGGAACACCGTCGAATGGGGCTCGTGGGGTCGAGGCTATCATGCGGTCATGACGGTGTCCGCACCCGAGGACAGCGACCTTTTGGACTCCGATTCGTGGGAATTTTCCGAGCCGGTCAAATACAATCCCACCTGGCCGAGCGTTCCTGCCGGAGAGAGCACAGGCAACATCGAGGGCTGTCCGGTGCTTGCGCCCGACGGCGGCCTGTACGGCTTGTACCGTTTCGATATGTCACGCATGACGCCCAATCACGGCTATGCAATTTTGTATAAGATTAACGAGGAGCAGCCGCAAAAGCCGATGACCTTTGCGAAAGCCGTGCCGTTCCCCGGAAACCATTCGAAATTCGTGGTCAAGCGCGACCCGGTGAGCGGATATTATTTTTCGATTGTCAGCAAAAATATCACCGACGAAACGGCGCACGCGCGCAATGTACTGTCGCTTGCGCGTTCGAAGGATCTTCTCAACTGGGAAATCGCGGCGGATATCATCGACGAGAGTGCCGCCGACGCGCGCATGATCGGCTTCCAGTATGTGGATTTTCTGATCGAGGGGGACGAAATTCTGTTCTTATGCCGCACGGCGTACAACGGAGCGATCAACATGCACGACAGCAATCAGATCACCTTCCATCGGTTGGATCTTCGAAGCTATCGATAAGAAAAGGCAGCGCGAAAAACGCGCTGCCTTTTTCCCCCCGCGGGGAACGCCGAACGAAAAAACGAGTTGCCGAACCGAAAATTCTCAGATGATCAACGGCTCACCCCCACGACCGACGCATGGGTCCACAACGTCGGTTCCCGCTTCGCGGTGATGCTCGCGGCTCTGCCGTATGACGGAAATTTCGAATGCCATTTGCATCGAAGCTCCTCACCCTCCGAGCGGTGAGGAGTTTTCCTATTCAAGCGGCAGCGTATACGCCGGTATGGCTTCCTTTCGCGACACGACAAAGCCGCTGACGCGCGAAGCAAGCTCCATACAATCTCCGATCGGCGCATTTTTCACATAGCTTGCCGCAAACGCCGCCGAAAAGCTGTCCCCCGCCCCGACCGTCGAAACGACCGACACCTTTTGTGCCTTGCAGGTCGTGACGGTATCGGTAAGCGGCACATACGCAAGCGCCCCCTCCGCGCCCAACGTCACAAGGATAAGACGCAGATTTTTAAAGCGCGCGGCAAGCTCCTTTGCCGCCGAAAGCGGATCGGTCGAATCGATACCGATGTGCGACATTGCCTCCGGCATCTCCTCGTCGCTGAGCTTCAAAATCGTCGCGTGCTCCGCGGCCAAGCGCACCGTTTCGTCGGAAACAAAGGGCTTGCGGATATTGACATCCGCGAAAACCTCCGAAAAGCAACCGTTCGCCAAAATGCTTTCCAAACTCTCACGATTGTGTGCGCTTCGCAGAGCAAGCGTTCCGAAATAGAGTAAATCGCCCTGTGGCGCTTTCGGCACGGCAATGCGGTCATATGCCGTATTTTCCAAAAGCCGATAGCTCGGCACAGCTTTTTCGTCCAACGTGACCACACAGCGTCCGGTCGGCGCATCCACGCGCGAAATGCAGGTCGTATCCACGCCAAATTCGCTCACCGAACGAAGCGTTTCGTCGCCGAGCGCATCCCGACCGACGGCGCTGATAAGTCCCGCACTACCGCCGCAACGGACAAAATGCGCCGCAAAATTGAGCGGTGCGCCACCGATACAGCGTTTGTCGGGATAAACGTCCCAGAGTACCTCGCCGAACGCCAAAGCCGTTTTTTTCATATGGTTACCTGCTTTCTCTGTATTTATCACACACATGCTTATCTAAAATCAAAACCGCACGTGCTTCAACGTCATTTGCACTCTTTCCGAAATTTTCACCGTTCCGACGCCGAAGATTGATGTATGAAGCGTATCCCGCATCGGTTCCGTCCATACCTTCGGAATGCTGTCGATGCCGTTCGCCATTCCCAAAACCGAACCGACCGTCGCGCCGTTGCAATCGGTATCGTAACCTGTCTCGACCGCCATGCATATCGAACGGGCATAATCGCCTTCGCCGTACAAAAGCGACGCGGCCACGATCATGGCATTGGAGATCGTATGACACCACCCGTAGCCCGTGTATTCGTCATAGGCCGCGTGGATGCCGTCAAAGCATTCCTTTTGCGAAACGCCCGAACGGTAAGCGTCGAGCACCGAACGGATGCTCTCGTGCAGACGCGAAGTCACGGGAATTTCCCCGAGCCCGACAAGCAACATTTCTTCCGTATTCGAAGTGACGGCCGCCGCCGCAAGCATGGCCGACACGAACATTTCGCCGTAGATACCGTTTTTAATATGGGAAATCGAAGCGTCGCGCCACGCCATTTCGGCGGCAAGGGCGGGATGCCCGGGATTGATGTAGCCGAAATAATCGCCGCGTATCTGAGCGCCGATCCATTCGCGGTAGGGGTTCTTGTGCATAGCCGACTGCGGCGGCTCATAGCCCTTGATGAAGTTGTGATAGGCCACACGCTCGGCCGTAAAATAGGCGTTTTTGCTCTGGCAGTCCAACCAGATGCGCGACACATCGTGCGGCGTAAAATCGCGTCCGTAGCGCTCTGCCAAAAGCTGTGCCAGAATCACATAGTTGGTATCGTCATCCACCGGCATGCCGTCGATCTCGTCGGCATACGGACGGCTGTCAAGCGGATAGTTGTATTTTCGGCAAAGCTCGTCGTTCAAATCGGAACGTAAGATATAGCGGTACATCGGATAGTTGCCCGTCTCCTTGAGAAAAGGCACCAGCTCGTTCGTGCGCATTCCTTCCACCGTTTTTCCGAGCATACAGCCGCATATACGTCCCATCCATGCGCCATACAGCTTTTTCTCAAAACCTTTCTCGTCCGCTTTTCCCGTAAGATGGTACGGCTCGCACAAAGCGCGGATCGAATCGAGCTCGGACGGTTCGTTGTAGGGATAATCGGCCCTTGTCGGCGTATGCGCGACCGTTTCGAACAGCAGATCGCCGAGTCTCTTTTTGACTTCTCCCTTGGGCAAACGTTCGGCGGCGTTAAACAGATCGTGATACGGCTCTACATCCAAGCCCTCGTCGAAGGATTGCCTGTATTCTGTCCCGAGATCGGAGGAATACATATCCCATTCCTGCATATGCGCATACGACGGCTTCATGAGCTTATCGTACTTCATATCCTCCACAACGCGCTGTTCGCGCTCCAAAATCAGTGCATCTAACGAAATGTCGAAAAGGCGGGATATTTCGATGAGCTTGGCAAGCTCGGGCACGGTCTGACCGTTCTCCCACTTTTGTACCGACTGGCGGGACACCTGCAAAGTTTCGGCCAACTGCTCTTGGGTCATTTTGGCGGCGGTTCTTAACTTATAGATCTGTTCTGCGATTTTCATAACGGTATCTCCTTTTTTGTGATCTTGCACCTATTATAGCACGCGCTCCGAACGATGAAAACCAACCGTCGGTTGCGCAAATTGCCACACGACGGTTAGCCGTTATCCGAGACATTTCGAGCGTCGGGGTTTGCTGTTATTTGACGCGCTTCTCTTTCGCTTCTCCCTTCATCATGCCCGCCGCCTGCACACCGTAAATTCCCACCAAAATCAACAGGCAGGCAAACACGCGGACAGGCGTACACGACTCTCCGACCGCAAAGCCCGCGACGGTCGAAACCACCGTGATCACCCCGGAAAAGACCGTCGAGCGCGTCAGTGGAAGATATGTGTTGGCATAGTTGACCATCAGATAGGCAAACACGCTGGACAGGCCGCCGAGATACAAAATCGAAACGACAAAATCCGCATGCGCCAGCGGCTTTAAAATCAAGGTGACATCAAAATGTGCGGCAAAAAGCGCATAGAGACCGAAAAAGACCGCCGCGTCGATAAACATGAAATAGGTGCGTTCAAACGGGGTGAACACCGTCGAAAGTTCGCGGCTGAGCAGATTGAACGCTACGGCCGACACGACAGCGACACTCAAAAACACAAGACCAGAAACATACGTTGTACCGCCGGCACCGCCCTGCACCGCCACCGTCACCACTCCGCCGACAGACAGCACACAGAAAAGAATCTGCCATCCGCTCGGCGCTTCGTGCAACAGCAAGGCGGAAAAAAGCTGACACAGCACCGGCACCAGCGCGATCATGACGCTGGACACGACGATCCCGGTCTGCTTCAGGCCGAAGCTCTCGCCGATGAAATAGATGACCGGCTGAAATATTCCGAGCAATATAAGCTTCCAAACGGGCTTTCCGCGAAAATCGAGCTTGATCTTCAAAAGCGGTCGCAGTGCCGTCATCAAAAGAAACGCAAACAGAAAGCGTACCGCCAAAACCGCCGGAACATCCGCTCCGTTTTGAACACCGTGTGCGGAAAAAATGTCAGAAGCCACGGAAAAAGCGCGTGTGGAAAACAAAAAACTGAGGCCGAAGATGAAGTTTCCGGAAAAACCGGCAAGCATACCTTTTTGTGATTGCGTCATATGTATACTCCGTTTTTAATGGATTAAAGTATTTTGAACGGCACGCGGCGACAAGGCCGCAGCAGCCGCATAGCAAGTTTTTATGGGTATATTATAACACATTTTCATATTTTTGCAAGCCCTCGAAGCGCGGATTGTACATTTTTCTTTTTCGAAAATTCGGACGTGAAAATTGCTGCCAGGCTTTCCCGGTCGATAATTGCTCCCGCGCTTCAACGTTCGGTAATTGTTTCAAAATTCGTACCGAGTTGCGGTGGTGGCGTTTATGCCGCCGCAACGGAGTGTCAACACGCGGACGAAGCTTTACCGTTTTATATATACTCGGACGTGAAAATTGCTGCCGGGCTTTCCCGGCCGAAAGTTACGGTGCGGCTTCCGCGTCAAGATACCTAAAAACTCCCCGCACATCTGTACGAGGAGTTTTTCATCGGCCAAGCCGTTTCGTATCAAAAACCAAACTCATTCGGGGGATCAGGCAAATTAAACTTCGATTGAAACACGAAAGTATGAATTCTCAAGCAACAAAAACCCTGATTCGAGTTTGCGATGTCTGATTACCGCTCTTCCTTCATTGCGGCGAAGCAATCGCTGCAATAGACAGGTCTGTCGCTGGTCGGCTGGAAAGGTACCTTTGCTTCCTTGCCGCATCTTGCGCAAGTGGTGGTAAAGTACTCTCTCTGGGGTCTTTGAGCATTCTTTCTTGCATCGCGGCAAGCTTTGCAACGCTTCGGCTCGTTCTGGAAGCCCTTGGATGCGTAAAATTCCTGCTCTTCGGCCGTGAAGATGAATTCGTTTTTGCAATCTTCACAAATGAGTGTCTTGTTCTCGTACATTTGTCTTTCCCTCGCTTTGAGTAATAAAAAATAGATTTGCTTCCGCGCGGGTAGGAGCCGCGCTGCTTTCGCATCGTTCCACGAAGAAGCGTACAAAAGGGACTTTCGCCCGAAAAGAAAGAGCTAATCTCGCGATTTCAACCGTTCCTTCAGCTTTTGCCGCGCACGAAACAACGTGTTTTCCACCGACTTCACGCTTTTACCCGTCAAGACCGCGATCTCCGCAAGCCCGAGTCCATTTAATCTGCACTGCATGACCTTGCGCTCGGACGCGGACAATTCGTTTTGCATGACCGCCTGCGCTTCGCGAAGAAATTCTTCGGCAAGCAGAGCATTCTCGGGCGAATCGGCTTCGTCCGAAAGAGGCGTGAATCCGGAGGACTGCATTTCGTCCAACGACAAACTGTCGGAAATCAGCTTGCTTTCGGCCTGATAGGTACGCATGAGAGAAGTCATGGCGTTCTTAATACACACCTTGGCAAACGGCGTAAAGGAAGAACGGCTCTTGTCATAGGAGCATACGGCGCGATAAAGCGCAATGCGACCGACCTGACAAAGATCGTCGTATTCGCTGTCGGGCAGACGAAACGAACGTGCCAACATGGACACATACGGCGCAAACACCCCGACCAACTCCACAAACGCGAATTTATCCGTGCGAGCCGTGTCGGCCAACATCTCGATGAGATCGACATCCTTGTGCGCTGCCGCCGCTTTTGCATTCCTCATGCCGTATTCCAATCTTTCTTTACTACTATATATTATATCAGAAAATTCACAGTTGTCAATAGTTTTTTTACAGATTATCCGACGCATTTCCAAATCGTTCGTCCGAAAAGGCGCATTTTTTGTGTAAAAAGACAAAAAACGACCGTTTTTTGCGCGCATTGCTTTATCCAACTAAACAATTTTCGTAAAAAATACACAAACTTCCTCGCCGTATACCGATTTAACGGCTCGTTTTGTACCGCATCACGCCCACGCCGCTCCCGATGGGAAGATTTTGCGCCACCCGCGCGGCATACGCTCTTTGCAAAGTCGTTCTGGCAGGCAGGACGGCTGTGCGATAGTCCTCTTTCTTTCCGAAAACGCGCCACAGACCCTCGTAATCGTATGTCGTATCGACGTGAAAAACATGATAGTCCCGCATGAAGCCGCGAATGGCGGAATCTGTGGGAAGCATATGCTCGTGCTCGGGGTAAAGCAACCAGCTGTCCGCCAGAAACAGCTCCGCGCCGAAAAGCTCGACCGCACGAGCGTAAGCGCTGTCCAACGAATCGCGGGATAAATCGGCACCGTTCGGAACATGCACCTGAACGATCGGTTGTCCGAAACGAACAGGCCCGTCGGGGAAAGAAACATCATCATACGGAAAATCGCACAGGCGCATTTGAAGCGGGCCGACGCAAAACAGCTCGGGGCAAAGCAGACTTCCGAGCGTAATGTAATCCTCCACCCCATAGACGCCGTGTCGGGTATGATACGCACATACCTCCTTCAACCACGCTTTCGGTGCTCCGAGAGCAACGTCCTCCGGTACGCCGTGTATCTCGCAAAGCGCAAGCGTTTCGGGAAGTACGGCAAGGTAAACGGCCATAAAGCCCGCTGCATGGGAAATCGAAGCCGCGTCAAACAGGCGCTTGGCCGGCGAGAAAAACTCGTCTGCCGGATAAAATCCATCCGGAAAATAGCCGAGAGAAGCGCAAGGCGCGTCAAATGGCGAGGGAGTAACGGCCTGTCGGCGATACTCGAAAAAGGCCTCGACGAGAGGACGCACATCCATACGCGCAAGCAGCATCTCGCAAGCGGAGCGAAGCGTAGCACCGTCGGGAAAATCGAACAACTGCGAAATAAGATCATTCATCGTTTTTGCGGTACTCCGTCGGCTTTTTGCCGGTGATTTTGGTAAAGGTCTTGTGAAAGCTGGTACTGCTGTTAAAGCCGCAGTGCGTGGCGATATCCAAAATACTCATATCCGTCGTGCGAATCAGGCGAATGGCCTTATCCACACGCTTGGAGCTGATATACGCCTTGGGGGGAATGCCGTTGACACGCTTGAAGCAACGGGTGAAAAAGTTCTGCGACATACCGTGCTTTTCGGCAAGCTCGTGTACCGAAATATCCTCGCAAAAGCGTTCCTCGATCTCATCCACACAGGCGTTGATGATTGGCAAAAGCTCCCGAAGCGACGTGTCGCCGACCTCGACATGCTCCGTCGGTTCGTCGGTCGAACGTGACAGCGCGATGAGAAAGTCGAGAATGCGATTCTTGATGAGCTTGCGGTAAAACGGCTGTTCGGACTTCCACTCTCGCTCGATGTCGGCTATACAGGTGACAAGTGCTTCGTAGGCGGGATGTGTGCAGTCGATACGGTGCGCACCGTTTTGACCGCAGTGCCGAAAGGCACCGAGAACATCGTTTGAAAAATCGTCGGTCAACGAATCCCAAACGAGACGCGGTTGAAAAAGCACGGTAAAGGTGTGCATGGGCGCGGAAGCGTCCACCGTGGTGATTTTGTGAAGCTCGTCGCTGTCGAACAGAAAGATATCGCCCGTTCGAATGTCGTACTTCCGCTCCTTAACGGTATATACACCGCTTCCGCTCTTAAAATAGCCGATCTCAAGCTCCGGATGGGAATGCGGAATAAACTCCGTTTTCCGCGCCGGAGGTTGGGAGGTGCGAATCTTAAAGGCTTCGTCCGACATAGGCTCACGCTCCTTTGCGGTCAGTTTCCGATTCCGAAATAAATCATCAAGACCTGGATATCGGCCGGGCTCACGCCAGAAATACGGGCGGCCTGTCCGATGCTTTCGGGACGATATTTTTCAAGCTTTTGCTTGGTTTCGGCGCGAATGCCGCGAATGGCGGAATAATCCGCGTCGGGAGGAAGTTTTTTGTTTTCGAGCTTGGTGAAGCGTTCCGCATCGCGCTTTTGGCGGCGAATGTAGCCCTCGTATTTGATTTCAATCTCGGCGGCACGCGCTTCATCGCGCGAAAGAACGGGTCGGGTCGGATCGACGGGAGCAAGCGCATCGTAGGTAAGCTCCGGGCGGCGAAGAAGCTCGACAAGCCCCGCTCCGTCGCGTACCGGTGCGGAGGAATGTGCCGCAAGCAGATCGTTTAAAGCTTCGCTCGGCGCAAGAAACGTATTTTTGATGCGTTCGACCTCGGCATCCACCGTCTTGTATTTTTCCGTAAAAGCGGCAAAACGCGCTTCATCGATCAGTCCGAGAGCGTGACCGTATGGGGTAAGCCTGCGGTCGGCATTGTCCTGACGCAAAAGCAATCGGTATTCACTGCGGGAGGTCATGATACGGTAAGGCTCGTTGGTGCCTTTTGTAACCAAATCGTCGATAAGCGTCCCGATATAGGAGGAATCGCGCGTAAGCGTGAAGGGCTCTTTGCCGTCGATGTACAGCGCGGCGTTGATACCGGCGATCAGCCCCTGTGCCGCCGCTTCCTCATAGCCGCTGGTGCCGTTGAACTGTCCCGCGCCGAACAGCCCGGGGTGCTCCTTAAAAGCAAGAGACGCATTCAAGCTCAAGG
>CAZYFX010000033.1:0-17242 GCA_964646725.1 uncultured Oscillospiraceae bacterium
AAGGCATTGAACAGGGTCGTTTTACCGCAGTTCGGATTTCCCGCAAGGGCGATCCTTATACTCATAGCTGTTTCCTCTCTTTCTTGTTAGTCAAAACTAACTTATGTGCAAAAAGAAATGCCGTTTCCGGCGCGAAGGGGATTACTCCACTTCGATGCTTTCCGCGTCGGCCTTGCGCAAGGACAATTCGTAGCCACGCACGGAAATTTCGATGGGATCGCCTAAGGGAGCGACCTTGCGGACGTGGATCTCAGTACCCTTTGTGATACCCATATCCATGATACGGCGTTTGATCGCGCCTTCGCCGTAAAGCTTGACGACGCGGACGGTTTGACCGATACCGACCTCTTTCAGTGTTCGCATATCTGTGTTCCTCCTAAAAATAAATTAGACTAAAATCTTTCGCGCCATTTCTTCGCTTATGGCAATGCGTGCTTCCTTGACGTTGACAATGACGCTGCCGCCGAGCTTGTTGATGAGCGCCACGGTGCCGCCGACAACGAAGCCGAGGTTCTCCAAATGCTTTTTTACCTCGGGTGAGCCGCCGATGCGTTTGATGATGCGGATTTCTCCCGGGTCAGCCAAAGATAAGGGCATGAACGATCCCTCCGATCTGCGTACTTTAGGTTAGCCTTTTCTAACTTCGTGGTTAGTTTAACATAACTAACTGTATTTGTCAAGAGGTTTTGTGAAAAAAAGGAAAAAAATCGGTCGTTTGTACAAAGACCGATTTATAAAGAGGAGATTTGTTGTTTTTTTCGCCGAGAGGGGAGAAGGGGGGGCTTGATGCTTTAGGCTTCGACGCTTTGAACGAATTCGTAGGAGCTGAGATCTTCGGCTGCCATGAGAGGGGTGTAGCCGCGTGGGAACTTAACAAAGCATTCCACCTCGGCCGCCTTCTCGGAAAGCTTCTGGAATTTGATCGACTGTATTTCGATGCCATGCTCGTTGCAGGCTTCCGTCACTTTTTTGACCGCATCCTCTCGGTTTTCGGTGCGCACGATAATGTAATCCGAGGACGGAAGATGCAAAAGCGTCAGATTTTTATGTAGGATGATCTGAACCATAAACTGGAACAGCGTGATGGCGATTCCCACCGCGTACATTCCCGCGCCAATGGCCATGCCGATGCCGGCGGTTGACCAGAGCCCCGCCGCCGTGGTCAGTCCGTTGATGACCTGCTTGCGAACAAAGATCGTACCCGCTCCCAAAAAGCCGATGCCCGACACGATGGCGGATGCCACGCGGGAGGGGTCTAATTTGATTTGCATGGTGCTCGACTGTGCGTATTGCAGAACATCGAAGAATCCGTATTTGGAAACCACCATCATGAGTGCCGAGCCGAGCGCCACGATCAGGTGCGTACGCAGTCCCGCCTCTTTTAAGCGGTTCTTACGTTCCAGACCGATGAGCGCACCGCAGAGCGCGGCCAGTATGCAGCGTCCGACAAGCTCAAGCTGTAACAGAGCTTCGTTGGTTATAGAGGGCATGTTTTTCCTCCTTCATTTGTTGTATAATCAAATATTTTACAACAATTGTCCTGAAGTTACAAGTGATATTTGTGAAAACAATATAAACTATGCTAAAAGCATGTTAATGATTGTTCATGTGAATACGGTAATAGCGGTTGCGGAACTCCGACGGATACACGCCCTCATGATACTTGAAAAAACCGATAAACGCTTTGTCGTCGGGAAATTCCAACTCGTAAGCGATTTCCTTGACATATTTTTCCGTGTTGGCCAACAGCCCCTTGGCTCGATTGAGCAAAAAGGTGTTCAAAATGTCCTTGGCACTCGCCCCGTACTGCTTTTTGAGAAGCCGCGACAGATAGTCTGGCGAAAAGCCGAAATGCCGCGCAGCATCGGCGATACGAAGTCGTGCCGATGCATTGACCCGCAGCCATTCGTAGATCGTCTCGGCCTGCTTGTCGCTTACGGGAAACGTTCGTTCGGAAAACTCCAATTCGGTGAGAATGCGCACCAACAGCGCGTTGACCATCGCCTCGTGCGGCGTGGGAAGAAAAGCATAGTGCAACAGCTCTTTGAACACATGAGGGACGGAAAAGCTCTCGAAAAAGCGCGAACGAAAGGGCAAGCGTCCGTCATGTGTGTGAAAATGCAGCCAATAAAAGCTCACGTTTTGCTCGACACCCTTGCCGACGTGTCGTTTCCCGGGCTCCAATACCAAAAGTCCGCCGCGCGGTACCTCGTACAGCGTTTTCTCCTCACGTATGCGCACAAGTCCACTTGTGACATAGAGTATTTCAAAGGTCTTTTCCACGCGCTCGGGATGCGTCCAATCCCCCTTGGAGGAAAAAAGCCCGGCATACTCGAAGGTGATGTGAGGATTGAGAAGCATGTTGTAGGGAGCCGTTGTTATCATGTCGGATTTTCCTACCTTTCGTCGTGTTTTCCGTCTTGCTTTTTGCTTAACTCTATTATACAATAATAATGCAAAAAGTCAACCGAAAATTGCAAACAGAAAGGGGATTTTCATGAAAAGCTTTGATTACAGAAACGTGACCCTCACCGACGGCTACCTTGCCGATAAGGAAGAAATGAATCGGAAAATCACGATAGACGCCGTGTATGACCGCTTTTACGACACCGGTCGCATCACCGCCTTTCACTTCGATACCAAGGAAGTACACTTTTTCTGGGACAGCGACGTAGCCAAATGGATGGAGGGCGCGGCCTACATTTTGGCCAAGCACCCCGATAAGGAGCTGGAAGCCAAGATCGAATCACTCATCGACGATATCGAAAAGCACCAGGGCGCAGACGGCTATTTCAACATCTATTTCACCGTGCGCGAACCCGAAGGACGCTTTAAGAATCGCGACCACCACGAGTTGTACTGCGCAGGGCATCTGTTCGAAGCGGCAGTCGCGTATGCCGAAGCGACCGGAAAAGAGCGCTTCTTGCACTGCATGGAAAAATACGCCGCCTACATTCATCGTGTCTTTGTGGTGGAAAAAAGCGCTGCCTTTACCACCCCGGGGCACGAGGAGATCGAGCTGGCACTTATAAAAATGTACCGGTATACAAAAAACAAGCTGTATCTGGATATGGCCGCCTTTTTCATCAACGAGCGCGGCAAGGGGAAAGAGGACGAGCGCGGTTCGTATAATCAGAGCCATCTGCCGGTGCGCGAGCAAACCGAAGCACTGGGGCATTCCGTTCGTGCGGTATACCTGTATACCGCTATGGCGGATCTTGCTTACGAAACGGGTGATGAAGCGTTGAAAACGGCCTGCAAGGCGCTGTATCGCGATATTGTCGAACACAAAATGTATGTGACCGGCGGCATCGGTTCGACTTATTTGGGCGAAACCTTTACCGTTCCGTTCGATTTGCCCAACGAGGAGGCGTACACCGAAACCTGTGCCGGGATCGGTTTGATGTTCTTCTGTGACCGTATGCAGCGTATGGAAAACAATGCAACCTACGCCGACACAATCGAGCGCGTCTTTTACAACGGCGTGCTGTCGGGCGTTTCGTTGGACGGGAAATCGTTCTTCTACGAAAACCCGTTGGAGATCACATTGCTCAACCACTTCTCCAACGCCTGGGGCACCAAACGCTACCCCATTACCCAACGGCTCGAGTGCTTCGGCTGTTCCTGCTGTCCCCCCAACGTCAACCGCCTGCTGCCGAAGTTATGTGAATATGTCTATGCCAAAGACGGCGACACGCTTTTTGTAAACCAGTATACAAAAAGCGCTTTGGACGACGGTGCATGGCACTGCGAAATGCAGACAGACTATCCGTGTGACGGCCGCGTCCGTATCCGTTTTGACGGTGCCAAGCGTTTGGCTGTCCGCAAGCCGTCATGGTGCAAGAGCGTCCGAACCGTTCCTGCCTATACGGAATTGACCGACGGCTATATGATCTTCGAGGGCTGCGACGAGGTGACGGTAGACTTCGATATGACGCCGTTTGCCCTGCGCTCGACGAGCCGCGTTGTCAAAGACGTCGGCAAGCTGTGCGTACAGGCAGGTCCGATCGTATACTGTGCCGAAAGCGTGGACAACGGCGAGAATCTGCACCAATACATGCTGCCCGCCGCGCTTCATGCCACGTCACACTTCGAGCCGACGTTCGGCTTAAATGTGCTGGATGTGGAAGCCTTCCGTTTGACCGATACTACGGACGGAACGCTGTATGCGCGCACCGACGAGGATGAGCCGCAGACCGAAGCGGCTTCCTTGCGCATGATCCCTTACAGTGCTTTTGCCAATCGCGGGGAAAGCGATATGCTGGTGTGGTTTAATATGAAACTGTAATTATATACAGGTATACAAAAGCAGAGGCGCGTCCATTGAAACGGATGCACCTCTGCTTTCATTTTTCGGATATACTACAGAATCGTGATATGATGCGAATGCACCTGCTGTTTTCCCGACTCCAGCGCCATGATCCCTTCCTTGTGTTCCAACACGCCGTCGGCGTCCACACGGTCGGGTATGCCGTTCCACGGCTCTAAGCAGAGATACGGAGCGCCTTTTTTCGTCCAGACCACAAAATAAGGACAATCGCCGAACATCACCCGCACCGCGCGCGTTCCGCCTCGTTTTTTTAACGTCACGACGTTCGACTGCAACGACGAAAACACCAGACAGTCGTTGTCCATGTGGCTGTATTTCATGGCAAGCGTATTGCCGCACGCAGGAACCGTCTCGGTCGTATGCTCCAAATAGCTTCCGTCAAGCACCGTGCGCACAAGCGGCTCATCCTTTTCGAAAATCAAATCATACGCCTCAATCCCTTCCGGGCAGGCATAGGCTTCATGTCCGCCGACCGAATAATACATCGTGTTTTCTCCGTCGTTATCGACAGCGTAGCTGACATGAAGGGTAGCATCCTCCAAGGAAATTATGACTCTGAACGTAAAATCAAACGGATAGACTTCCTTTGTCTCGGGGGTGGAAACGACCTTAAGCACCAATCGGGTCGCATCGCTTGTTTCGCAGACAAACGGGCGCGTCCGAACAAAGCCGTGCTTGATCAAATTGTATTTTTCCCCCGCATAGGTGTAGGTATCGTCCACCAAAGCACCGCAGATCGGAAACAGGATCGGCGCGGTATCTCCCCATATTTTTTCGTCGCCGCTCCACATGTATTCGACGCCCTCGACCGACCGAATGTTCTTGATTTGTGCGCCGATATCGGACACCGTTACGGTCAAGAACCGATTGGAAAGTGTGTACAGAGTTTCTTTCATGAGATATTCCTCCCGAATTTTTATTTTCCTACGCAAAAATGCGAAAATACGGCGTTGACCACCTGTTCGGACACCTTTCGTCCGTCCGCCTCACACAACGCCCCCAAGGCCTCCTCCAAATCGAGTCCCGCCATGTCGCGCGTCAGACTCTTTAAGGCTGCCCGTGCATTCTTCAATGCCTCAATCGCCCCGGAGACGGCGGCATATTGACGGGCGTTGGTCAGTATGCGTCCCGATGACAGCTCCTCGCCCGACAACGGGTACATGCTCCGCACGGTCGCTTCCAGCGCGTCGCGTCCTTCGCCCGTCGCAGCCGAAAAGCGAAGCACCGGAACATTTTCAAGTGCCCGCAACGATGCTTCTCGTGCTTCCGTTTGCATCGGTTCGGCCGAATCGCATTTGTTGAGGAGCACGATGATGTTTTTTTGCGCGGACAACTCGGCAAGGCGCGCGACAAAAGCATCCTCCGCATCGGTTCGTTCGCGCGTCGCGTCAAAAACGGCGATGACAAGCTCGCTTTCGGCAAGCGCTTTCTCGGATCGCTCCACGCCGAGTTTTTCGACAACATCCTCCGTTTCGCGCATACCCGCCGTGTCGGAAAGTCGCAGTTTGATACCGGCAAACGGCACCGTTTCGGTAATCACGTCGCGGGTCGTTCCGGCTATGTCGGTCACAATCGCGCGGTCTGTCCCTGCAAGCAAATTGAAAAAGGTTGACTTTCCGGTGTTGGGAGAGCCGACGATCGCCGTCTGTACGCCGCTTGTCACGGCGCGTCCCGAAGAATAGGTTTCGCCGAGCTTCTCAAGCTCCGCAAGAATATCGCCGATCTGCGCGTCCATTTCTTCGTCGGACAATTCGCTCATATCCTCGTCGGGATAATCGATGTAGGCATACACGGCGGCAAGCAAATCAGTCACACGTTCGGAAACGGCACGGAGCTTTTCGCCCAATCCCCCCGCCAGCTGCGCGGAAAACAGTCGAAGCTCCTCGGCACTTTCCGCGTCAAGCAGATCGCCCACCGCTTCGGCCTGCGTCAGATCGAGCTTGCCACCGATAAAGGCGCGCTTGGTAAACTCGCCGGGAAGCGCCGGACGCGCCCCCGCTTCAAACAGTGCGCCGAGCAAAAGACTGACCCCGATCGGGCTTCCGTGACAGCTGATCTCGACGGTATCCTCACCGGTATAGGAATGCGGCGCACGGAAAACGGTAGCAAGTCCCGTGTCGATCTTCGTGCCGTTTGCATCGAAAGCCGTTCCGTATACCGCCATGCGCGAAGAGCATTCGGACAGGCTTTTTCCGTTTTGAGGGCGAAAAACGCGCGAAGCGACGGAAACGGCATCATCGCCGGACAGTCGAACGACCGCGATGCCGGCTTTCCCGGCCGCGCTGGACAGAGCCGCACAGGTTTCCATAAATGCATCGATCCTTTCAAACAAGCAAATCTAACGGTCAACCAGCGAAAGAAGCGTCGAAACGACATCCTCGAAGGTATCGGTTGCCGTGTGAATCAGCGTCTCGCTCCCGCCCCGACGAGCAAAGGTATACTTTGCCTTGGAAAACAGGGCAACATCGTTATCGCCGTCCCCCAAGGCGGCCGAGTCGAACTTGGACAGATACAGCCGCATTTGCAAATCGGACGCGGCAAGCCCCTTGTCGGCAAAACGGGAAACGTATTCAAGCTGCTTTTCGGCATTGTAGCAGACGCGAAGGTCGAACGGCTGCGGCATAAGAAGCGACGGGCGGCGTTCGGTGCGACCGCAAACGCCGATCTTGTAGATCGGTTCTTTGATATCGTACACGCCGCCGATGGGACGCATTCGGTCAAGTCCCGCGCACTCGGCTTCGTGCAGGAAATCGGGGTCTGCGCCGAGGACATAGGAAAAATCCGTCGAAAAATACAATAACGGACAATCGGCATAGGCAGGTTCGCGGGCAAAGCGAAGCATGTTTTCGACAGACAGCGGTTTGTGATAGAGAGTTTTTCCCCGATGGATGCACAAAGCACCGTCGTTGCAGATATAGTACAGCTTATCGGCAAGCGGCCTGTCTCCGACCACGCCACGCATACCCGTATAGGAGCGGCCGGACGCAAGCGCCACGGTTTTTCCGACGGCAAGAAGCTTTTCCAAAGCATCGGCGCAGGGATCGGACAAATGCGCTTCGCCTTTGGGAAGAAGTGTGCCGTCGATGTCGCACAAAACAAGCTTGACCATTGCGGCCTCCTTTCGATAGGGACAGCGAGCCTGCCGAAAAGGGCAGGCTCAGAATAAAAAACGGTTGAAATATGCGAAAGACTTAATAGCGGAACAGCAGCTGCAAAAACTGCGCGTCCTCCACCAATGCAAGAAGGAACGGAGCAAGCAGCAGTACGCTGTCGAAACGGTCGAGCACTCCGCCGTGTCCCGGGAAAAGCTTACCGTAGTCCTTGACACCGTAGGTGCGCTTAATGACCGATGCAAGCAGATCGCCGATCTGCGAGAGAACCGACATAAACAGCCCGATCAACGCAAGCCCCGGATAATTGGGCGACAGCGAAAACATGCTCGACAGAGCCGTACCGTAGATCAAAAACGAAAGAATGCAAAAGGCGATGCCGCCGAGAGAGCCTTCGACCGTCTTTTTGGGGCTGATCTTGGGACACAGTTTATGCTTTCCGAAGAAGCTGCCGGTAAAATAGGCAAAGGTATCGGTGACCCACGCGGCGATAAAGACAAGCAGATAGATGTACTGACCGACCATACGTCCGGTATCCGAGCCGGTATCGACGGTGACGTAGCGAAGCCGTATCAGACAGACAAAGCAGACAGTGATGTAGACGACCATGGCATATGTGGTGCAGACGCGTTCGGTTTTTACCTTCTCGTGTGCGAAAACGAGCATAAACAGAAGGATAAAGAGGTAACCGAGGGTCGCGGCCATAAGAACGCCGTAGCGATACTCGATGGCAAGGACAGGTCCAAGGGCGGCATAGAGCATGGAAGGAATGCAAAGAAGCGGTTCCTTCCATGTGCCGACACAGCGTAGCATTTCCGATGCTCCGACCAGGCTCAAAAGGAGAATAACGGCAGGATAGACCCATGTATGTGAAAAGAACAGGACGGCGAGCACCAGAATGCCGAAGATCGCCCCTGTGATGATTCTCTGTTTCACTCGATTACCTCCATACGAAGCACCGGCGAAAATGCCGGGACGATTTTTTCAATGCAAGCCAAAGTTTATCTCCCGCAAGGGGGATTTGTTGCCCACGCAGGAGACAACATTACTCGTCAGGGCGACGTAGAGTGTTTTCCCGCAGGGAAACGGGTCTTTCTTTTTCGCTTGTGCGAAAAAGAACCAAAAAGCACCCGAAGGGTTGCGACCCTCTCGACTCCCGGGCAATGCTGTCAACTCAAGGTATCCGCATACGCCGACTGATATGTGTTCATAGTGCGTCCCTGCAAGGAAAGCGGGTCATACTTTTTCGCTTGTACGAAAAAGTATCAAAAAGTACCCCAAAGGGGCGGCGAAGCGCCGCTGCAATATTCGCGCAATTAAATTTGTGAAATGCAACCATACTGTTTACGCGAGAAAAAACGCTGAAAATCATATCGTGCGGCTAAAAGCGACTCTCTGGACTCCCGGGGACGGTTCAAAACTCATGCGGTGCGAAATTCTTGCTAAACTTAAAAGCCTGTACGACTTCCGAATACCCTGCAAAGTCGGCAGTACGTCAAGTACCCGCATGGGAGGTTTTGAACCGGTGCGAGTGACAATGTTTCATCAGACGCGGGGAAAACGCAGTTTCATCATATCCGAATTTTCTGCGGGCTTGTAAGCCAAAATTTCGGTTAAAAGGTATAGTGCTCGTTATAATGGGGCGCAGTACAATTTTTTAGTTTGCGAACAGAGATGTAGCACGGTAAAAAAGACATAGTTTCATATAAAAGGCACAATAACTCTGCGTTGATTTTAGCATTTTCGTCTTAAAGCAGAGCTTAAGTTAACAGCATTGCTTTACACAAGGGAGCCCATGGAAAATGCGAACTTCAACGGCTTTCGCACCGAGCCGTGTGTTCCAATGGACACGCGGCGGTGTAAAAACCGCGTCCGCAAGTTTTAAGTCATATATAAACTACGCCCGCGAGTATTGCTCCGGCGCTTCGCCGGTTGCTGCGCGGCTTCCGCACCGCCGTAGCCGCCGTAGCGGCGGGAGGTGCCGGAAAATTTGCGGAAGATGTCATACAGTTCTTCCTTGCGAAAATCCGGCCACAAAGTCGGCGTAAAGTATAATTCCGCATACGACGCCTGCCACAGCAAAAAGTTCGATAAGCGCGTGTCTCCGCCCGTGCGAATGATGATATCCGGATCCCCCGTCGGCGCGGTGTACAGCTCCGACGCAATATCTTCCTCCGTCACATGTGTGTATCCCCGCTCGATCAGTCGGTTGAACGCATGGCAAAGCTCCGCGCGCCCTCCGTAATTCAAGCACAAATTCAAATTGTACCGATTGGAGGCCGTCTTTTCTTCCGCAATGCGTATTTTCTCCCGAATGTAATCCGGAAACGCCGAGTTGTCACCCAACACCCGAAGCCGTATGTTTTTCTTGTACTTGATCTCGATCAGATCATCCAGATATTTGTCCAACAGCGCAATGATCCCGTCGATCTCTTCCTTCGAACGCTTCCAGTTCTCGGTCGAAAACGCATACGCCGTGATGGTCTCCACCCCGGCTTCGTGACAAATCTCGGTGATCTCTTCGAAATTGGTCGCCCCGGCTTTATGTCCCGCCGTGCGGGGAAGCGCACGCGCCGAGGCCCAGCGACCGTTCCCGTCAAGCACAAACGCTACGTGCTTCGGCACGTTTTCGGGAACGGTCGCTTCCTTCTTTTTTCCGAATTTTCCGAATCCGAACATCAGACCGTCATGATCTCTTTCTTCTTGGTGTCCGCAATCTTGTCGATGTTTGCGACATATTTGTCGGTCAGCTCCTGCACCTGCTTTTCGGACGCTTTCTGCTCATCTTCGGTCATTTCGCCGTTCTTCTTCATATCCTTTGCCTTGTCGTTGGCGTCGCGGCGCACGTTGCGCACAGCCACCTTGCATTCCTCGGCAAACTTTTCGGCCTTCTTGGCAAGTTCCTTGCGGCGCTCCTCGGTCGGCTGCGGGAACGCAAGGCGAAGTACCTTGCCGTCGTTCTGCGGATTGATACCCAGATCGGACGCAAGGATCGCCTTTTCGATCAACTTCAAACAGGACGCATCCCACGGAGAAATGACGAGTGTGCGCGGATCAGGCATCTTGATCTCGGCAACCTGATTGATCGGCATATTGCTGCCGAAATATTCGACCTGGATGCGATCGAGCACCGAGGCACTTGCGCGTCCCGCGCTGACGGTGGCGTACTCCGCTTCGAGACCGGCAATGGTCTTTTTCATTTTTTCTTCAAATTCTTTCAGTTCAAGCTTCATGTCTGTATTCCTTTCAATTCAATTATTTGCTTTCGTTGCGAACGATGGTGCCGATCTTCTCGCCGCAGACGGCACGGTAAATGTTTTCGGGGTCGTTCAAGCCGAAGATGATGATCGGCAATTTGTTGTCGCGTCCGAAGGAGGAAGCCGTGCTGTCGATAACGCCGAGGTCGTGGTGAATGATGTCCTCGTAGGTCATTTCGTCCAGCTTCTTGGCGGTCGGATCCTTTTTCGGGTCGGCCGTGTAAACGCCGTCGATGTTTTTGGCAAACAGCACCACATCCGCTCCGATCTCGGCCGCACGGAGCACCGCCGCCGTGTCGGTGGAAAAATAGGGGTTGCCCGTTCCGCAGGCAATGATGACGGCGCGTCCCTTTTCGAGGTGCGAAACCGCCTTATTGCGGATGTACGGCTCGGTGATCTGGTTCATCTGAAGCGCGGTCATAACGCGGGTGGGAATGCCATGCTCCTCAAGAACGGTTTGAACGGCAAGGGAATTGATGACCGTCGCAAGCATTCCCATGTGGTCGGCACGGGTGCGGTCGATGGTCTTTCCGGCGCCGCGCCAGATGTTACCTCCGCCGATAACCAACCCGAAGGAAACGCCCTCGTCGGTACAGCGTTTGATCTGCTCGGCAACCTTGGAAGCAAAGTCGAAGTCGATGATCCCTTTGTCGGAAGAATTTTTGAGTGCTTCTCCCGAAAGCTTAAGTAAAACACGTTTGTATTTTGGCATGGATAAACAGTCCTTTCCGAATGATTTGTTGGACGAATTGACCACACTTACACATAGTCTAATTTATTATACCAATTATTCTTTCAAAAAGCAAGAACTATTTGTTAATTCCTCTTTCGGGGCAGAGCAGACAGAGAAAGCCGTAAGACTGCCATTCGTACCCGACCATCCGGCAAAATGTCTTGCCAAAATCATGTTGTCCATGTCGAGTTTGACCGTCGCGCTGTTTTTGTGAGCAAACGTATCCTGTGAACAGGAAGCGTCGGCTTCCGAGAAATTCAAGGACACCTCGCTTTCGACGAAATCGAGCGACGCACCCACAGCTTGTTTATTTAACGTTGTAACGTTAACGGTGTGTCTCGGGAATATAAGCCTCGTGAACCGCTCTTTCGAAATTACGTGCGGATTCGTTGCCGGAACCGCCGTCTACGAAAGAGTTTTTCATAAACACGGCAACGACGCGGTTTTGCGGATCGACCCAAAAATGTGAGCCGTATGCACCGCTCCAGCCGAAAGAACCGCACGGCAAAACCTTATACGCTTCTTCCGTAATGACACGCACACCCAAGCCCCAACGCTCGTTTTCGGGCATGATGTTTTTCGAAACGGACGGCGTTGACATAAGCGACAACGTTTGGGCGGACAGAACGCGTCCGTTTTCCGCTTTTCCGCCGTCCGAGAGCATTTTCGCGAATTTCGTATAATCGGACAGCGTGGAAACCAGGCCCGCGCCGCCGAGATAATGTGTGCACGGCACATCCGAAAAAATACAGTTATCTGTCGTTTGTCCCACCGTATTTTCTCCGTTTTGTCTGTCATGCATGGCGATCAGACGGCTGTATTGCTCTTTCGTCGGAAGAAAGGTCGTATCGGTCATG
Source organism: uncultured Oscillospiraceae bacterium (assembly GCA_964646725.1). Taxonomy (GTDB): domain Bacteria; phylum Bacillota; class Clostridia; order Oscillospirales; family CAG-382; genus UMGS882. The sequence continues at coordinate 12,288 of CAZYFX010000033.1, forward strand.
CCGCACGGCTTAAAAAGGCTGTCGGTAAGAAATTCGAGATAATCTTTTTGCGTTACCGTTTCCGCGATCTTCACCAAAACGTTGAAAGCCGCCGTCGCGCTGTATTGCTGTCGGCTTCCGGGCTCGAAGTCAAGACCGCTTTTTCGATAATATTCCAGCGAACGGTCGATCGAACGTTTGTCCTCGGCGGTCATGCCCGCGCATTTGTTAAAATCGCTGCCGATTCCGGATGTGTGATTGAGCAAATGCATCACGGTGATCTCCCGTTTTGCCGCGCCCGAATCGACAAACTCGCCGTTTTCGTTCTTTTGCTTGATACGGATCCCCTCAAAATCGGGCAAAAAACGCGTGATCGGGTCGCGCAATCCGATTTTTCCGCTCTCGACAAGCGTCAGCACGGCAACGGCGGTGATCGGTTTGGTCATGGATGCCAAACGGAACAGCGTTTTGTCCGTCACGGCCTCTTTGTTAAGCGGCGAGGTATGTCCGAAGCATTTTTGGTAAACGATGTCATCGTTTTGAAGTACGCAATACGCCGAGCCGAACACCTTATGAAGCTTAAAATCGTATGCGGCGATTCTTTCGATATTGTCTTTGAGTTTATCGGGGTCAAGTATTTTCAAATCAACACCTCATTCGTTGCAATACTGTTTTTTAATTTGCGTCCGTTTCGCCGTACGGCAGTGTTTCATATCCGTCCCATCCGGCCAAATGACGCGCTAAGACCATGTTGTCTTTGACGTTGACCTTGCCGTCAGTGTTCAGATCGGCGGCTTTCTTGTCGATCGTTTCGTACCCATCCCATCCGGCTAAAAAACGAGCAAGCATCATGTTGTCCTTGACGTTGACAACACCGTCGCCGTTGACGTCACCGAGAAGGACGGTTCCGTCGGTCGGGATATAGTCGAACAGTGCGGAAAGAAGCATGGTAAAGCTCTTCTTTTCGAGCCGATCATCGGCTTCGTATTTCTCGGAAATGGTATCCGTTAACCTCGCTTTTTTCGCCGTACTCACGGCTTTCTGTGTATCGGTCGGCGTTTTCCCGATCGCTATGAGTGCCATCGTGCAGGCGTCCCCGAACGTCAACGGGCTTTCGGAATCCGCATAGCGGCTTGCCGCTTCGGAAAATGCGGCGGGCTGTACAAAGCAATCGTTTTGTGCGCTGTCGCGTTCGGCAAGCAGCGTCAAAAGGCGGCTCACGGCTTCAAATCCTTCGGCGGCTGTCGGTAATTCGTCCGCCCCGAAGGCCGTCTCGCTTTTCGGCGCAAGGATGCCCCAATATACCAAACGGCATGGCGCGGTCTGCTCGTCCGACTCCCAATCGACAAACTTTCGGTCGCTGTACATGGCGCACAGAGTCTGCTCCGCCGTGTTTTTTACCGTGTCGGACGGAAGTACGGGTGTACCGTTTCGTGCATCGACCCACCCGATAAAGCCATCCTGTGCAGAAAGCGTCGCAAGCACGCCGTACCGTTCACCGCGCGGCCGTGTTATGTACGGCGTGTCGGGCACGGCGTTTTTCGCGTCGAAATAGACCGTTGTTTGCGCTTTCTTTCCGCTTACCGTGACTGCCGTTCCGTCAAGCGCTTCGCCGTTGTCGAACACGTCGAGAGAGGTGTTTCCGACCGCTTTGGCGGTCACAAGACCGTCCTGTGCAACGCTTGCGATATTTTCATCCTCGCTGACGTAGGAAAGCGTTCTGTCGGCGTAGACCCATTCGTTCACCGTCGCCTGTTCGCCGATGTCGAGCGCCAGATCTTTTCGGACATACACGCCTTCCGCACGTTTTTCAAATGCCGTCCATCGGGCATACAGACCGTGAGCGGCGCGACGTTCGACCGTATCCGTTCCGCTTACGCGCTCACCTGCGATCGGGTCGGTATACCAGCCGTCGAACGAGTAGCCCGCGCGCGTCGGCGTAGGCAATTGTCCGTAGGGGAGACCGTAATACACCGTTTTTTCTTCCGTGTCCGACGTTCCTCCGTTCGGATAGAGCGTCACACGAACGGCACTTCGCCCTACGACGATGACGGCACTCGTTATGCTGTAATGCAATCCGCTGTAGACAAAGGTGACAGTAACCTCGGCGCTCCCCTCGGAAACGGCTGTAACCGTGCCGTTCTCCGTTACGTCGATCACGTCCGTGTCGGTACACACCGTTCGGATCGATACGCCGTCGAGCGCGGTCACCGTATGCACGAGCGGTGCCGTTTCACCGACCGCAAGTGTAAGAGTCGTGCGCACGTTGTATACATTGAGAAACGTCTCGGTCGGAGACCAGTGTGCATACAGCGTGTCTCCGACGTCCTCTGCCCGCGTTTGCGCATACACACGTTCGCCGCCCGACGGCTTCGTGTACCAGCCGTCGAAAGCAAAGCCGTCAAGAGACGGGAGCGGAAGCACACCGAGCGCTGCGTCGGCGGCGTAGCTTTTCTCCGTAAGACTCGAGATGCCGCCGCACGCGTCGAAGGTAAGTACGAGCGGTGTCTCGGCGGCCAAAGTCGGTACGGAGAAGAAAAGAGCCGTAAGCAAGGATAGTCCTATTTTCTTCCAATTCATTAAGACAACACTTCCCATTATAATTTCTACGACTATTGTACAGGAAACAGACAGAAAAATCAAGGGCTTTGCGAAAATTCTTTACATAAAAAAAGAACTTTCGCGGTGCGGTTCGAACCGTCAAGCGTTGCTTGAGGAGGGCGGGGGACAAAAACAAAAAACGGCGCAGTTCGATATATCGCAGAGTCTGTCCTTGCGATATAGAAACCACGCCGAGAGTGTTATCAAAACAGTTTCGTATTCAATTCGCAAAGTGCCAGCGCCAACGCCCGACATGCCTCCATATCGTGTGCCGAAGCTACGCACGAGCCCGTGTGGATGTAGCGACAGGGAAGGGAGATCGCGGCGACGCGTACCCCGTCGATCGAACGCTGGATGGATGCGGCATCCGTTCCACCCGCCACGCGCGATTTGGTTTGCGTCGGAATGCAGAGCTTGGCGGCAAAGGCGCGTAAGCGTTCATACAACTCACGGTCGTACAGCGTTCCGCCGTCCATGAACGGAACGACCGCACCCGAGCCGACGCGGCAGACAGCCGCCGCACCCTCACAGGACGGAAGATCGGAAGCGGTCGTGCTTTCGAAAATGAAAGCCGTCTGCGGTCTGATTTCACGAACGGCCGCCGTTGCTCCGATACCGCCCAATTCCTCGCCGACGGTAAAGGCAAAATACGAATCGTAATACAGTTCGCTTTTCAGCATTTCGGTCAAAACAAAACAGCCGAAGCGGTCGTCGAGCGCCTTGGAGCGCACCAGTGAATTACCGAATTTTGTATACCGGTTGTCAAAAACACCGTAGGAAGCATACACACCGAGCGCTTCGGCCTGTGCGCGGCTCGTACAGCCGATGTCGATGTACATATCCTCCGTTTTGAGCGCACGTTTTTCGCCGTGCGACAAATGCACCGGCTCGGAGCAGATTACGCCGTACACGTTTTCTCCGATGACCAGCCGCTTGGAGGGAAGCACCTCGGGCTGAATGCCGACCGACTCGAAAAGCAGCATTCCGTCCTCGGTGATGTGACGGATCATAAGTCCCACTTCGTCCATGTGCGCACAGTAAAGAACACGCTCCTTCGGCGCTTTTTTTCCCTTTTTGAAGGCGATCAGATTGCCGGTTGCCGACAGATACAGCTCATCGCAGTACGGCTCGATTTCTTTTGCAAGGCGATATGCGACCGTTTTTTCGTCACCCGAAACGCCCGAGAGGTCGCACAGCTCACGCAAAAACGGATGATCGGCCGTATTTTCGTATACAGGTATATTATCTTTTGTCACTTGAAGCGCACCTCCCCGCAAGCGGCCGTGTGAAACGTCCGAATCACCTTGCCCACCAGTACCGCCGCCGTTTCCGCATCGCTAAGATCGATGCATTCACTGTAGGTATGCATATTGCTTTCGGGCAAAGACAGGACAGCACAGGGGAGGCCCTGACGGTGAAGTATACCGGCATTCGTACCGGTCGAGCGCATTTCGACCACGCTTTGGAGCGGAAGTCCGTTTTCTTCGGCGGTCGCACGGATAAAATCGGTGAACGCGCGTGATGTCGCGGAGGAGTAGGAAATCCCGGGCCCTTTGCCGATGACGAGCGACTCGTATTCCTTTACCCCCGGCATACGCGCGAAGTTGACGTCCGTGACCAAGGCCGCATCGGCGTTCGATAAATCCGTCTCGTTATATTTCGTGTAGGCAAGCGTTTTTGCCCCCAGTCCCGAACGCTCCTCTCCGACCGAAAGGTGCAGATACACATCCGTTTGCGTCGGGTATTCTCCCGCCTGTGCCAACCGTCGGCAGGCGTGAACCAGCATGGCGGCGCAAGCCTTATCGTCCAGACTGTGCGAAGTGATGCGGCCATTTTGCATGCATCGCGGCGGTTCGGCAAAGCCGACGGGTGTGCCGAGGGGAACCTGTCGCTTCAATTCTTCTTCCGTCAGTCCCGTATCCACGTACAGATCTTTTACCGTCGGTTCGGCGGGAACGCCCTTGGCGGCCAAATGCGGAGGAACGGACGAAAAGACACCGTAAAGCTTGGCGTTTTTTGTATACAGGTATACAGGAGCGGATGGCAGAATATACGGGTCAATTCCCCCCAAGGGCGTGACCTTCACAAAGCCGTTTCCGCAAAGCTCGCTGACGGCAAAACCGATGGTATCGATGTGTGCGTCGAGCACCAGCTTTTTGGCATCCGACCGTCCGCATTTTCGTTCCCACAAGAGACTTCCGGTGGGAAGAACCGTAAAATCGTCAAAGAATCCGTCGGCGTAGGTCGTGCAAAGACGACCGACCTCGTCGGCGTGCTCCCGCTCAAAGCCCGTGACCGTGGGAATCTCGATTAAAGCAGATAAAAATTCAAATAAGGTCATGCCTTTTCCTCGAATCTGAAACGTATTGACCGTG
>CAZYFX010000034.1:0-17212 GCA_964646725.1 uncultured Oscillospiraceae bacterium
CATCCGGAGAGCGGGACGCGGTTTGCGACGTATGCGGGGAAATGCTTGCAAAATGAAATCCTCATGTACTTCCGCTCCCAAAAAAAGCAAGCCCTCGAATGCTCTCTTTCGGACACGGTAGAGACCGACAAAGACGGAAATCCGCTTACTTACATGGACATCATCAGCACCGACGATGACATTGCGGAAAAGATCGACTTGAAAATTAAGTTGGAGAAAATGATGCACGGCATCTTAACGGTCTTGACACCCGTTGAAAAACAGATCGTCGTTCTGCGCTACGGTTTGGGCGGCGCCGAGCCGATCACCCAACGCGAAGTCGCGCAAAAGCTCGGCATCTCACGTTCCTATGTATCACGCCTGGAATCCAAGGCCATCGAAAAGCTGCGCGGTCATTTTGAGGAGCTTCCGCAGGAAGAATCGTCCTGCCGATAAATACGTCAGCCGCTTATCACTGTCTGTAATGCTTTTTATACAATCGGTAAAAGCAGGAATAATCGTTAAACCCACTGTTCAACGCCGCATCGATCATGGCATCGCCCTGCTCGATACGTTCATGCGCATAGGAAAGCCGCTTTTTGGTGATGTACCGATAAATCGGTATGTTCAATTCTTTGCTGAATCGGTGCGCCAATGCGGACGGAGACACATACAATTCGGCCGCGATTTTTTCGACCGACAGCGCCTCTGTAAAATGCTTGTCGATATAGGCAACCGACTGTGCCGTGAGCGATGATATGAGCATGTTTTGGCTCACAGTCTCCGCCGTTCGATGCTTCATGTAAATGAGAAGCTGTATCAGCGATGCGTCTATGAAAGCCTTCTTTTCCGTATCCGAAACATCGCTTTTTACCATATCCGCCAGCCACTCAAAGAGCGTGCGAACTTCACGACAGGGCATACAGACGATGCGAAGCTCGTTCATCACCTCGCGTATCAGTCCCCGCCGCTCGGGCGTTTCGCGAAAGCCGAAAATACACCGCACATAGTTCTGCGGCTGTGTCACACAAAATTGATGAAAGTGCTCCTTGGGGATCAAGACAAGATCCCCCGGAGCAAGCTCCTTTTGAACATTTTTGGAGATAAAATAGGACGTTCCCTCCAAAAACAGAACAAACTCGTGATAGTCGTGAAACTCCTGTTCCTTGACGGCCGGTTCGCCCTTGGCATATTTGAAATGAAAGGTATCCGATTCGATATAGTATTCAAACAAAGCCTGCGTTTCCATATACGCCTTCGCCTCCCCTTTTTCTCAGTATAGCACACTTTTGCAGAAATTACAATGTTTTGCGCATATTTTACATTTCGCATTGTTTTCCATGCTGATATAATGCTTCTTGAGGTGAAGAAAATGAATCCTTTACGTCAAAAACTCGAAAACCGTGAACGGGTCTTGGGGACTTTGGTCTGCCTTTCCGACCCCGGTCTGTGCGAGATCGTCGGGCGCGTCGGCTACGACTGCGTTTGGATCGACACGGAGCACACGCACATAAGTTACAAGGACGTTCTGTGCCATCTGAACGCCGCCAAAGCGACCGGTCTGTCCACGCTTGTGCGACTGCCGCAAAACGATCCCACCGCCACGAAAAAGATTTTGGAAATGGGGCCGGACGCGATTTTGTTTCCCATGGTACGCTCGGCGACGGAAGCGCGTGCGCTGCTCGACATGACGCTGTACCCTCCGCTCGGTACGCGCGGCTTCGGGCCGTTGCGCGCCATCGGCTACGGCGCCGAAAGTGCAAAGGAATACGTCGAAAAAACAAGTCTTGACCTGTGTCGCTTCGTGCAAATCGAGCATATCGACATGATCGATGAGTTGGAAGAGATCGCCGCGCTTCCCTATGTGGACGGCTTTATTTTCGGGCCGAACGATCTGTCCGGCTCACTCGGAGATTTTCTGAATGTATTCGGTGAGAAAACCGTCGATCAAATGAAACGCGCCATCGCAATTCTGAAAGCGCACGGAAAGCCCTTCGGCCTTGCCGGAGGACAGGACGAAGCTTCCGTGAAAAGCTGGTGCGCACTTGAGCCGGACATGCTTTTTGCCGGAGCGGATTGGTCGTTTCTGTTCGAACAGGGACAAAGAACCTTAAACATCATGAAAAAACATATAAGGAGCGTTTGAAAATGTTCAAAACCATCCAAAAAGAAGGCTACACCGTCGAAATCGGCGAGCCGATTCTGTATGTGGACAACAAAAGCCGCAACAGAAGCGGCCACATGACTCATGCCATGGCCGAATATGCACCAGGCAAGCTTATCGATTTCAACTCCAACTGCACCGCCGTAAAGTACGGCGGACACTCCACCTTCGGCTATGTGGAATATCGCCTGTCCGAGGACGGCGGCGAGACCTTTTCCGATATTCACGTTCTGCCCTATTCCCTGGAAACGCTGTATGACGGCCTCTACGATATTTCCGTTGAAAAGGCCGTTGCCTGTGACGACGGTCGCATTGTCGCCATCGCGCTTCGCAACGACGCCGATGCTCTGTGTCAGCCCTGGGACACGCCGATGACGGTCACCAGCCGCGACGGCGGAAAGACATGGGAAAAGGCAAAGGAGCTTTGTTCCTACAAAGGACGGGTGTACGACGCGTGTTATCACGACGGCGTGATCTACGTTTTGGAATTCTGCAACGACGGAACCGGCGATTTTTGCGGCGAGAAAGAAGAACACGTCTACCGTCTGTTCGTCAGTCACAACAACGGCGAAAGCTTTGAGGAACTGTGCGTCGTTCCGCTCCCGACCACGGGACGCGGCTATGGCTCGATCCTGTTTGACGAAAACGGAACACTTCATGCCTACGCCTACAACAAAAACGATGAACAGCACATGGATCACGTGATCAGCCGTGACGCAGGGCATACCTGGGACGAACCCGACGTTTGCTACTTAAAGGAAGGTATCCGCAATCCCCAGACCGCGCAAATCGACGGTGTTTACATTCTGCACGGAAGAAACGCAGCCGTAAACGGCTTTGTGCTATACACCTCCGACGACGGTCAAAACTGGGACGAGGGCACCTATTTGGGTCACGAAAAGGGTCCGTGCTATTATTCCAACAACATCGTGTTAAACAAAGACGGCAAAAACCGACTTTTGATTCAGTATTCCGAATGCTATGGGGTGGACTGGTGCGTAAACGTCAAGCATGTGTGGCTTGAGATCAAAAAGTAAGCGCGGAAGCCGCGCAGCACTTTTCGCGTCAGAATGCAGATGTAATTTTGCAATTTGCGTCCGCGTGTCGTTACCCCACCGTGCGTCGGGTGGGGCTTACGGCTCAGACAGAAGCCGATGTTAAGGAATTATACGGCGAAGTATCGAAACAATAAACCGAAAGGGGTGTATCAAACGCGGATACGCCCCTTTTCTTTGTCCGACCGACACAAAGCGAACACGAAAGCTCCCGAGGCTGTATTGCTTCGGGAGCTTTTTTGCCGCTGTTATTCCGATTTATATAAGACTTATCGGGCAAATCTGGTAGTTATACTGCCTCTTGTTGTTTTAACTATAATTTTCTGTTTGCCGTAAGCACGCCATTTCGAATAAATATGAATACGCGAGCTTTTAAAAAGGTAGGATGGCCGGTATGTATACTCTCTGCCGGGATTTATTTCTTGAATATACGACGCACCTACATAAAAATATATCGGTACCGACCCATTATTCACTACCGTTACGGCATTACTCCAATCTCTTTTCCTAACACCGAAATTACAAGTCGCATCGATCATCTCATAGGAAGCACTCCTGGCCGTTACGTTATATGTTTTCCACGCGGCAAACGTCGGCAAAGCAAACGCAACGGTCAAAACGGTAAGGCACAATAAAGCCTTGATTTTTCTCATACAATTTTCTCCTTTCATACACAGCGGCAAATATCCCAATTCGGGATATTTGAATTATACCACAATGGTATAATTTTGTCAAGAGTTTTGAGGAGAAAAAATTATGAGATTAAAAGAATTAAGGAAAAGTAAGCAGATTTCGCAATTAAAACTGGCACTTGATCTTAATACAACGCAAAATACGATCAGCAGATACGAAACAGGTGAACGCGAACCCGGAATTTCCGAACTGATAAAAATCGCAAAATATTTTAATGTTTCCGTCGATTATTTGCTGGAGATCACAGACAACCCGGATCCGAAATGAAACGATACAGCGGTGCTTCGCCACCTGAGCCGTAAGCCCCACCCGACGCACGGCGGGGTAATAATCGCGTCCGCTTATTGTAAGTTGCATCTGAACTGTGCCCGCGATAATTGCTGCGGCGCTTCGCCGCTACTTGTGATATTTGTCCCCGTTTTGAATGCAAAATGCACGATAAATCTGCTCGACCAACATCACCGCCGCCAACGAGTGCGCAAAGGTCATGCGCGACATGGACAGCCGCAGATTGCATTCCTTCTTGAACGACTCATCCAACCCATACGAACTTCCGATGATAAACGCGATCTCCGAAGTTCCCTTATCGGGTATCTTGCCCAACACGTCCGACAGCTCCTCGGACGACATCGTTTTTCCCTCGATACAAAGTGCCACACAATAGGCGTTTTTCGGGAGCGCGGCACATATCTTTGTTTTTTCGGCCGCCAGCGCTCGAAGAATCTCCTTTTCACTCGGCGCGGAAGGAAGCGGCTCGGGCTTGATGCATTTTTCCGTAAAGCGACAAAAGCGCCCCAGACGCTTTTCGTATTCGTCGAGCGCCTCACGGTAAAAACGCTCGGTGGGTGTGCCCAAATAAATAAGTGTTACCGAATACATATCGATCCTCCGTCGGTTTCTTCGAAAAAAGAGACTACAGCCGACACGCAGCTACAGTCTCTCGCAAACTCATGAATTGGCAGCATTTTCGAGCGATTTGCTGAGAAAGGTTTTCAACTTCTCGCTCTTGGGAGAGCCGAATATCTCATCCGGTGTGCCTTCTTCCTCTACCACGCCGTCCGCCATGAACATGACACGATCCGACACCCCGCGCGCAAAGCCGAGCTCGTGCGTAACGATAATCATGGTCGTGTCCGTCTGCTTCAATTCGCGTATCACGCGAAGCACCTCGCCCGTTAATTCCGGGTCGAGCGCACTGGTCGGTTCATCGAAGCACAAAATATCCGGTTCGAGCGCCAGCGCACGGGCAATGGCCACACGCTGCTGTTGTCCGCCCGACAGATCGCACGGATAGGAGTCCGCTTTTTCGCTTAATCCCACCTCTCGCAACAACTCATAGGCTCGCTCGGTGATCTGCTCCTTTGTCTTGCCGTTCGGCTTTTTCTTTTCCAACAGCTCCGGCGCAAGAGTCAAATTTTTAAGCACGGTATACTGCGGAAACAGGTTAAAGGACTGAAAGACCAACCCGAAATGCAGATGATTCTCCCGAAGCTCCTTTTCGGACAGACGTTTCTTGCGCGCGGCATCGTAAATTTCGTTTCCGTTTATGAAGATTTGACCGCTGTCCGGTGTTTCCAGAAAATTCAAGCAACGCAAAAGCGTCGTTTTTCCGCTTCCCGACGAACCCAAGATCGACAGCACCTCGCCCTTTTCGAGCGAAAAATCGATTCCTTTGAGAACGCCTGTCTTTCCGAAGCTTTTATGTATGTTTTTAACTTCCAATAAGGCCATGAAAGCGCCCTCCCTAACTCTTGTAATAGTTGAGCTTTTTCTCGATATAGCCGAAAAGAAGCGTCAATATGCCGCAGAACAGCAGGTAATACACGCCCGTATAGAACAACGGCCAAACGAGCCCCTCGAGCTTAGCAAACTTTTGAGCCGCCCAGATGATCTCATACACCGAGATGGTACGCGCCAGCGACGTGTCCTTGACAAGCGTGATAATCTCATTGCCCATCGGCGGAACGATCTTCTTGATGACCTGGAACAGAATGACCTTAAAAAAGACCTGCATTTTGGTCATGCCCAAAACCGCGCCCGCTTCGTACTGACCGCGCGGCATACTTTCGATTCCACCGCGGTATATTTCGGAAAAATAACAGGCATAGTTGATGATAAAGGCCACCATAACCGCCGTAAAACGGTCGGGCACGGACAAGGCGGCCAGAGCGCGTATCAAAGCACCGCCGTTCGATACGCCCGCCGCCCATTTTCCCAAAAAACCGGGAACGTAAAAAAAGGTCAGCAGTTGAAGCATCAACGGTGTTCCGCGAATGATCCAAACAAACACGCGCACCAGATACCGCAACGGCTTAAAGCGGCTCATCGAACCGAAGCTGACCACAAGTCCGAGCGGAATGGCAAAGACCAGCGTCAGAACGAATATTTTCAAGGTCATTCCGAAGCCCTCGAGCAAGGACAGCGAAACGCGAATGAGATCCGGATTCATAGGTTGTTCCTTTCCAAAGCGTATTGACAGCTTTCTTGCCATGGAAAAGCACTGCTCCTTTTCCATGGCAAGAAAGGCAGAAAGCCCGTTTTAAAGCGAGCTTTCTGCCGGCTTAACGATAAGTTTTCTTATTCGGCGTCAACAAGTGTGAGCTCATACTTTTCGGCAAGCGCCGGAAGCGTACCGTCGGCAACCAGTTCGGCCATGATCTCATTGACCTTGGCGGTCAAATCGGAGCCCTTGCGGAAGCCGATACCGTATTCCTCGGAGCTGAGTGCCAAACCGTAAGCAAGGTCGGCATAGCTCGTTCCCTCGCCTGTCATGGCATTCGCCATGGTGATGTCGATCACACAGCCGTCCTCGGCACCTGCGGCAACCTCCATAAGTGCATCGGCCTGCGAGCCGACCTCAACGAATTCGTAGCCGAGATCGTCGATAGCGGCCGCACCGGCCGAGCCTGCTTCGGCAACCAGTCGGAGCTCATCCAAGGATTCGGTCGTGGTATAATCGTTGATGAACTCCTTGTTCATAACAAGTACCTGTGCATTGACAACATACGGATTCGAGCAGCTCATGCTGTTGAGCACCTCATCGGTGAGCGTCATACCGTTCCAAACGCAGTCGATGGCCTTGGACTCCAGCTCAAACGCCTTGCTGTCCCATTCGATCACGATAAATTCGGCGGTCACACCGAGCTTGGCGGCAACGGCTTCGGCAAATTCGGTATCGAAGCCCGTCCATTTTCCGTCTTTCTCGTAGTTCATGGGCTCGTATTCGGTGATACCGACAACGAGTGTGCCCTTATCGGTCACATACGCAAGGTCGCTTGCGGTGTCGGTGCTGTCCTCGTTTTCGTCTCCCTCGACGTTTTCTTCAACGTTTCCGTCAACATTTTCATCGACGTTTCCTTCAACATCGACGTTCTTATCGTCGGTTTCGGTGTTGTTTTCGCCGCAAGAGGAAAGAAGTGCGGTGCTTGTAAGCATAAGAGCGGCTAAGCAAACGGCAAGTGTTTTTTTCATGATGAATTACTCCTTTAATTGTTTAATTTACTAAAGCGAGATTATTATAGCACAGTCCTTCGGATTTGTCAAGGCTTTTTCGAAAAAAATTTTAAAAGAGTGCCGCACCCGGTCGGATGCGGCACTCTTTCGAAATGTGCGTATTGAATTTTCAGCTACGGCTTTACGACCGTAATCGTATAGGTAACGCTTTCCTCGCCCCGTTTGAGAACGACTTCAACCGTCGTCTCATCGTCGGTAAGCTCGATTTCCTGCGATTCGTCGCCCGAAGCCGTTTCGTCGCCGCCGTTGTAGGTGAACACAGCGTCATCGTGGGAAGCTGTTCCGGTGAATGTAACCGAGGACACCTCTTCGTTGAGCGTGATCGTTCCGACCCCGCCCGCGACAGTCACTCGATACGAATTGTCTCCCACATTAACGGTCAGTTTTTCGACAGTCAATGCGCGTGCCTTGGATGTCGTAAGAGTCTGCGTAAGCGTAAAGCTTGCTCCGTAATCATCCGTGAACTTGACGCTGACGGTATATTTGGTGTTGGCGGAAAGGTCGGTGAGCGTAACGGTCTTGCTTTGCCCCTGCTTTACTTCCAAGCCTTCGACGTGCGTTTTCTTAACTCCGCCCGATGCGGTCGAGGAAACATCCGCATAACCGTCACAATACGCTTTTACGTTCAATTTCGCTTCGGTATCGGTCACTTCGCCGACAGTAAATTCAAAGGACGCGGTCGTCTTTCCCGTCGTCGTTTTTTCCTTGGATTTACCGTTACTGTTCTCGACAACGGCGGAAACGGTGTAATTGGTGTTGCTTGCAAGATTCGAAACGGTGATCTGCGTTGCTTCGCCGGCCGTGAGAACGGCGCTTGCGCTTTCGGAATTCTTACCGTCGGTGGCGGTGACCGTCACGGTTCCGTTCATATCGGACACGACCTCGGCGGTGAGGTAGGAGGCGCCCTTGTCCACGATTTTGACCGAGCTTACGACCGGAACGCCGTTGCTTGTCGTAAAATACAGGCTCTGCTTGGACACCTTGGTGCCGTCCTTGTACTTGAGCGTATTTGCGTTCAGCGTCACATAATACTTTGTGGATACATCCAGCGCAGAGGTCGGCGTCAGGGTAACGATCTTATTCGTCTCGTCTATATCGGCGGTGAATTCCACTTCGTCGCCGCTCGTACTCTTTTTGTTAATGGTAAAGGCTTTCTTTTCGAGATGCGTTTTGAGGTCATACGTGCTGCCGTATACGTACACGGGGCTCTCAAATTCGAAGGTAACGGCCGTTTCGACCGAAACGCCGGTCGCGTTTTTCTTCGGCGTAACGGTATAATCGGTACTCACAACGTCCTCGGTCGTGAAATAGCTGACATATTCCGTGTTTTCCTCGCCGTCCGAGTTCTCAAGCGTATCTTCGCGCACCACGATATAGTAGGTGGTGTTGCCCGAAAGGTCGGACTTGGGGGTGATGGTAAAGGTCTTTTTGTCGTCGCTGAGCGTGACGCCGAAGGTAACCTCGGTTCCGTTTAAGCTGTCCTCATAGAGGGCAAGCACGTCGCTCTTAAGATAAGAGGTCGTAAGCTCTTTTCCGGCGGAGGTATACATCTTGTCCTCAAACGTGATCTCGATCTTTGTGTCCACATCGACGTCGGTCTCCGCGTTTTCGGGGAGAAACTCGGGCGCGTTGGGGTTGGCTGTCGTAAAGGTGCAGGTACCGGAAGCGTTGCTCTTCTTGCTTTCGTTGTACAGCGTGCCGCTCTTGACGGCCACATAGTACGATTTCCCGATGGTAAGAGGCGCGGTCGGCACTAAGGTGATGGTCGTTTTATCGGCCGAGATCTCCACATTGTAGGAAACGGATGTGCCGGAGGAGGTGGTTCCCTTTTTGAAGGTAACAACCTTTTCCTTAATATAATCGGCTGTCAGCGGTTTCTGATTTTTGTCTGCATATACGGGCTCGCTGAATTTGATCACGATCGGAGCATCTACGCTGACACCGGTGCTTCCCTTATTCGGCGTAAAGGTCGGCGTCATGGAGGTGGCTACCGTAAAGTTCAGCGATATCTTCTCGTTCTCCGCGCCGCTTTCGTTGGCAAATTTTCCGGCAGGGATAACAACGTAATATTTTGTACCGGCAGCCAGCTCCTCGGTCGGGACAAGGGTAACGGTCTTCTTATCGGTATCCAGCGTTGCCAGGAAATCCAATTCCGTACCGCTCGCCGATTTTTGGTGAAGCTCGATGCTTTCCTGCAGATAGCTCTTGGTCACATTCGATCCGGAGGGACGCAATATCGCGGAATTGAAGGTCAGAACGATATCGGTATCCGGCGCCACACCGGTCGAACCGGAGTCGGGCGTCATGGTGACGTTCAATTCGTCGTCGGTGGTAAAGTAGATGTAATCCTTGGAAACTTTCGAGCCGCCGCACTTCAGGGTGCTTCCGACCACGATCAGGTAATACTTGGTATTGGCCTTGAGCGTTTCGTCGGGCTTGATCGTCACGGTGCGTCCGTTGGAGGACAGGGTGGCGTTGATGGTCACCTTTTCGCCGGACGTGCTCTTTTCGCGAAGCTCGATGGCGGTGCGGGACAAGTACGAGGAGGTCGGCGTATCGCCGTCGGTGTCCTTAATCGCCGAATCAAAGACGATCTTGAGCGAATCGCTCACCGAAACGCCGGTCGCCTTGTTCTTGGGCGTATAGGTGATATCGGCGTCGGAGGTACTGCTGTTCGAAGAATTCGACGAGGAAGAGCTCTTCATGGTCGTGAAGCTGTAGGAAACGGTGCCGGAGGGATTGCCTTCGCTGTCGGTAAAGGTTCCGGCCGGGATCACGACATAGTACTTCACGCCGTTGTCAAGATTATCGGTGGGAACGAGTGTAATGCGGCGGTTGGTGGAATTAACGGCCACGTCAAAGTCCACTTCCTTGCCCGAAGCGGAGGCGCGATGCAGTTCGACGTTCTTTTCGAGATATGCCTTTGTGACCGTATCGCCGTCCTTGTCATACAGAGCGGTGCTGTAGTACAGAATGATATCGGCGGATATGGAAACGTTCGTCGCATTTTTGGACGGCGAATAGGAGTTCGGCATGAAGCCGTCCGTTTTCTCCTCTTTATCGTCGGAAGCGGTGCCGGACGTCGTGCCGGTCTGTTTTTTCGGCTTGGTTTCATAGGTCACGCCGCTCACCTTATTATCGGCCTTTTCGATGGTTCCCGAACCCATAAAGGAAGCCGCGCCGCTCACCGTCAGATTCTCGACCGTAACGTCCGCTGCCAGCGTAACGACACTGCCGGCCGCACCGGCGGAGAGCGTCATATTTTCGATCGTTCCGCGCTGGAAGGTATACGAGCCCTTTTGGGTGAACTCGACGTTGGGAAGATTGTCGCAGCTGATGATCGAGCTTGCGGAAACGATGACCTTGTTCGGCTCGTCAACGATTTCGACCGTACCGGTAAGCATATTGCCGCCGAGCAGATAAATCGTACCGAAGCCGTCGCCGGCCAGCGTGGCAGGCGCTTGCAGGCGCGTATATTTAACGGATGCGTCATCCGAAAGCGATATGCTCGGAGCGGCTGCGCCGTCGGCAAGCTCCAAAAACGCAAGGTCGGAATCCTTAACGGAAAGGGTGGCGGCGGTGCTGCCCGAAAGCTTGACCGAGCCGAGCACACGGCAACCGTCAAACGTCAGTGAGTTGCAGCGTGCGGTGGAGGCAAAGATCACATCGTCGGTAAACAGTGTTTCGGAGCAGATCGCATTCGGTGTGTTGACGGTATAGTTTCCGTTATGGATATTTTCGGTCTGCAAAAACGTATAAATGATCTTGGCGGCCTGCGCACGGGTCAAAAGCCCCTGCGGAAGAAGCCGATTCAAGTCGTCGCCCGTGATGAAGCCCTTGGAATAGGCAAGCTCCATCGCATCCTCTGCCCAATCCGACACATCGTCGGCATCCTTAAAAGAAGCAACGGACTTGGGATTCTCGGCACGCAAAGCCAATCGCGAAAGAATGACGGCCGCTTCCTGACGGGTGATATTATTGCCCGGACGGAAGGTATTGTCCTCGTAGCCGCTGATACAGCCGGCATACACGGCCTTGCAGACCTCGTCATAATACCATTCGCCCTTTTGTACATCGCCGAAGGAGATCGTTTCCTTTTTGGATATACCGATGGCCGAATTGAGCATTTTGGAAAACTCGGCACGGGTAACGGTCTTTTCCGGCATAAACGATCCGTCCTCGTAGCCGTTTATGTACCCTTTCTCCACGCCGTATTCCACAAACTCCTTCGACCAGTGTCCGTCGATGTCGTTCAAGGTCACTTTGGCGGAAGCGCCGAGCGTACCGACGGCAAGCACGGCGGCAAAGGAAACCGCTGCACGAAGGGCAAGCTTTTTCTTTTTCATAGCGTTCATCCTTTCATTTTGGGCAGAATACACCATATTTAGATATCATTACTTATATCATACACCATATTTGCGTTTTACACAAGAGTTTTTAGAAAATTTAACGGAAATTTCAGTTTTTCCTCGCACAAGTTGTCGTTTTCATCAAACAGACGCAAAAACAGACGAATTTGTTCCGCTTTATCCTTCCGATACGGAATTTCAAAAGCGCTTATTGCAAGGAAATCAAAAAAAGCCCTTTACAAAAACGTTTATTTGTGCTATAATATATAGTAAGAAAGCTTGTATGCATACGTCCCGCACCGAAACACGGCCGCGCACACAGGCGCAGAAACAAAGAAAGGATGCACGGTATGTCGCAAACCGAAAAGATCAACGTCCGCGGTGTCATGTTCGACAACGTGACCATGGACGAGGCTTTCGACAAAGCCACCGCTCTTATTGATGCCGAAGGTTTTTCCTACATGGTGACCCCCAATTCCGAAATCGTGGAGGCCTGTGTGGAAAATCCGACGCTGTATGAAATCATCAACGGCGCCGACCTTATCATCCCGGACGGTGTGGGCGTTGTTTATGCTTCCAAAATCTTGAAAACGCCCTTAAAAGAAAAGGTAGCCGGGATCGAAATGGCCGCCCGTATTCTCGCATACGCCGCCGAGAAACATTTGAAGCTCTATTTCTTCGGCGGAGCCAAAAAGACCGACTCCTCCCCCGCCGTATGGGAAATGGCCGCCGAAGCGCTCAAAGCGAAGTATCCTTCGCTCGAAATCGACGGGCGCGACGGCTTTTTCAACGACGAAGAAACCGAGGACATTTTGGAGGGCATTCGCGCAAGCGGTGCGGACATCCTGTTCGTTTGCTTAGGTGCGCCCAAGCAGGAGCGTTTCATTTACAAGAATCGCGAACGCTTCGGAAGCGTCCGTTTTGCGGCCGGGCTCGGCGGCTCTTTGGACGTTTTCGCGGGCGTTGCCGAACGCGCACCCGAATTTTACCTGAAGCACAATCTCGAATGGCTGTATCGCTTCTCGAAAAATCCGTCACGCGTGGGGCGCATGATGAAATTGCCGAAGTTTTTGCTGGGAACCGTCTTTCACGGCAACAGAATCGCAAAATAATGCTTTTGCAAAGTTTGGGCACAAACGGCTATCGCAATCTGGCGTCGGGTGAGATTCGCTTTTCCGACGGCATCAATCTGCTGTACGGGCAAAATGCGGCGGGAAAGACCAATACGCTCGAATGCATTTATCTGTTCGCGTCGGGACGGAGCTTCCGTACCCGCAAGGAGACCGAGTTCATTCGGCGCGGTAAGACGAATGCCGAAGCGTCGATCCGTTTTTGCCGCAAGGGTGCACAGAGCGCGGGTCGCTCCGAGCCGCTCGTCGAAAGCATGAGCTTGTGCTGGAAAAAAGATGGCGGTCACAAGCTTACCAAAAAAATGCTGTATCAGGGCTGTGAAACGCCCCGCGCATCGGAATTTTTGGGAATCTTCCGCGCCGTGCTGTTCACACCCGATCATTTGTCGCTCATCAAAGGAAGTCCCGAAGAACGGCGACGCTTTACCGATATCGCGCTGTCTCAACTTGCGCCGCGCTATGTGCGATGCATGAACGACTATTTGAAAATTCTTTCGCAGAAAAACGCTTACTTGAAAAACGCGGCACTCGGACGTCCGGACGAAGCGTATTTGGACGTTTTGGACACACAGCTTGCTTGCGCCGGCGCGGTATTACTTCGCCAGCGAAGCGCTTTCGTTTCACACATTCAAACACACGCCGCCCGCTTTTACACCGCCCTTACCGATTCGCGCGAGCGCTTGGAAATCAAATATCTCTGCTCCGGCCTTCGCGGCGCATCCGTCACGGACAATGCGGAGGAAACGGAAAGCCGACTGCTGTCCGTGTTTCGCGCCGACCGCCTGTCAGAGCTTCGCTTCGGACGGGCACTTCATGGCCCGCACAAGGACGATTTGGCCGTTTTTATCGCCGATCGATTGACCGACGACGAACGGCGACATTTGGAGTCGGACGAAGCGGACGCGGAAAGCGAAAACGAAAGCATCGCTCTTTCGGATTTCGCCGCGCGCACCTTTGCTTCCCAGGGGCAGCAGCGCAGCGCGGTGTTGGCGTTAAAGCTTGCCGAGGGTGAACTGTTCAAGGAGCTGACCGGTGAATATCCCGTGTTTCTCTTTGACGATCTGTTCGGGGAACTGGACGAATTTCGCCGTGCGCGCCTGCTTGAGCTTTTGGACGGCCGTCAGGTCATCATCAGCGCCTGCGATCGCTCGTCGCTTCCGACCGATGCGGTACACCTGCTTCATGTGGCCGACGGTCACGTTACCTGTCCGTCGGACGGTGGGAAAGGAGCCGTATGAAGCATACGAAAAATCATCCGTACATCAACATCGGCGCTACGACGGTTCTCCCCAAGGACAGCATTCTCGGCGTGTTCGATTTGGATACGGCAAGCACAAAAACCGATACCAAACGCTATTTGGCGGGGCTTGAGCAATTGGGACGGTTGGTCAACGTGGCAAGCGACATTCCCAAAAGCTTTGTGGTCGTCACCAAGGGCATCCGCGAACAGGCGTATATGACCTCTCTTTCCACAAGCTCCCTTTACGGACGTTGGAAGAGACAGTCGAAATATTTGTAAATACACAAACAGGAGTACATCATGCAGGAAAACAACAATATGGAAAACGAGCAATTCATCGACGAGGTGAGCGCCGCCGACACGGCGGTGGACACCGAAGCGCACAAATACGATGAAAGCCAGATTCAGGTTCTGGAGGGCTTGGAAGCCGTCCGCAAGCGCCCGGGTATGTACATCGGCTCGACTTCGGAAAAGGGCTTGCACCATCTGATCTACGAGATCGTCACCAACTCCATCGACGAGGCCTTGGCCGGAATCTGTGACCGCATCATCGTGACCTTGCACGAGGACAACAGCATTTCCGTCCTGGACAACGGACGCGGTATCCCGGCCGGCATGCACCCCAAAATGGGAATCCCGACGTTAGAGGTCGTGTTCACCGTGCTTCATGCCGGAGGTAAATTCGGCGGCGACGGCTACAAAATCTCCGGCGGTCTGCACGGTGTGGGCGCGTCGGTCGTCAATGCGCTGTCCGAATGGACGGAGATCGTCAACTGCCACGACGGCAAGAAATACACCGAACGCTTCGAACGCGGCAAGGTAGCCCGCGCCTTCGCCGAGGAAGGGCCGACGGACATGCACGGCTTATATGTGCGCTTCAAGCCGGATGACACGGTGTTCGATGAGATCGTGGTCAAATACAACACGGTTTTGTCCATGTTACGCGAGCAGGCGTTTTTGAACGCGGGTTTGGCCATCGAATTGGTCGATCTGCGTCCCGAGCAGGCGGATGAACAGCCGGAACTTGTCGAATACGAGGACGAGGACGAAGAAAAGGGCTTCGAGCACGAATTCGACGAGGAGGATGTGGCACCCGAGGACGCCGCTCCCAAGAAGGAAAAACGCGTGGAGCTTTGCTACGAGGGCGGTATCCGCAGCTTTGTGGAGCATCTGAATGCCAAAAAGCACGCCAACCTTCTGCACGAGGAAGTCATTTATGTGGCCGGCCGCAAGGAGGACACTTCCTGCGAGATCGCGCTCCAATACAACGACAAATACGATGAGACGCTCTTCTCCTTTGCCAACAACGTGCGCACCATGGAAGGCGGTATGCACGAGACGGGCTTCAAAAATGCGTTGACCAAGATATTAAACGACTATGCACGTAAATTCGGCTATCTGAAGGCCGATGACAAAAATCTTATGGGCGAGGATGTGCGCGACGGCCTGTGCGCGGTCATCAATGTCAAGCTTCCCGAAGCACAGTTCGAAGGACAGACCAAGAGCAAGCTCGGAAATGCCGATATCCGACCGTTTGTCGAGACGCTCATGAGCGAACGTCTGACCGCTTATCTGGAAGAAAACCCGGCGGTCGGAAAGATCATCGTCGAAAAAGCACTCTCGGCCTCCCGCGCCCGCGAAGCCGCCAAAAAAGCCAGAGAATTGACGCGCCGCAAGTCGGTACTCGACCGCACGACGCTTCCCGGAAAGCTTGCCGACTGCCAGGATCGCAGTATGGAAAACACCGAGCTGTTTTTGGTCGAGGGTGATTCCGCAGGCGGTACCGCCAAGGACGGACGCGACAGCAAGTTCCAGGCCATTCTTCCGATGCGCGGTAAGATATTGAATGTTGAAAAATCCCGACTCGACCGCATTCTGTCCAGCGTACAGATCACGCCGATCATCATTGCACTCGGCTGCGGCGTGGGCAGTGAATTCAATCTCGAAAAGCTTCGCTACGGCAAGATCATCATCATGGCCGATGCCGATGTGGACGGTGCGCATATCAAGACGCTGCTTTTGACCTTCTTCTTCCGTCACATGCGTCCGCTCATCGAAAACGGACATATTTACTGTGCCCAGCCGCCGCTTTTCAAGGTGTTCAAGGGCAAGCAGATTCGCTATGCTTTTTCGGACGAGGAACGCGACATGTACATCGAGGAGTTGGGCGGCAAAAACGTCAGCGCCGAACGCTACAAAGGTCTCGGTGAGATGGACGCGGAGCAGCTGTGGGAAACGACCATGGATCCCGAGCACCGTACACTCATTCAGGTTCGCATCGAGGACGCCATGGAAGCCGACGAAACCTTCTCGCTGTTGATGGGCGAAAAGGTGGAGCCGCGCCGTGCGTTCATTCAACAGAATGCCAAATACGTCACCAATTTGGACGTATAAATAAAGGAATTATAAACATTCGCAAGCAGGACTTGACAAGTGGCGGCAAATGGTATATAATAGAGCCGCTACGGTCGGGGTGTTTTGCGAGGAACGGGCAGATCATATGCAAAAGAACGACTGGCAAAAAATCGACGTATCCGGCCTTTACAACGGCGATGTGACCGAAATTCCGTTTTCCTTTACGTTCACACCGGAAGGAACGGATGCGGAGGATCTTTCCTTTCCCGAACCGATACGGGTCGAGGGGCGGGTCTACGAAAAGGCACGCGGACGTAACAAAGCCGAAAGCTATATTGAGCTTTCGTTTACGGTATCCGGCTTTTACGACACGCACTGTGCGCGCTGCGCCGAGGAACTGAAAAAGGATTTTTCCTTTGAGCGCACCTACGGCTTGACAAAAAAGCTCATGAACGAGGACAGCGAGGATTATATCGAAGTTCCCGATGCTCGTCTCGATATCGCGGAGTTGGCGCAGACGGTGTTTTATCTGGAGCTTCCCACGCGCGTTCTCTGCACCGAGGACTGCAAAGGGCTGTGTCCGATATGCGGAATCAACAAAAATAAGGGAAAATGCACCTGCAAAATTGATTTCGGCGCAAATAAATTGGAAGATTTAAAAAAATTACTTGACAAGTAGGAAAAAGTGTGGTACAATGCACTTTGTGTTCAATTAAAAAAATAAAAAGGTGAAA
>CAZYFX010000035.1:0-16684 GCA_964646725.1 uncultured Oscillospiraceae bacterium
AGAGTATTACAGGCATAGATCCGCACGGGTTTAAAACGGCATTGGATTCCCATATTGTTCAGCACATTGAAAACCGACACGGAAAGAACGGCCAACAAGATCACAGCATGAGCGAGATAGCTGATTGGGAAAGAATACAATATGTTCTTGATAACTATGATTCGATAGACCCTGCCGGAAATTCGTCTGCCTATACGACAATAAAAAAGAACGGTCATACGGCAAATGCGCCGACCGTTCAGTATTCAAAAGCGATTGATGGGACTTTTTATGTGGTGGAAGCTGTTCCGAATACAAACGCAGAAACTGTAAATATTACTTCTGCCTACATACAAAAAAACACTAACACTGCAAACAACATCAATCAAACGCTCGAAACAGATATTCTAATTGACGAGGGGAGTGGATCACGCGATGTACCAAGCCCCGCAGTAACGCCCGAAACGACCCCCACTATAAAGTCCCCTCTTAATATAAGAATATCCGAAACCAATGAACAAAATACTGATATTACCGTAAACAATTCGAAAACAATTTCCTCCGACACCGCTTACCCCCTGTCCGATCTCCCCGAACACACGGTCGAGATCGGGAAAAATACCAAAACCGGACAAACCATATACATCTTAAAACTGGAAAAGCGTGTCTCGACCGAGGATTATAAAGCCGTTGCCGAAACCGTCAAGGAGCGCACCGGCGGCTACTATTCGCGCTATGCCGGAGGATTCATTGTCCCGAAAGAGTTGTACGATTCCTACCGTTCTTTTGCCGATGAGAGCAAAACGAAATCCGAAAAGATCGTCGAAAAAGAATCCGTCAAGCCGAAAAAAGAAACCTTTGAAGACATTGACCCTGTCACCATCCGCGAAGAACTCGCCCG
This sequence comes from uncultured Oscillospiraceae bacterium, assembly GCA_964646725.1. Classification (GTDB taxonomy): domain Bacteria; phylum Bacillota; class Clostridia; order Oscillospirales; family CAG-382; genus UMGS882. The sequence continues at coordinate 881 of CAZYFX010000035.1, forward strand.
ACGCGGTATTGTGAACGGTGAAGTGGTTGACCCCGACAAGCTGAACGCAGACCCGTTTATTCGTCGCGTTATGGAAGATACCGCCGATTCCGAATCCGATAAACGTGGCTCCGAAACGAATAAAAACAAGGATAAGCCGTCCCTTAATATCGGCGCTGTCATTCGCTATAACGGAAGCGATTGGCGCGGCTTCCGTATGGAGTTCGAAAACCTCGCCCCCAATGCCCCCGAAACGTCTTTCTCACATGTGGGCGGTATGGATAATTTCAAGAGAACACACAATGTGAATTCCCAAAGTAAATTCCACCGCTTTCCTACTGTGGAATTTACTTTGGGAATTCACTATTGCCGAAAATATAGGCAAACATCGCAAAAAGTACTTGACAAAACCCGTTTTTATGGTACAATGTGGGTAGGGATTTTTACCCACTCTACCATGAAAACGAGGTGTTTTTTTATGAAGAACAACAAAAACGACCGTCCGCTCGTTTTGATCGAGGACACATCGCACAACTGCTGGTATGTTCCGAAAACCGGCTGGGATCTCGACAATCGCGGGGCCGACGGACAGGACTCCTACACGACCGCGTATCCGGAATGCCTGTTGCACAGCATTCTTGCGGATCGTCCGACCACCTTCAAGCGACCCATCACGCCCCAATCGAACGGTGTTTTGACCCTTGAAGCCAACTACCGCCTCATCGACGGCGAGGGCTTTTATATGCGTCTTGCCGATAAGGACGCTTCGCTTCTGAAGCTGGTATTTCATGACGGCGCGTTTTGGTTGGACAACACGAAGCTGTTTCCCGTTTCCTACGGACGGCACTACATCAAATTGGCCGTGAATCTGGATACCGGACGCTTTTTGCTGTATTCCGACAAGAAATACATCGGCGAATTTGCCGTCAATGGTTCTGCGGCGTGCGTTTCGTACTTTGCCTGCGGTTTTGCCGAGGAAGATATCGGAAATGCGGCGCTGACCTATTCCACCAAGCTGTACAAAAATTACCATATCTACGATTTCAACGTACATTTGGAGGAGGGAGCGCTCCCCGCCGAATACACCGTCACGACGGTGGGACGCGCCAAGGCGCAGAACAAGCATTTCGGTCATCATCTGTTTGATACTTCCTATTGCTTAGAGGCCGGAAAGGATTCCTCCGTTACCGTTGCGAGAGCCTTTGACCGTGCGGACAACAATCTGATCTTCACGATCAAATACCTGCTTCGCGATCACAACGGACATTTGGATATCGGTATGTACGACGAGAACGGCTGTGCGTTTTGTGTGTCGGATGCGGGATTGGCGCTCGAAGCGTGCGGCGGCGAATTGAAGAAGCACAGCTTTGACGTTTGGCAGACTCTGCGAGCCGAGGTGAATTTCACCGATAAGACCGTGCGTATCAAGCTCAACGGCAAACAGGTAACGGTGCTTGCCTTTGCGGATGAGACGCTTTCGCACGTCAACCGTATGGAGCTTACCCTTCGTTCGGAAAACGGCAAAAAAACGACCGCTTATTTCGGTGAGGTGTTCGCCTATCCGATGCCCGACGAGCCGGCCGACTATGTGCCCGAGCCGATCGTTCCCAAGAAGAAGGGCGACACCTATGTGGGTATGAACATCTGCCCGCTGTGGCGCACCGGCGAACATAAAGGTTGGGACTGCATCACGCCGTTCGACGAGGTCAAGCCGATTATGGGCTACTACGACGAGGGGCTTCCCGAGACGGCCGACTGGGAGATCAAATTCTTGGCCGAGCACGGCGTGGATTTTGAGCTGTATTGCTGGTATTCCTCCCAAAACAGCGTTCCCATGCGCTCGACGCATTTGGGCGCGGCCTGGTACGAAGGACACATGAACGCGAAATACTCCGACAAGTGCAAATTCGCGCTTCTGTGGGAAGCGGCCGCGTCGGTGCATTTTGAAGGCAACGAATGCTTCCGTAAGATTTTGGTTCCGTATTGGATCGATTATTTCTTCTCGGATGAGCGCTACATGTCTATCGACAATAAGGCGTTCATGTCCGTTTACAACGCCGGCGGCGTTATCAACATGTTCGGAGGCCCCGAAAAGACGAAGATCGAGCTGGATTATCTGCGCGACAAGGTCAGAAAGTTAGGCTACGACGATCTTATCATCGCATTCTGCGACGCACCGAAGGAAATCTATCAACAGGCGGGCTTTGACGGCTCTCAGGCGTATAACTGGGGCAAACAGGGTGACAGCGTACAGCAGACCGAAGATTTGATTCGCGGTCAGACCGAAACGGGACATGTGCATGTCATCCCCACGGTCAGCACGGGCTTTAACAACGTGGCCTGGGCAGGAACACGTTCGCCCAATATGACAGCCGAGGGAATGCGCGAAACGCTTACCTGGTGTCGCGACGAAATGCTGCCGCGTGCGCCGATGGGCTCGTGGAAGAGTAAGCTTGTGCTGTTGTCCAACTGGAACGAATACGGCGAGGGAACCTATATCTGCCCGTCCGGGCTGAATGGGTTCGGGTATTTGGATGCCGTTCGCGAGGTGTTCTGCGAGGATGTGCCGCATACGGATGTGTTTCCGAGTGAAAATCAGAAGGATCGTATCTGTCTCATGCACCCCAAAAATCGCCGTTTGTTCGCCAAGGATGACCGCTTAAAACCCGATCTGACGGGCGGAAAGGCATTATATACCTATACGTTTAAGGACGAAGCGGATTTGGATAAATGGGAGTTTGAGGGCTTTTCGAAGCTTGAGATTGCCGACGGACGTTTGGTCGGACATTCCGATCGGCATGATCCGTACATGCTCTTAAAAGGGCCGCTCCCGCTCAACCCGGACAAGGTGTCGCATATCATCGTGAATATTCGCGCCTATAAGCCGGTCGATCAGGTGTGCTGTACCGAGATTTTCTTCAAGAACGATTTCGTCGATGCCAAGTGCCCACCGACCCTGACCGTGCCCGAGCGCATCGCGCCGCTTCCGTTTATGGTGTACAACAATCCCGAATGGCGCGGAAACATTGTGAGCTTCCGCTTAGACCCGATTTGGGGCGAGGGTGACTTTATCCTCGAAAGTGTTGAGTTCATGGCGGCACCGGAGCATATTTCGGTTTATTTGGACGGTCTGTCGATCAGTCTGCCGGTGTATGCGTCCGAGCGCGGCGGCGAGGTTTATTTTGCTTTAGACCCGAACAACACGCTGGCCAAGGTCAAAGAGCTGTACTATGAGTGGAACGACACGGAAAAGACGCTGACGCTGTACGGCAAGCATACGGCCGTTCTCACGCGCGGATCGGACGAGCTCGTATGGGACGGCGAGAAGCGAACGCTTGCCGAGCCGTTCTCATTCCTTGACGGGATGCCGCTTCTGCCTCTGTCGCTGTATGCCGAGACGGTCGGCTATGCGTTGGAAAGAGGAGACGACGAAGCGTATCTTACAACGGATAAGGCGTAAATGAATCAAAACGAAAAGGAGCGCAGTATCATTCGATGCTGTGCCCCTTTGCATTTTACGGTTCTTTTCTGTTTGACAATGCCCGTTTTCTTGTTTGACCCGGCAGCTCGCCGAAATATCGCTTATAGGTACGGGTAAAATACGATCGGTTATCAAAGCCGCACCGTTCGGCCGCTTCCCCGATTTTCGTATCGCCCTCGATCAGAACCCTTGCATTTTTGCAGCGGATATAATTCAACTGCTCTAAAATCGTTTGTCCCGTGTAGCGCTTAAATTCCTTCGCCAGACGCGAACGGTTGATTCCCACATATTCCGCCACGGCGTCTACGGACAGTGCGGACGGATAGTTATAGCTCAAATATTCGACAATCTTTTGCGCATGAAGCGCATATGGCAGACTTTCCGTCTTTTCCGAAAAATCCGCATATCGCTCAAACAGGTGAAGCAACAGCCGCGAACATTCCAATCTCGTTTTCAACACACGAAACTCCGTTTCGCTGTGCGTGATCTTCACGATGTTTTTGTATATGTCCGTCAGAGCCTCATCCCGAATCTTGGTTTGAAGTCGGATTTCTTCGGGCGCATAGCCGCACACCTCGCAAAACCGGGGATCCAAAATCAAAAACCAGTACTCCACACGCGATTTTGTGATAAAGGTATGCGGAACATTCGAATTGGCCACAACGATATCTCCGACCCTAAATTCAACCGTTTTTTCGCCGGTTTCCATCGCGCCCTCCCCGAGAGTACACAGGGCAATCTCGATGTCCCGATGCCAATTCGGAGACGGAGCCGTATCTTTGTCGCACAGATATCCGAAATGACAAAAGCACGGCAAGCCGTCCTCGGTATAATGACGTACCTCGTATCTGTTTACAAATGTTGTGGTATTACGCATGTTTCCGTCACCGCCTTTGTCGGTATTATACAAGAGAACGGAGAATCTGTCAAGAAGCAAGGGGTTATAAAGCATTCGAGTTTGTGTTAATTTTTTTCGAAAAAATGTCCTTGACAGATGAAGCCGTATATAGTACAATAAAAATAGAATCTACAATAAATATACGGAAAAGGAGAAGATTCTTGTGAAACATGCAAAACGAATGCTGGTTTTCGGCTTTTTGGTCGCCGCGCTTTCTTCTGCGTCGCTTGCCGCAAATTTTGAAAAGAGCAAAACCTACACCGAAAACCTCTTCACCGATGTGCCTTCCACAGAATGGTACGCCGATGAAGTCAAATCCACCTATGAGCTGGGACTCATGAACGGTATCGGAGATTCGCTCTTCGACCCGAACGGAAAGGTAACGGTAGCCGAGGCGGTGACCATGGCAAGCCGTGCCAACGCAATTTGGGAAAATGCCGCAATCCCCACGGCCGCCGAGGGCGAAGAATGGTATACGCCGTATGTCAATTATGCCATCTCGCACGGCTTCTTGACCGAAGATCAATTCGATTCCTACGACCGAGCCGCCAAGCGTTATGAGGTCGCCGTTCTGTTCGAAAACGCTATGCCGGACGGCTATTTCACCGCCAAGAATACGGTGTCGGAGATTCCCGACGTCTCCGAAAAAAGCGACTATGCGGACGAACTGCTCACACTGTACCGGGCCGGTGTGGTCATGGGTTCGGACAGCTACGGCAACTTCCATCCCGAGGACAACATCACGCGCGCCGAATCGGCGGCGATCATCAACCGTGTGGCGCTTCCCGAAAACCGTCTTGAAAAGACGTTGGACCTGTACTCCACCGACGGCGCTTATCTGCTCGTTTACAACGACAGCTTTGACTCCTGGGGCGGAAAGGAAGGCATCAACTCCGGTTGGACGCTCGACAACCGCGGTGGTTCGCCCCGTACCAACATCAGTGATTCGTATGGGTCGCTTGCCGATGTGAGCACCGAGTACGGTACGGCCATGATCCGCGAATTCAATAACACCACGACCGGTCTTGTCCGCTTGGATGCCACGTTCTCCATCTCGCAGAACAGCGACGGAATCTACATGGATTTCCGCAACAAGGACGGAGAACCCGTCTACCGTCTGGAAGTCAAGGATCATGCATGGACATACCTGAACGCCGACGGAACGACAACCCCGATTTACACCTTCGTCGATAACGAGGCTTCCTTTACGTTCACTTTATATATCGATTTGGACAACAATCGAAGCACCACCGAGATCAACGGCAAGGACTGCGGAACGTATCCGCTTGCTACGAGCGGTAAAGCGACCAATCTTCAGAACTACCGTTACGGTACGACCGAGGAGAGCACCGGTGTCATCCGCGGCACGGCCATGAGCGTGGTGGTCAACTACTCCGTCTATGAGTCGAACTTTTCATTGGCGGCGGCTTCCAAGCGTTATGAAGAATTTCGTCCGGTTTCCGGCATTGCCGTTGCCGAAAGTGCTCTGCTTTTGAAGAACGGTCAAAGTGCCGTCTACTATTTCATGAGCGGAAGTTCCGAGGTCGCAGTTTTCACCGCCGATGACAAAAACTTCTACGTCAACGGTCAGACGGTGTACGAAAACTATGTCCGCACGGTCATGTACACCTTCCGTCTCGAAATGAACACCGAAACGCAAACCATCATCGTGCGCGTCAACGGACGTATCGTAGCCGAGGTTCCCTTTGCTTCGGCCGCTACATCCATCGACAACTACACGGTTGTCAATCCCAATGAGGAAGATTCCGTTTCGCCGTACTACTTACGCATTTTCGAAAAGAAGATTGCGGACGATTACGTTCCCGTGCCCGTCAAGCCTGCGGGCGAGGAAAAATACAATGTCGGTATCAATATCTGCTCTCTTTGGAGAAACGGTATGCACTCGGGTTGGGCTTGCATCACGCCTTACGATGAGATTCGTCCCGTACTCGGCTATTATGACGAGGGCAATCCCGAAACAGCCGACTGGGAAATCAAATATATGGTCGAGCACGGTATCGATTTCCAGGCGTTCTGCTGGTTCCCCGGCCGCAACACGGTGCCGATCGATGTATTTTCCAACGATTATCACTTAAAAGACGGCTACATGAACGCAGAATATTCCTACATGATGAAATACTGCCTCATTTGGGAAGCCGCCGCGGGTGCGACACCCACAAATATGGATCAATGGAAGCAGTTCTTCGTTCCCTGCTTAATCGAGCACTATTTCAAGGACGAACGCTACATGACCATCGACAACAAGCTGCTTCTGTATGTGTTCACCCCCGATAAGCTGTACGGTTCCAAGGGCTTCAACAGTGTGGAAACCTGCCGCGAAGCACTCGATTATCTGGAGGAAGAGGTCAAAAAGCTCGGCTTTGACGGTATGATCTATATCGGAAGCAATGCCGCTTCCAGTGAAACGCTGAAAAATGCGGGCTTTGACGCAACCTCCGCTTACAACTGGGGCGCTTCGGGTTACAAGCTCGAAACCAACCAACAGAGCAACATTTCCAACGCCCAGGACACCAATGTCTACACCATCCCCACCCTTTCGGTCGGCTTTAACAGCGTCGCCTGGGGCGGTTCGCGCAGTCCTCTCATGACCGCCTCCGACTTGAAGAAAGCCGCTGTCTGGGCAAGAGACGAATTCTCCCCCACCTATGCCGAAAAGGACACCTGGCAGGAAAATCTGTATATGATCTCCACCTGGAACGAATACGGCGAAGGAACCTACGTCATGCCCTGCGAAAAGCTCAACGGCTTCGGCTATCTTGACGCTATACGCGAAGCTTTCACCGAAGAAAAGACCGATTCTTCGCTCAACACTGTTCCCACGGCCAACCAGCTTAGGCGTATCAACCGCATGTATCCGCAGCATCAGAAGCTGCTTCGCAAGAACGGCGATTATGTGAAGCCCGTAAAGGAGATCGACCCCTCCGAATACGAGACGGTGCTTACCGTAATCCCCGCCACCCATCCCGGTGCGATCAATGCAAGCGGTGTGGACGGCTTCTCCAAAAACGAGGACGGCTCGATCAGCGGAACGACCAATTCGCCCGATAACTATTTGGCCTTCGGTAACGGAAACAGTCTCGACCTTTCCAAGGCAACGCTGGTGAAGATCACCGCCAAGCTTCCGATCGGAAAATCGTTGCGTATGTATTTCGTTCCCGAGCACGATCAAACCTGGAACGAAGCAAAGGCCTGCGGAGCAAAAGCCTCCGAAACCGGCGATTTTGAAGAATACTACTTGGATTTCAGCGAAAACAAAAACTGGACGGGCACACTAAAATGGTATCGTATCGACCCGACCGGCTCCTCGGGCGATGAGTTTGTTATCAAGAGCATCGAATTCCTGGGCACCGAGGCTGCTTCTCCCGAGGAAGTGCTCACGCTTACCGTCAATGACACCACCGTTGACATGAAACTCCCGCCGGCCAAGGCTTCAAACGGCGACTACCTGATTGCGTTTGATATGTCCATCGGTCTGGAATTTCTGTTCAACACCTACTGCAATTGGGATGACCAAGCGCAGATTCTCACCGTCAACGGTTGCGGACACACCGTCAAATACGTTGTCGGCAAGGACTTCTACTATCTCGACGGCAAGAGCAAGCAACTCGGCTATACCATGTATCTCTTTGACGGTCTGCCGATGATCCCTTTGAAGAAATTCTGTGAGGATATGGGCTACACCTACGAAATGACCGAAAACGGCGCAGTTGTCACAACGACCGAAAAAGAAGTCAAGAAAGCATTCTTTGAAGCCAAAGAATCGCGCACCCCCTACAGCTGGGAGTTCAACGTGAACGGCGATAACGAGGGCTGGACAACCGGAGCTATGACCCTTCTCACCTCCGACGGCTATATGTCCTGCAAGTCCACCTCGAACTACGCCGACCCGGCCTTGAGCCTTTCGATCACGCCGTTCGAAGCGGAAAAGTACAACAAGATCGCCTTCCGTGTTCGCTATGAATACACCCCGACCTTTGTGGATGTTAAGGACGAGGATGGCAATCCGACCGGCGAAACGGAAGAACGCTTTGAATCGCTGACCATGTATTTCGCCACCTCCTCCGACAATTCGCTCAGCGAAGCAAAAACCATCAAGCTTCGCTTAAAGGACAATTCGTCGCACGGCGAATGGGAGGAATACGAAGCCGAAATCACCAACAGCGCATGGAAGGATAAGATCACACAGCTTCGCTTCGACCCGTTCAACGCTGTCGGACAGATCGACATCGATTATATCCGCATTTTGGAGGATCCCGAATACGAAGCCAAGAAGAACGCGCCCAAGCCCTTTGAGCTGGTCAACCCCAACGCCGAGGGCGAAAAGGTCGGCTTCATTTCCCACAACGCCAACGTTTCCATCGTCATGGATCCCATTGAGGGAAACGATAAGTGCTATGCATTCATTCCCAAGAACAATGAGCAGTCCTGGACGTACGCCATGCAGGACGTATACTTTACCGACGGCGCGACGTATTTGATCGAATACGATATCGCCTATGCTTCTCTCGGTACGGACACGGCCATTGAAGCGGGTACCAAGAGCGGTTCGGCACTTTGCAACTTCCAATACGGCGGCGACCACGTGGTAGACGGAAGCAGTGCCGTCTTTACCGCCGGAGGTGAATGGGTGCATGTATCGGTCAAGCACACCGTCAAATTATCCGAAGAGGGCAGTCAAACCAAAGGACGTTTTTCGATATTCTCCAATCCGTCCGAGGGTAAAGGAGTAGGCTTCTATTTGGATAATGTGAAGGTTACGGAGATTTTACCGAAGAAATAATCGAAAAATAAAGACGCGAGAGCCTGCGACGAAAGTCGTGGGCTTTCCTTTGCATTGACGACATTTTTTAAACAGCAGCTGAGAAATGTGCGGTTCGCTTAAATTTAACATATTGATGTATATTTTTCGATTATGTATATGATATAATGAACATATAATGATTGATTGGAGATAAAACATATCATGAAGTTTATAAACAGAAAAGGCGAAAACGGAAACCTTAATGCGACGGGAAGCAACGGCTATGTCTCCGGTAACTGCGAATACCCCAGCGGCCCGTCCAGTCATAACGGCCCTACGAATTGCTACGGAAGCACCGGCTATTCGGGAACTCCGTCCGGTTACAACACCGCCACCTCCACTCACAACGGCTATGTCTATACCGGTCACTCAAACGATCTGAATTCCAAAGCCGGGCGCAAGGTGAATAAAAATGTGATCGCTGCGGCGATATGCGGTGTGCTTTTGGTGGGCGTGAGCGTTGCGGTGACCTTGATGATCGTAGACAGTAAGAAAAACACGGGTTTCAACAAGATCGACAGCGAGAACGAGGAGTACAATTACAACATTGTCGATTCAAGGACAGATGTTACGGAAGACGTATTCACTCCGACAGATAACCGGCTTCCGCAAGCGGAAAAAGCGGAAGTTGATGAGTGGTCGGAGAGTAACAACAATGAAGAATTTGACGGGAATGTTGAGAATAACAACAAAAACGATTTTTATGAAAACGATACCGGAAACGAGGAAGGCGATACCGACGATTTAATGGATGACATTTCGGATGAATCTCCTGTGGCTGCAACAACGCCCGACAAGACGGTCGAAGCAGAAGAAACGTATACCAAAGGTATCTTGACAACCACGTCTTATACGAATTCTTATTTTGACGTACAATTTACGCTGCCCGATCAATGGGAAATGCATACGGAAGAAGAAATCGAAGATCTGTTCGGGGAATATTCGGAGTTGAGCGGCGGATGGGAAATGACGGCAAGCAATGCACTTTCTTTCTGCATGGTCTATTTAGGCGTTGAAAAGAATCCTGCTTACACATACCTATCGTTGGAGGATTATATATCGAAACAGGTATCCATCTTAAGCGTTGACGCCGATTCCGTCTTATCTTTCGACAAAAAAAGAACGATCGGCGGATATGAATACTCCCTCATCGAAGCTTGTACTCAGATAGACGGCGTCGATGTAAATTGCGATTTCTATATCAGAAAGAAAGAGGATGTATTTCTGGTTATAGGCGCAATGTATCTTCCGGATAATATTGCCAATGTCGATCGCGCCCTGGAAGCCTTTCGGAGTTGACTTGATCGTCCCTTTAAATTAAGACACAAAAGGCTTCGACCCGCTCTTTCGAGTGATTCGAAGCCTTTTGTGGTGCGCACGGTATGCGTTGCGGTTTGGCGGTTGATCAATCGCTCCCTTTCATAGCCAAAGTCCTTCCGCCGTCACACACATAGTTTTGTCCCGTTATAAACCTTGCCTTATCGGAAACCAAAAATTCGACCAGATTTGCAATGTCCGCTGCCGTACATTTTTCCTCCAAAAAGTTTGTTTTGAACGCTCTTTCGTCGCTCACATTCTCATCCGGACGCATAACGATTCCGGGTGAAATCGTGTTAACGTTAATTTTATATTTACCCAATTCCTTGGCAAGCGACTTGGTAAGAGAGATGACTCCGCCCTTTGACGCGGCATAATCACAACAGCAAGCCAAACCGTTCAATCCCACAGCCGATGCAAAATTGATTATTTTTCCGCCCTCGCCTTGCTTGATCATAATTCTTGCCGCGGCTCTGCTTGCCCAAAACGCCCCGTATAAGTTGATTTTGATGACTTGGTCGATCACATAGTCCTCCTGTTCGATGAGCGGCAGATATTTTGCGTCCTTTCCGGCAATTCTCGCACTGCCTCCTGCCACATGCACCATAATGTCAAGTCTGCCGAAGTCATTGACAATTTCATTCGCAACTCTTTCGACATCCTTTGAGTCGGTTACATCAAAAACATACCCCTTTGCCATTCCGCCGATGGCTTCGATCCTTTGAACGGTTTTTTCAACCGTCTCCGGGCATATATCGCATACTGCGATCTTGATTTGCTGTCTGGCAAGAGTAACGGCTGTTTCGCTGCCGATATATCCGCCCGCACCTGTAATAAATGCTACTTTATTCATGACTTGACTCCTTCTTTGATTATTATTCTTCCGTCGGCGAGATTAAGGCTTTCGCCACTCGAATTCCGTCGTTTTTGTCCGTGTTTTTTCGCTGCATCCGTTTTCTCCCACAGCTCTGCAAAGCGTTTTTTGAACAGCCAGCTCGTGTTCGTAGGAATACGGATTCTCTTTTTCGCCTGTAACGGATCTATAGAAATCCTTCATCATTTCATCATACCGCGAAAGAGTGGGGACATCTTGTACTTCAACGGTTTCTTTCATATCCCGATAGGCGTTTGTTGCCGTGTCCGTTGTGGATTTGCACATTTTTACATCCAGTTCGATCGGTTTGATTTCAACGGTTCCCTTGCTTCCCATAACAGCCAATCTTCTCATGCCCCAACCGTTGACCTCCACGGAAAGCGTGGTAATCCTTGCAATTGCTTTGTCATACTCCAAAACAACAAAACCGTTGTCGTCCGAATAAACGTTTTCGAATCCGGTTTGCTTGATGAAAGAATGCACTTTTTTCGGTTCGCCCAAAATACTTACGACCAAATCGATAAGATGAGAGCCGAATATATACATCGAACCGCCCTTGAAATGCTTCAGCCACTGTCTGTATTCTCCGGAATGATATGTACTCATTTCCGCATCGATCTGATAAATCTCGCCCAATTCACCTGACTTTATCATATTCATAAGTTTTTGAACGGCAAAGTTATAGCGGTACATATATCCCATTTGAACGGTTAGCTTTTTCTCTTTGGCAAGCGTTAAAAGTTCTTCAAATTCGGCCGATGTTCCGCTTGCGGGCTTGTCGATATGAACATGTTTTCCCGCATTCACGCACATTTTGGCGACCTTTGTCAGGTTCCAAACATCGCATTCCACCAAAATCGCGTCCGATTTTTCGATCACTTCTTCCGTGCTCAATCGCGGCAAATTCGCGTAGCACGAAAGAGAGCCTCTGGTTTTGACCCATTCTTCGTTTTCTTCCGCATAACCTATAACTTCGAATAGCTCGGGAAATTTTTGTACCGCAAGCATTTTTCCTTCTCCGTGGTTATGCCCTATTCCGATTTGACCGATTTTAATTCTCCTCATTACTGTGTTCCTCCGATGTTGCAGAGATTTTTTGTGAAGTGTTCGGTTGTTTAAGTACAGATTTAATGATAGCAAAAAGTAATCCGTATGTAAATGGTATAATTGCATATTTTTATCATATTTGATAAAAAAGGCTTGACAAAAACAATTCCCACAGTATAATTAAAGTAAATACAGGACGAAGTCGGTGATTGGATTGCAGTATGAGTTTTTGGCAGATTTGGTGATAGAGAAGGTATATTCCGTTTCGACGATATACACGGAAAAGTATACAAAATCCGGGAGACAAAACCGTCCCATGTGGGCTCTGGTGATTAAATACGAAGGAGAAACACAGTACGTCTCGAACGGAAAAACATATGTTTCCAACATCCGTAATATCGCCGTTCTGCCGAAAGGAAGCAATTATGATTGGTGCTGCACGGAGTCGGGATGTTTTTCGATCATAGAATTTGAATGCAAAAAAACATGCTCCGATATTTTTGTGTTTAAGGTAAAAAACGGCGAACAGCTTCTGGATACGGTTAAGAAAATGGAAATCAACATAACCTTGAAAAAGGTTTCGTATATGCTGGATGAGCTTAAAGATCTGTACGGTCTTATCTCCTTTTTGCTGAAAACCGCCGACAGTACATATGTTCCGTCCGAAAAAAAGCAAAAAATAATTCCGGCGATCGAGTATATCGCCGAGAATTGCAATAAAAGTATTCGAAATGAAGAATTGGCTGCCGTCACCGGACTTTCAACCGTTTACTTCCGAAAATTGTTTAAGGAAGTTATGGGAATATCTCCGATCCGTTATATTAAATCCGTAAAAATGAAAAAAGCACAAAAAATGCTACAGAGCGATTACTCCGGCATAAGCGATGTTGCGTATTCGTTGGGATACAACAATGTGTACGAATTCTCGAAGGATTTTAAGAAGCATATGGGCGTATCGCCTTTGAATTATGTTAAACAGTGTGTAAATTAGACAGCCTCGCGTACTTATTTTGATCGGCTCCCCTTAAAGCAGCCCTTTGAAACAAGGTTTTCAAGCAATACCGCTTTAAGGGGGATTTTTTATCTATCCGGGCAATAGCCTATTTGGAAATCACGCGCAGTGTTTTGACCTCAAAGCGTCCCAATGCGAACGAAACGCTTCCGTCCTTAACCTCCAAGCTTTGCTCGTTGTTTTCAAGCATATCACATTCAAATGCCTCGGTTGCATCAAATCCGAAGTGCAGCGTGACCTTTGTCGTGCGTCCGACGCAGTCGTACAGACGCAGAATATAGCCGTTTCCGTCCTCGGCACGCTTGAAGGTATCGATAAGCGCCGACGGCGTGTCGCTCGTGACCGGTGAGTAGCTTGCGGGAAGCGTACCGTCATGAGCCTTTTGCTCACGCGCGTATAACGGATTGTTGAGGAGACAGGCCTGCTTTACCGTGTCGGATATTTCGACTGCTCCCTCGTGCGGATACAGTGCGTAGGTAAAGGTGTGCAAGCCGCGGTCGGCTGTCGGGTCGGGGTAGGTGGCCGCTTTCAGAAGCGACAGCGTCATCACATTGTCCTCACAACTGTAGCCGTACTTGCAGTCGTTGAGCAATGCCACGCCGTAATCGGCTTCGGACAGATCGGCCCATTTGTGGGCGCAGACCTCGAACATGGCCTCATCCCAAGAGGTGTTGCGGTGCGTGGGACGCTTGATGTGGCCGAACTGCACTTCGTAGGTTGCGTTGTCGGAGCGCACGGCAAGCGGAAACGCCGTTTTTAGCAGAACGTGATCCTCGTGCCAGTCGATTTCTGTCTCAAACCGCAAGAGCGCACTGTCGGGTGTTAAGAAAACAAATTGACGAATGACCGAATGATGGTAGGTGCGTTCGATTTTCAAGCCGACACGCACACCCGTGTTCACGACCTCGACCGACGTGACCGTATCGACGATCCATTTCTTCTGCTTGTAGTATTCCGTGATCTCCCAGGCGTCGTAATCGCGCGGATAATCCTCGAATACTTCGAACACATTGGCGGCACACCCGCTTTTGATCACCTCGCGATTGTTCTTTTTGTCGTATACCGAAGAAAGGTTCATGTCCTCGTCAAACGTAACGCGCAAATATTCGTTTTCGATGTGCTTTTCATCGACACGGACGGTCTTTGCGCTGTCGGCATTCTCCGAAACAACGGCATAGCCGTGCGGCGGCACGTTTTCGGCATATACGGTCTTTCCGTCGCATTCGACATAGCCGTCGGCGGTAAAGGCGGTCGGGTTGTAAACGAGCACACCGCCGTCCGATGCGATTTTCTCGGACAGTGCGTCGAGAGCCGTCTCGAAGAGAGCTTTTCCTTCGGTCAAAAGCGCGTTGTATTCGCGCGTACTCACTTCATAAACCTCGTGAATGGAGGAGCCGGGGATGATGTCGTGGAACTGGTTTTTCAAGAGGGTGTGCCAGTTTCTGTCGATGACATCGGACGGGTAGGGAGTACCCGTAAGGAGAAGCGCCGTCGCGGCCGCCGTTTCCGCCTTTTGATACAGAAGTTCGGAGGTGCGGTTGTTCTTTTTGTTGGCGGCTTGGCTTGTGTAGGTGCCGCGATGCATTTCAAGATACATTTCGCCGACCCATTTCGGGAGAAAATGCAGTTCGGAAGCGTTTTGTTCAAACTGTTTGCGGATATCGCCAAACGTGTCGGTCACCTTTTTCATGGTTACGCGCGGGAGTCCGGGCAGTCCCTTTTTGATACGCTCATAGTTTTCGAGCATGTCTGCCGTCGGGCCGCCGCCACCGTCTCCGAAACCGAAGGTGGAAAAATAGGTGTCCGTGTATTTTTTATCGATGTGATTTCGCGTCGATTCGGCAACCATGGCGGGATTCAACGTTTTTCCGATCCCGGCGGTGAACACGGCAAAGACGCGACTTCCGTCCAAGCCCTCCCAAATAAAGCTGTCATGCGGAAATTTGTCTGTTTCGTTCCAAGCCATTTTGACGGTGTGGAAGGTATCCACGCCGCATTTTTTCAAGATCTGCGGCAGGGCGGCGCTGTATCCGAACACGTCCGGCAGCCACAGAATCCGGTTGTCCGTGCCGAATTCCTCTTTCATGAAACGCTTTCCGTACAGAATCTGTCGGATAAGGCTTTCGCCGCTGACCAGATTGGTGTCGGATTCGAGCCACATGGCGCCCTCCGGCTCCCAACGTCCCTCCTTGATTCGAGCCTTGATCTTTGCGTACAGCTCCGGATCGTTTTCCTTGACATATTGATAGACCTGCGGTTGGCTGAACATAAAAACGTAATCCGGATACTTTTCCATGTAGCGAATAACGGTGGACAGAGAACGTTGTGCCTTTTCCTCGGTTTGCGCGATCGACCACAGCCACGCCACATCAAT
>CAZYFX010000036.1:0-16504 GCA_964646725.1 uncultured Oscillospiraceae bacterium
AAAGAGGGCGCGGCTTTCGTTGCGGCGCAAAACGCTTCCGTTCCGATCATCAACGCGGGAGACGGCGGTCACTGCCACCCCACGCAGACATTGGCCGATCTGTTCACTATCCGCCGCGAAAAGGGACGATTGTCCGATTTGACCGTCGGCTTCTGCGGCGATTTGAAATTCGGACGCACGGTGCATTCACTCATCACGGCACTCAGCCGCTATGAGAACATTCGGTTTGTTTTAATCTCTCCGGAGGAATTGAAGCTCCCGAGCTATGTCAAAAAGGATGTTCTGACCAAAAATCACATTCCCTACGAGCAGACCACCGATCTGGGAGCCGTCATGCCAAGCCTTGACATTCTCTACATGACGCGCGTTCAGCGTGAACGCTTTTTCAACGAGGAGGATTATCTGCGCTTGAAGGACAGCTATATCCTAACGCCCGACAAACTGGAAAACGCAAAGAGCGACCTTTCGATTCTCCATCCGTTGCCGCGCGTCAACGAGATCAGCGTCGCCATTGACCGCGATCCGCGCGCCTGCTATTTCAAGCAGGTCTTAAACGGAAAGTACATGCGCATGGCACTCATACTCAAACTCTTGAAGGAGGCGGGTACGCTTTGAATATCGATTCCATCACCAACGGGATCGTCATCGATCACATCACGGCCGGACGCGGAATGCGTCTGTACGAGCTGTTAAAGTTGGATACGCTCGACGTTTCGGTCGCCATCATCAAAAATGTCGTCAGCCGTAAAATGGGCAAAAAGGATATCATCAAAATCGATGCGGATATCGCCGTGGATTTGGCCGTGATCGGCTATGTTGACCCGAATGCGACCGTCAACATCATCAAAAACGGAAAGCTTGTCGAAAAGCACGGCATTGAAATGCCGAGTACGCTCACAAACGTCATTCGTTGCAAAAATCCGCGCTGTATCACCTCGACCGAGCAGGAGCTCGATCACATTTTCAAGCTCACCGACCCCGAAAACAAGGTCTACCGCTGCATATACTGCGAAACCAAGGCTTAGGCGCGGCGGCGAAGCGCCGCTACAATTTTCGCGGGCAAAATTCAAATGAATTTTAAAGTCTGCAAACGCGGTTTTTACACCGCCGCGCGTCCAAAGGGACTTGCGGGCGCGGAAGCCGCGCTGCAATTTTCGCGGGCAAAGTTTAAATAAAGCTTACAGTTTGCGGACGCGGGCAAAAGCCTGGCTTTCGGGAAAACGGCGAAGCTCCGCTGCAATTTTCGCGGGCAAAATTCAAATGAATCTTAAAGGCTGCGAACGCGGTTTTTACACCGCCGCGCGTCCAAAGGGACTTGCGGGCGCGGAAGCCGCGCTGCAATATTCGCGGGCAAAGTTTAAATAAAGCTTACAGTTTGCGGACGCGGACAAAAGCCTGGCTTTCGGGAAAACGGCGAAGCGACGTGAAAAATTCGCAAATACAGCCCTTGAAAATCGGAGCGGCACATTGCCGCCGAGGTCAAGGGCGAGTAGCCCTTGTCGTCGTCCGCAGACGGCGAAATTCCCTTTATTCTTCCCCGACGAGGGTTCGTCCCTTGTAAAAGAACCGGTCTGAGGAACGAACCGTATCCGTTCCGCTTTTCCCAAAGAAACTCAAAAATTCGTCATAAGTTTTAAGGAAGTTTTTATCGATATGAGAATCGTCATCATCGGGCTCGGCACCATCGGCCGAACCATTTTGCAAAGTCTTTCCGGCGAAGGGCACTCCATCACCATCATTGACGAGGACAGAGAAAAGGTCGAAGGACTGATTGAAAAATACGATGTGTCGGGCGTGGTCGGCAACGGCGCGTGCTTGGACGTTCAAAAGGAAGCCGGCATGACCGAGGCGGAGCTTGCCATCGTACTCACCGGAAGCGACGAATTGAACGTGTTCGCGTGTCTTGCCGCCAAGCGTATCGGTGTGAAGAATACCATTGCGCGCGTGCGTAATCCGGATTACCGCAAGCAGATCCTCGAAATGAAGGACGAGCTCGGCATTTCCATGATCGTCAATCCCGAAAAGGACACGGCCAATGAGATATTCAATCTCATCAACCTGCCCTCCATCGCCCAGGTGGAGCATTTTGCCAAGGGGCGCGTCCTGCTTGTGGAGATCGTGGCCGAAAAGGATTGCTCTTTGGTCGGCGAAACGCTCATCTCCCTCGGCAAAAAGCTCAAGACCAAGGTGCTCATTTGCGCCGTGCGGCGCGGACAGGAGGTCATCATTCCGTCCGGTCACTTTTGCATTCGCGAGGGTGACCGTATCCACATCAGCGCCGACGCCAAGAGCCTGCGTGATTTTCTGGCCGAGATCAATTTGGTACGTTCCCCGCTCAAAAACATCATGATCGTGGGCGGCAGTAAGGTCGGCTACTATCTGGCCGACGAGCTTTCGTCGAAAAAATACAACATCAAGCTCATCGAAAACGACCGAAGCGTTGCCGAGGAGCTTGCGAAAAATCTGCCGCGAGTAACGGTCGTTTGCGGCAACGGAACCGATCATGAGCTTCTGTCGGAGGAAGGCATCGAAGCCATGGACGCTTTTGTGGCATTGACGCACATCGACGAGGAAAACATGGTGGCGGTCATGTTCGCCAACAAAATGCACGTCAAAAAAACCGTCGCCCAGGTCAAAAGCGACGATCTGACGGTCATTCTCGACGAGCTCGGCATTCAAAATAAAGTCTCCCCCAAAAGCATCGTAGCCAACCGCATCATCCGCTATATCCGCGCCTTGGCCAACAGTCGCGGCAGTAACATTTTAACGCTGTACCGACTGGTGGACGGCCGCGTGGAGGCGCTCGAATTTGCCGCCAAAAAAACGGACGAGCCGATCTACGAAAAGCCGCTTCGGGAGCTCAAGCTCAAGGAAAACTGTCTCATCGCCTGCATCCTGCGGCAGACCGAGGTCATCATCCCGAACGGCGACTCCTGCATCAAGCACGGCGACAACGTGATCGTGGTGACCACGCACAAAAACTTCGACGATTTGACCGATATTTTCGAATAAGGCGGCGAGACCATGAACTACAAAAAGCTCGGCAAAATACTCGGCAAAATCATGATCGTGGAAAGTATCCTTTTGCTGGCGCCCCTTGCGGTGGCTGTGATCTACAACGAGGGAACTCGATCTGTGCTTGCCTATCTCATCCCCGCCTTCCTGTCAGCCGCATGCGGAGCGATTCTTCAGCTTCCCAAGCCCCGACGCAACACGCTCTACCAAAAGGAAGGCTTTGCCTTGACGGCCGTAGTTTGGATCGTCATGACCCTGTTCGGAGCGCTCCCCCCGGTGCTTAACGGTGATATTCCAAGCTACATCGATGCCTGCTTCGAGATCATGAGCGGTTTTACCACCACCGGTGCCAGCATCATCACCGACATTTCGTCCGTATCGCATTCGACGCTGTTTTGGCGCAGCTTTACCCATTGGATCGGCGGCATGGGGATCCTTGTTTTCGTGCTCATCTTCATTCCCGAAAGCAACGAGGGCTCGTCCATGCATCTTCTGCGCGCGGAAAGTCCGGGGCCGCAGGTCGGAAAGCTGGTATCCAAAATGAAGGTGACCGCCCGTATTTTGTATATAATCTATTTCGGACTGACGGTGCTTGAGGTGGTGCTTCTCATGCTCGACCGCCCGATCGTCGGCTACGAAAAGGACAAGCTGTTCAACAGTCTGCTTGCCGCTTTCGGCTGTGCGGGAACAGGCGGCTTCGGCTTTTTGCCCGGCAGTATGGAGCTGTTTTCGCCGTTTTCGCAATATGTCATGGCTGTGTTTTTACTGCTGTTCGGCGTCAATTTCGGTTTATATTATCTCATGCTCCTCGGAAGAATACGGCAGGTGCTCAAAAGCGAGGAGTTTCGCACTTATTTACTGATCGTGGCGGCGGCGGTGTTCTTGATTTTCGCAAGCCTTGTCGGACGCTTCGAGGCCTTTCCGCAAAGCTATACGGTCGAGGAGGCCTTTCGACACGCGCTGTTTCAGGTCGCTTCTCTTATCACGACGGCCGGTTTCTCCACGACCGACTTCTCCGTGTGGCCGATGACGGCGGTAAGTGTGCTCGTGCTCGTCATGTTCAGCGGCGCGATGGCAGGCTCTACGGCAGGCGGCATTAAGGTATCGCGCATCGTGATCGCGGCCAAGGGCGCCGGTGTGCGTGTACGGCAGCTCATCCAACCGCGCTATGTGCCGAAATCCAAATTCGAGGGCAAGCCGCTTGAGGAAAAGACTGTCAACGATGTGTTCGCGTTTATCACGCTGTACGTTTTCTTCCTGTTCGCGACCGTGTTCTTCCTGTCCTTTGACCCTGTCAACGGACAAACGGTGACAGTTCTTTCCGACGTGGGAAGCTATACCGTGCAAAACGGCTTTTTCACCAATTTTTCGGCCGCGCTTGCGTGTCTTTCCAACATCGGCCCCGGCTTTGAAGCGGTAGGGCCGTATGCAAGCTACGCACTGTACAGCGATTTTTCCAAAGTGCTTCTGACGTTCGTGATGTTGGTCGGACGCTTGGAAATTTTGCCGGTTTTGATTCTGCTGAATCCCAAAACGTGGAGAAAAATTTAAATGCCACGGAGTAACACAAGAGGCTGCCGCAACGATTCGCGACAGCCTCTTGTCTGTTTTTAACGGGTTAAGGAAGCAACGGCTTCAACTGCGTAAACAGCTCTTCCTTTTGCTCCGACGTATAACGCTTCTGCGGAAAGGCGGCGTTTCCGACCGCATAGCCTAACTTTTCAAGCAGCGCCTTGGTTCCCGGGATGATCGGCGAGCCGCCAAAAGCGGCTACGACGGCGGCGACCTTTTTCTGATACGCCATGGCGGTGGTCATATCGCCGCGCACAAAGGCTTCATAGACCCCTTTCACGTTGGGCAGTTGGAAATTGTAGGTCGTGCCGATCCCGCCGTCCGCTCCGGCGGAAAGACCCGACAACAGCATTTCGTCAAAACCGTTGATGACGGTCATTTCGCCGTGTGTTATCTGCTTGAGCACGTTTAACTGATAATAGTCCGAACTTGTCCATTTGATGGAGGTCACATTGTCGATGGAAAACAGCCGCTTGGCAAACTCGGCACTCATGCGAAAATTGGCGGCGGGGCTGTAATATACCATGACGGGAATGTGTACCGCGTCGGCCAGACGCTTGTAGTAGGTGTACACATCGTCTTCATCATAGGCGAAAAACAGCGGTGCGGTGGCCGAGATGGCGGCGGCGCCGACGGCTTCGGCATGAGTGGCCAGCGACAGCGCGTCGTTAAAATCCATGCAGGCCACCTGAACGATGCATTCCCTGCCGCATTTTTCGGCCGCGCGAACGGCTGCTTCGGCCAATCTCTTGCGCTCGGACGTGCGAAGTGCCAGTCCCTCGCCGGTCGCGCCGCCGATATAGAAGCCGTCGGCTCCTTTGGCGGTCAAATCGTTTATAAGCTTTTCCAAAACCTCTGTGTTGATCGACTCATCCGCGTTGAGCGGCGTGACGAGCGCCGGCATAATTCCTTTTATGGTCATTGTTCAATACTCCATTTCTGTCCCAAAATGACGGCGGGCTCTTCTTCGGCACGATGTGCATAGAAAACGGTAAACAGGCTCTTGTCCTTTAATTCGACGGTACACGGATAGCCGAGGTCTTCATTCACACCGTTGATGTACAGGTCGTGACCGGTTTCCCAACTTGCTCCGTTATCCGTACTGAGCATGACCTTGACCCCGAACGGTGACTGACGGTAACCGTAGGTCGAAAGAAGCACGCCCGACGAATGCACCAGCAAGTGCGCGGGCGAACCGCCCAACCGCTCCAAAATTTGACGCGGCTTGCTCCAGGTCAGACCCTTATCCTTCGATTCGCTCTGAAAAACGGTGAAGATGTTTTTGTCCGGCTCGGGACTGTACTTTTGCACACGGATGTGACAGATGAGCGTTCCGTCGGCAAGCTCCGCTGTATGCGGCTCACAGCTGTCGGCAGCTACGCCGTCCACATAGCACGGTTCGATCGAGCTTACGTATTCGGTCGTGCCGTCGGGCGAAACACGATAGACCTGTACCCCCTCCGGTTGCGCGGAAAACGTGTCATTGGAGCTGAAAACGCGCCCCACCCACAAAAGCGTTCCGTCCTTCAGTTCCAACGGTCCGTGCGGAGAGGTGACGGGGCTTTTAAAAATGTTGCCGAAGGTAACGCCGCCGTCGGTACTCACGCGAAACCGAGAACCGAGATACGTTTTTTCCTCCTCCTCGGACACCGTGTCGAGATAGGCCGACACAAACGCCTTGGTAGCCGGTCGCATTTCCGCATCTCCCCGTCGGCTGTTGACGGCGCGTTGGAACGAAACGGCATTGTTGAAGGAGGTAACGATCACGCCCCGTGTTCCGAACGTCGTGATCCCCGCATCGCGGTCGTCGAGCGGCGTATCGATCACAGGTGCGGGCACGGTAAAGCTTTCGCCTTCATCCTCGCTGTAGGCAATGACAGCTTTCCCAAACGGACATATGTGCTCATAGCGATAGCCCGAGGCCACGGCCGCCAAGCGTCCGTTTTGCAGACGCGCGATGCTCGGCCACGCAAAGTAATTGTCCTTGCCGAAGGGATTGCTCATGACGAGCTTCGGCTCGCCGATCAAGCGTATTTTCATGTTGATTCACCTTGACTTTCCCGATTTTCTGTGTTATAATGGACGAAACCGCATCGGTGCGATACTTTTTTTCGTTACAGCTTCAGTATAGCATTTTTCTGTACAAAAAGCAATCCACCGTTCGGACATTTTCGCAAAAATCTGTCGTTTTGGGAAAGGATAGCATCATGGACTATGAATTGAAGCTGTATATCAACGGAAAAGAAGAGACTGCCTTTCTGCAAAGCGGCTTTTTCGACGTGTATTCCACCTCCCCCTCCCTGCACCGACACAACTACACCGAAATACACGTTATAAAGGAAGGGAGTGCTTCCTTTCGCATCGGAAACAAAATATACGATTTCGAAGCGGGAAGCGTATTTATTCTGCCGGCCGGACTGTTTCACTGCTGTTCGGATTCCTCCTGCGGTATGCAAAGCGTTGCCTTTCAGATCACAGCCCCCGCCGCACATTTTGCCGTATGCCGTGCGCCGCTTTCGCTTCTTGCGGAGGTCACGGACTGCATTGCCGCCATCCGTTCGCCAAACGTTTGCGCAAAGCTGTCCGCACTCTTATCGTATCTGTGCGCCGATTTTTTTGCCGCCGATTCCGAACTTTTTTCGGAAATATCCGATCCCGTCATAGTCATTCAAGAGTTTTTGTCCTTGAACTACAGCCGTTCGCCGTCGCTTGCGGAATTGGCGGCGCTTCTCCATTTTTCGGAAAAGCAGACCGAACGCTTGGTCAAAAAGCACACCGGCTATCCGTTCAAACGCGCCGTTGCGGAATATCGCATGACGGTCGCACGGTATTTGGAAACAAGTACGCAAATGACCGCCGCCGAGATCGCCGCCTATGTCGGCTATTCGACCTATAACGGTTATTGGAAGGCAAGAAAGCGAAAAGCAACGGACAAAGCCGAAGAATAAGGCTTGATCTTCCATGTGAAAATCGAACCGATACAACAACAAAGCGTCGACAAAATGTCGGCGCTTTGTTTGTTCGATATCAGAAAATCTTCTTAACATTTAAGACAGCATCGCGCGGTCGTTTGAAAACTCGCTTCCGCTGGCCTTGGAGAACAGCTCCAACAGGTTCTCCACCGTCAGCTTTTTCTTGTCTTCGCCGCGCACATCCACAATCACGCGCCCCTCGTGTAACATGATGAGCCGATTTCCGTGTGCAATGGCGTCGCGCATGTTGTGGGTGATCATGAGGGTGGTCAAGCGATTCTCAGCAACGATCTTGTCGGATATTTCGAGTACCTTGGCCGCCGTTTTCGGGTCGAGCGCCGCCGTATGCTCATCCAAAAGCAACAGCTTCGGACGGTTGAGCGACGCCATGAGAAGCGTGATTGCCTGACGTTGGCCGCCCGACAAAAGGCCGACCTTGCTTGTCAACCGATCTTCCAAGCCGAGATCCAACTCCGCAAGCAGCTCACGGTATTTTTTCCGTTCGGCCGACGTTGTGCCCCAGCGAAGCCCGCGACGTTTGCCGCGACGTGCCGCAAGCGCCAGATTTTCGGCGATCTCCATGTTGGCGGCCGTGCCCAACATGGGATCCTGGAACACACGTCCCAAATAGGCGGCGCGCTTGTGCTCCGGCTCATTTGTCACATCCTTGCCGTCGATGAGCACACGTCCGCTGTCCGGTTTCCATACCCCGGCAATGGCGTTGAGCATGGTGCTTTTTCCCGCGCCGTTTCCGCCGATGACGGTCACAAAATCGCCTGCGTCGAGCGTCAGATCAAGGCCGGAAAGTGCAACCTTTTCGTTGATCGTTCCGGGATTGAAGGTTTTGTAGAGCTGTTCGAGTTTAAGCATCGGCGTTCCCTCCTTTTTTGACGGAAACGTTTTTTGGGGCGGAAAAATACGTCTTTTTCCAGTACGGAACGGCCAAGAAAATCGCAACGACCAATGCGGACAGCATTTTGAGCAAATCCGTATCCAAGCCGATGTAGATGACCGTTTGATAAACGATATAGTACACGATTCCTCCGCAAACCACACCGACGAGCTTGGCGGCAAAGTTGCGGGAAATGTGTGTCATGAGCGCTTCGCCGATGATTACGGCAGCAAGGCCGATTACGATTGCGCCGCGCCCCATATTGATGTCCGCCTGACCGAGATATTGCGCAAGCAGCGCGCCGGAAAGTGCCACAAGCCCATTGGACAGCACAAGCGCCAGAATTTTGTTCATATCGGTGTTGATCCCCTGCGCACGGCTCATGCTTTGGTTGCAACCGGTGGCGCGGATGGCGCTTCCGAGCTCCGTTCCGAAAAACCAGTATAACAGAGCGATGATACCCACGCAGAAAACAAGCAACGTAAGAATGGTTTCGGTGCGTTTAAGTTGGGTTGCGACCACATGGAGCTGACGGGCGTTGACCGCCTGATTGGCCTTTCCCATGATCTTCAAATTGACCGACCAGAGCATGAGCTGCGTCAGTATGCCGGCCAAAATCGGCGGAATGCCCATGAAGGTGTGCAAAAGTCCGGTCACAAGTCCGGCGCACATACCGGCAAGCACCGCCGCAAGCATGGCAAGCCATACGTTCACGCCGCCGGCAAGCAGCATAGCGCAGACCGCGCCGCCTGTGCAGAGCGAGCCGTCCACCGTCAGATCGGCAAAATCCAACACGCGGTAGGTGATGTATACGCCGATGGCCATGATGCCCCAGATCATTCCCTGAGCCACAGCGCCCGGCATAGCAGATAACAGTCCAAGCATAGTAACGAAAAATCCTTTCCGATTGTAAGGTTTACGGGTGAAAAACGCCTGTTATTCCGCGTCGGTCTCGATGGCGACGTAATCCTCGGGAACGGTCACGCCCAATTCCTCGCAGATTGCTTTATTGTACTTCTTTTGGAAGGTATCGACGTATTCGATGGGCATTTCGGAAATATTCGCTTCGCCGGTCAGAATTTTGGCGGCCATTTCGCCGGTCTTGTAGCCGAGGTCGTAGTAGCTGATGGACAGCGTGGCCACGCCGCAGCCGGAGCAGATGCCCTCTTCACCGGCGATAACGGGAACTTTTTTGGTGAGCACCACGTTGCCGATGGTCTGTGCGCAGGAAGCGGCGGTGTTGTCGGTCGGGATATAGATCACGTCGCTGTCCTCGGCGGCCTTATCGGTCACCTGTGCCACGTCGTTGGAATCGGAAAATTTGTATTCGCGGCAGGTAAGTCCCTTGGCTTCGAGAAGCTCTTTGACCACGTTCACCTGATATACGCTGTTGGGTTCGGCCGAGCAGTACAAAAGGCCGACGTTTTGCGCTTCGGGGAACAGGTCGAGGATCATCTGCGCCTGTTCGGAAAGAGGTGCAAGGTCGCTGGTACCCGAGATGTTTCCGCCGACCGTGCCGTCAAAGTCCGCAATGTCCAAGGCAACGCCGTATTCGGTGATGGAGGTTCCGAGCGTCGGAATGGTGAGCGTGGCACCGGCGGCCGCCTGAAGTGCGGGTGTGGCGTTGGCCAAAATGAGATCAACCTTTTTGGAAACGAAGCTGTTGACGATGGTGGTGCAGGTGTTGGATTCGTTGGCTGCGTTCTGTTCGTCGAAGCTTACGCGTTCGCCGAGCTTTTCGGTGAGTGCGTCCTTAAAGCCATGGGTGGCGGCGTCAAGAGCCGGGTGCGTGACGAGCTGGCAGATACCGACGGTGTAGCTTTCGGCCGTGTTGTCGGCATTTTGTGCGTCATTTTCGCCGTTATCGACAGAATCGATGTTTTGTGTGTTTTTATCGTCTGTGGTTTCGTTTGTGTTCCCGCAGGAAGTAAGAGCCAAGGTGAGCGTTCCGACAAGTGTCAGTGCCAAAACGAGGGTTATGAGCTTTTTCATGATTTTTTCCTCCGTAAGCGTAAAATATGTGTGAAAATATATATCCGACGACGTTCACGCGTAAAACGCCGTTTGATATCGTTGTATTCTTTGCAAAAAGCAATAAAAAAAGTCCCTTACGCGAAATATTCCGCGCAGGGACGAATGAACGTGTTACCACTCTGCTTTACCGTGATCTTACGGGCACAGCCTCACGAAGCCAAAACCGCACAAGCCCATGCCCCGTGAGAACACAAGCCTTCGACGGTCGAACCGCTTCCGATATAACGGTCGTTACCCGGCCATGCTTACTTACGACATCTCGGAACATCCCATAAACGTCGGTTGGGCACAGCAGCTTGCAAAACGAACTTCCGATTTTGACCCGTCACTGTCTCACACCGCCCGACAGCTCTCTGTAAACTTCGAAAATCGTACTCTTTTTTGCTCAAACGCTTTTTGCTTTTGTATGTCAGACATTTTAGCACGACGGGCGGCGTTTGTCAAGAGCTTTTGTAAAATTTAACACTTTTGAAACATTTTTCTTTTCCTGCAAAGCCGAAACCGAGCTCCGCGGGCAAATGCGACCTCAAATCGAAAGTCTGTACCCCCCTTGAGAATTTACCAATCTTTAAATTTTGTCGTATTTATGGAAAATACTATTTACAAGAACGTTTTTTTGTGTTATACTATACACATGAAGTCCTGCTTTGCAGGACTTGTGCCTGCGCCTTTTTACAGCAGCACAAAAATCGATCGATAAAGGAAGTAACAGCATGAGCTTTGACCGATCCGACGCAGGGCGCAAACGCGCCGGAGGCGTTTCCGATTCTTTCCGAAAGGGAAAGACAACACAGAAAAAAAACAAAAACGAGCGCGGCTCTTTCGTTTCGTCCGGCACTTCGGGAAAGCGCTACAACGACAGCTTCGACAGCGCCAAAGCGGAGCCTTTAAACAACGGTTCGGTGCCCGGCCGCAATGCCGTGCGTGAGCTGTTGAAATCGGGACGTGCCATCGAAAAGATATTCGTCCAGAGCGGCGAACGGGAGGGCTCGATCACCGTGCTTGCCGCCGAAGCGCTTTCGCGCGGTATTCCGCTGATTGAGGTGGAGCGCGCAAAATTGGACGCCTTGTGCGGCTACGAGCAGCACCAGGGGATTGTGGCCATCGCTTCGGAAAAGGAATATGTAACCGTCGAGGATGTGCTCGAAATTGCCGCGTCGCGCGGCGAAAAACCGCTCATCGTCATTGCCGACGGCATTTCCGACCCGCACAACTTAGGCGCGATCATACGCTGTGCCGAGGGAGCCGGTGCACACGGTATCATCATTCCAAAGCGCCGCGCCGCCTGCATCACGCCGGCTGTCGTGAAGGCTTCGGCCGGGGCGGTCGAGCATTTGGCGGCGGTCAAATGTACCAACATCACCGAAACGATCAAAAAACTGAAAGAGCTCGGCCTTTGGATCTTTGCCGCCGAAGCGGACGGAACCCCCTATGAGGAAGCCGATTTCACCGTTCCCTGTGCCATCGTGCTCGGAAGTGAGGAAAACGGCGTTTCGGAGCTTGTGCGCAAAAACTGCGATTTTACCGTTTCCATTCCCATGCGCGGCAAGGTCAATTCGCTTAACGTTTCCACGGCAGGTGCTGTGCTTCTTTATGAAGCGCTTCGCCAGCGTCATGTGCGCTAACTGCGTCATTTGCATACGATAAAACGGAAAGGATGAATCAAGTGTCGGAAAATAATACCAAAAAGAAACGGTTGAGACGTATGTTCGGCGACCGTTACGATTCCTACGAGGAGGACAGCTCCGGACTTTTGGAGCAATTCGAAGAACGACGAACCGAATATGCGAACACGTCGAAGTCCGAGCTTTCGAACGAGGACGAGTTGCGGGACAATGCATCCGAACAGCCCGACGCGGAAGCTTTCGGAAGCTCGGAGGAGATCCGAGAAGCGGAAGAATCCGAAGAAGCGCAAACCGAGTCGGTCGAGGTGTCGAAGGGCGAGGAGATCGAAAAGACGGCGCGAGAATACTATAACGAGCACCATTCGCAGAGCATTGAGGATAAGATACGCGATCTGCACGAGCGGGCTCTTGAGGGCTTTGAGGACAATGCGGAAGCGGAAAACGGAACGGACGATGCGCAAAACACGCCCGACGAACCCCTTGACATTTCGACTCTGTCCGACCAAGAGCCCTCGGAAGAAGAACGTGCCGATGTCGCATCGGGCGAGACCAAAAGCTACGATATGTCGCAGCTCATCTCGGTCTTAAGAGGTAACGGCACCGGTGTCCGCACACATTCATCCGACGATGATAGCGACAGCAATGAGTATGAGGACGAGCTCTTTGAGCCGGCTGTCGAGCCGACGGACGATACCAACGAATATCCGCACCGCTTTGAATACACCGACCGCTTGCAGGGAAACAATCTGTTTGCGTCGTTCCGCAAAAGCGCCGTGCTGGCGTGCGTCTCGGTGGTACTGACGTTACTTACGTTTTTGGCCTGTGTGTGGCTTGAAATAGGCCATGCGGCGGGACTTCCGTTTTCTTCGATGATGCAGGCCGGGCGCTTCGGCCGTGTGTATGCCATGGTCAGCCTTCAGGCGCTCACGCTTTGTGTGCTCTGGAATCTGGACGGTCTTGTGCGCGGCTTTTCCAAGCTTTCGCCCCGACATTCGGCTCCCGAAGCGGTAGCCGCCGTCACAACGCTTGTGTGCGTACTGCATACGGTCTATACGGCCGCTTTTGCTTATGAATCGGCCGCTTACCGCACCTATTGCTTTATCGGCTGTTTTGCACTGCTCATCCTGTCGATCAACACCTTTGTCAAGGCGTATACGCGCTTCAAGGCGTTCGCCGTGGTTTTGGCGAAAAAGCCGAAATATGCCGCCAAGAACATGGATCACTTAGCCGAGGAATTCACGGCATTTTCCAAGTATTTGAGTGAGGACTCCGAGGTTTTGGCCGTGACCAAGACCGATTCGGTCTCCGATTTTGTCAAGCGCACCTACACCGTCCCGAAGGCTTCCGCATCATCGGCTCTGTTTACCTATACCGTGTTCGCACTTTCGGCCGCGGCGGCGCTGTTGGGCGTTCTTGTATTCAAAATGTCGGTCTATGAGGCTGTGAGCGACGCTGTTTCCGTCTTTCTTTTCGCCGCCCCGCTCGGCATGTTGGTCTCGACCGCACTTCCGTATTTTGCCGCTTCGGTCAAGGCTTCGGCGCTTCGCTCGACCATTCTCGGCGAAGCGGCCTGCGATACCTATGACAATACCGCCGTGCTGTCCTTCGACGACACCGTCGCGTTTCCGCCCAAGGCTGTCAAGGTCAGCAACATCAAGACCTATAACGATCATCGTATCGACAAAATCGTTGTCTACATGACGAGCATTTTCGAAAAGGTCGGCGGGCCGCTTTCCTATGTGTTTGCCAGCTCCCTCGAGGAAAAAATACCGGAAGAGCTTTCGGTCATGGTGCTCGAAACGGCGGCGGACGGTATGCATTTGAAGGTGGGAGACGATGATGTTCTCGTCGGAAACGGAAAGTATCTGCGTCTGTTCGACATCGAAGCGCCGAACGATCCATCCGACGAAAGTGAAATGCGCTCCCTTACCAGCATCCTCCACCTTGTCATAAACGGCGAGTCGGCGGCAAAATTCTATATTCGCTACACGCTCAACCGTAAGTTTGAGCCGATACTGCGCGGCATGTACGACGCGGGCATCTGCTGCGGTGTGCGCACCTTTGACCCGGGCGTGGACGATCAGCTCATTGAGGGAAGTCTGAAAAGCTCCAATTATCCCATCCATTCAGTCCGCAAGGATGCCAAAGAGATCGACCGCGTGGAAAAAACGCTTTCCGACAGCATTCTTTCGCTGTCCTCGGCGCACAATTACTTAAAGACGTTTCTGCTCGTTGACCGTTTAAGCGGTTTGTATAAGACAAACACGGTACTTTCCGTGGTCGGCTCAATCGTGGGACTGGCCTTCGCGCTGTTTACGTTCTTCACCGGTTCGACGCTTTCGGTCGGTGCCATGCTTCTGTATCAGCTGTTCTGGCTGATACCGCCCGTCCTTCTGTCTCTGTTCGGAAAATAAATGCGGCTTGTCCGCAAATAAAAAATAAAGGAGTTTTTCTCATGAGCATTCTTCGCAAAATCCTCGTTGAGGCACTGGCTGTCGGTATGTTGGCAAGTGCAGCATTTGCCGCCGAAGCCGAAATTCCCGACGAACATCTCACGGATGTTAAAGAAGCAAGCGACGCGCAGATCAGCATCCTTTGTGTCGGTAATTCCATCTTGAATCACGGCCCCAGCGAATCCATCGGTTGGAGCGGCTCGTGGGGCATGGCGGCTTCCTCGGCCGACAGGGACTATTACCACCTTCTTCAAAGCAAGGTGGCGGACGCCGGCTATACGCATGTCAGCTGGAGCTCGGTGGGAGTTGCCACGTTTGAACGTGCCATCGACAAGCGGCTCGACTACGATTACGCAAGCGAGATTGCTTCTCAGCTTGCGCCCTCCGTCGATAAGGCAAAGCCCGACGTGGTCATTTTCCAGATCGGAGAAAACGTCAATCAGGCGCATACGACCGATTCCTACGAAAACGCTCTGACACGCCTTGCCGCCTACTGCAAAAAGGTCAACCCCGACGTCGAAGTCATCTTCTGTAAGCCTTTTTGGGGCGGTTCGTCAAAATGCGCCGGTGCACAGAATGCTGCACTTCATTTGAAATATACCTACGCCGACCTGTCCCGGTTCAATACGGACGAGAACAAAGCAATCGGCCTGTTTGAGCACAGCGGTGTGGCCATCCATCCGGGCGATAAAGGAATGGAAAACATTGCCGATGAGATTTTCGGTCAGCTGGAGACGGTGCTGTATAAAAAATACGTCGATTCCGAGCAGGTCGCCGTCAAGCTCGACGGACGCTATCTGCGCTTCGACGTACTTCCGCGCCTGATTGATGACCGTACCATGATACCGGTTCGTGCCGTCGCCGAAGCGTTCGGTGCCGATGTCGGTTGGATCGACGAAACCGAAACGGTTACAATCAAAACCGATGCAATCGATATCACCATGAAGCTCGGCGAAGCTTTCTTTACCAAAAACGGCAAAAAAATCGAGCTGGATGTGCCGGCGCGCGAAATCGACGGACGCACCCTTGTTCCGGCCAGAGCCATCGCCGAAGCGCTCGACTGCATCGTCGATTGGGACGATGACACGCAGACCGCTTATATCTCCGCTCCCGAAAAGGAAGAAGAAAAGGCGGTTCTTATCAAGTCCATCGACGCAGACCCTTGCGAAAATGTTACAAAATCCGGTTTTTATGCCGGAAGCAGCAGTAAGGTCACCGTGGTCGAGGACGACGAGGAGCACGGAAAGGTGCTTCACGTCGAAGCTACGGAGGGAAAAAAGACCTGGACGTATGTATGGGCGAAAATGGATCTCGAACCCGGTAAAACCTATGTGATCGAAGCCGACCTCAAGGCGCTTCCGAAAAACGGAGCGGGCGAACCGATCACACAGCTGAACATCGGCTTTTGCCTGCGCTATGACAATGCCGATCACGGCGTCAAAATGGTCGGCGTCAGCGTGAACGAATGGAAGCATTTTTCTCTTGAGGCAACCATCCCCGACAGTATGGAAAAGCTCCCGGACAACGACGCGTTCGGTATCTTCGCCAATCCGGACGGAGATGTGGCATGCTCCTTTGCCGTGGATAATGTGACGGTCAAGGTCAAGGAATAGCTTGATGTAACGCGCGAACTTGTGAAAATGCACAAATTCGCGCGTTTTTTTTGTACAAAAGGGAAAAAGAACATTCATTTTAGATAAAATGACCGATTGTGATTGACAAAATCCGTTTCTTTTGGTATAATAATCACGAACAAGGTTCAAATACCATAATGCACAAAGGAGAAATCTGCTATGAAAAAATCTGTTCGTGCCGCGCTTTGCGCACTCGCTCTCACCTGCACCATGTCGGCTGCAACCGTTTTTGCCGAAGATGAAGGCCGTGTGATCACCGTCAATCTGGACGATGAGCCCATTGCTTTCGACGTTCCGCCGCAGCTCA
>CAZYFX010000037.1:0-16411 GCA_964646725.1 uncultured Oscillospiraceae bacterium
GGCGACACCGGTTCTCCCGAGGTTCAAATCGCCATCCTCACCTACAGAATCAACACCCTCACCGAGCACTTAAAGACCAACAAGAATGACCATCATTCCCGCCGCGGTCTGTTGAAAATGGTCGGTCACAGAAGAAACCTTCTCAACTACCTCACCAAGAAGGACATCAACCGTTACCGCGCCATCATCGAAAAGCTCGGAATCAGAAAGTAATTCTCCAAGGAATAAGGCGAACCTGCTGCGGCTTGTTCGCCTTACTTGCTTTTTTGCTTGACAAAACGCGGAGGAGCCATACCCTTTTAGCATTTACACGGCTTCGAAAGAATCCGCTCTTTCGGCTCCGTGTAAGTGCTAAACCCGACGGCGGGCAGAAACCTGTCGCGCAGGTACGTTATGCGCCTCCGCAAAAAATAAAAAAACGGAGGAAAGAAACATGTTTGAAAATTATCGCACCTTTTCCACCGAGCTCGCCGGAAGAACTCTGACCGTCGAGACCGGTAAAATGGCTCAACTCGCCAACGGCTCTTGCCTTATCCGTTACGGCGAAACGGCGATCTTAGCCACCGCCACTGCTTCGGCCGCCCCTCGTGACGGCATCGATTTTCTGCCGCTGTCGGTAGACTTCGAGGAACGTCTGTATGCCGTCGGCAAGATCCCAGGCTCTTTCTTAAAGCGCGAGGGTAAGCCTTCCGAAAAGGCCATTCTGACGTCCCGCGTCATCGACCGCCCGATCCGTCCGCTGTTCCCGAAGGATTTGCGCAACGACGTTACGCTCAATCTGCTCGTTCTTTCGGTCGATCCGGACTGTTCGCCCGAGGTCGCGGGTCTTATCGGCGCATCCATCGCGCTGTCCATCTCGGATATTCCGTGGAACGGCCCTGTCTCCAGCGTGTTCGTCGGTCTTGTGGACGGCGAAGTCGTAATCAACCCCACCGCCGCCGAGCGTGAAAAATCCACGCTTGAGCTGACGGTTGCCAGCAGCGCCAAAAAAGTCGTTATGATCGAAGCGGGCGGTAAGGAAATCCCCGAGGATGTTATGTTCGACGCCATTATGAAGGCGCATGAAGTCAACCGCACCATGGTCGAGTTCATCGAGCACATCAAGTCCGAGATCGGCAAGCCCAAGTTCGATTATCCGTCCTGCGAGGTCGATCACGATTTGTTCGACGCCGTGAGCGACTACGCCATCGAAAAGGTCAGAGCCGCGCTCGACACCGATGACAAAAATGTGCGCGAGGAGCGTTTGCAGGTCGTATACGACGATGTGTACACCCATTTCGAGGAAGTGTATCCCGACGAGGATCGCAAGGCCGAGATTGCGGAATGCATGTATAAATTGCAGAAGTTCGTGGTGCGTCGTTGGCTTCTCGATGACGGCAAGCGCGTAGACGGCAGACGTTTGGATCAGATTCGTCCGCTTGCGGCCGAGGTCGGCCTGTTCGGAAGAACCCACGGTTCGGCTATGTTCACGCGCGGTCAGACGCAGGTCGTCACCACCGCCACCTTAGGGCTTGTTGCCGAACAGCAGATGCTCGACGGTATCGACAATGAAGAATTCAAGCGCTACATGCACCACTACAACATGCCCAGCTACTCGGTCGGCGAAACAAAGCCGTCCCGTGGCCCCGGCCGTCGCGAGATCGGTCACGGTGCTCTTGCCGAACGTGCGCTCGTTCCGGTCATTCCGTCGGTTGACGATTTCCCGTATTCGCTCCGTCTGGTTTCCGAGGTCATTTCTTCCAACGGTTCGACCTCCCAGGCTTCCATCTGTGCTTCGACGCTTGCGCTTATGGACGCGGGTGTTCCGATCACCGCACCGGTCGCCGGTATTTCCTGCGGCCTGATCACCGAGGGCGAACGCTGGATGACCATGCTTGACATTCAGGGTCTTGAAGACTTCTTCGGCGATATGGACTTCAAGGTTGCCGGTACCAAAAAGGGTATCACCGCCATTCAGATGGACTTAAAGATCGACGGTTTGACGCCCGAGATCATTCGTGCCGCCTTTGACCAGACACGCAAGGGTCGCGAATATATTTTGGATGAGATCATGCTCAAGTGCATCCCCGCTCCGCGCGCTGATGTATCCAAGTATGCACCCAAAATGCTCACACTCAAGATCGATCCCGAAAAGATCGGTGACGTTATCGGCAAGAGCGGTAAGGTCATTCAGGCCATCCAGGCCGAGACAGGCACCAAGATCGACATTGAGGATGACGGAACCGTATTCATCGCTTCCATCGACAGAGAGGGCACACTTCGTGCCAAAGCCTATGTCGAAGCCATTGCCTTCGATCCCGAGCCCGGCACGGTTTACACCGGCAAGGTTACACGCCTCATGTCCTTCGGTGCGTTCGTCGAGATTGCTCCCGGTAAAGAGGGTCTTGTCCACATTTCCAAACTTGACAAGAAGCGCGTAGAGCGTGTGGAAGATGTTGTCTCGGTCGGCGATACCATCAACGTGAAGGTTTTGGGCACCGACGAAAAGGGTCGTCTGAACCTTTCCCGCAAGGATACGCTCTAAGCCTTGACCGACAGGTTTAAAACAGTCGATACGCCATGATTTTAAGAGCCAAGGTTGGAAAATCCAAGCTTGGCTCAAATCATAATCACCCATTCGCAAATGTCCTCGGAGGAACTGCACTATGGAAGAAATGCGCATACAAAAATATATTTCGGACTGCGGACTCATGTCCCGCCGTGCCGCTGAAAAAGAGATCGCTCTCGGGCATTTCACCGTCAACGGAGAACGTGCCGAGATCGGTATGAAGGTCACCCCCGGACTTGACAAGATTGCCTACAAGGGAAAGCCGGTCACAGGCGGCGGTAAAAAGCTGTACGTCATGCTGTACAAGCCGCGCGGCTATGTGACCACCATGAGTGACGAGGAGGGACGGCGCTGCATTCCCGAGCTGTTGGAAGACATTCCCGACCGCGTATATCCCTGCGGACGGCTGGATATGGATTCCGAGGGGCTTCTTATTCTCACCAACGACGGCGAGGTCGCCAACAAGCTCATGCACCCGAAAAATCATGTGGAAAAAATCTATCATGTCAAGATAAAGACCGAGATCACGCCCGAAAAGTTAGAGATTCTCAACGGCCCCATGGAGATCGACGGCTACAAAATCAAGCCGGTCAAGGTATCCATCATCGAACGCAAGGAAGGTTACACCGTCTTGAAGTTCGTGCTGTGCGAGGGACGCAACCGCCAGATTCGCAAGATGTGCGAACAGGTGGAGCTTCAAATCCTGCGCTTGAAGCGCGTGACGGTCGGAGACTTGACCATCGGCATGCTCACGCCCGGCAAATGGAAGTATATGAACTTCAAAGAAATCAGCTATTTGAAAAATCTGTAAAACGGAGGCCAAAAGCATGTTGGAAATGCGACCGGTTTATACCGCCTACGAACGCGAGGAATACACCGCTCCTTTCGGCATTACGCCCGACGAAAACAACATCGTCATCTGTGCGCGCTATCCCGAACGCTTCGTGGGGCTTGCCTATGTGTCGCTTGTGGGCGACGTGGGTCATGTCCTCAAATACGCCTTGATCGACGGCTACGAGGACGAAACGGACTATTTTCTTCTCGGCAAGGCCATGCTCAATTATTTCGATCTGCACGGAGTCAAAACCGTCATCTACCCGAACGTTTCGGACGAAGCGGCGCAAAAAAACGCCGCTCGTCTCGGCTTTCGTCGGGATACGGACGGCGTGTATTCGTTAAATCTGGAAGGCTATTTCAATCACGCCTGCAAAGCGTAAATCAGTAGGCGAGCCCCGACGCGCGAGAAAAGACGCGCCGTTCGCGCTCATACGCCCGACGGAAGAATATCTCCGATACCGCGCAGTATTTGTCGGCCAAGCTGACAATCAGCGCTTCGCGACACTTCGGCGGCCTCGGTGTCAAGGGAAACATATGGTGCGCAATAATGTCGGCTTCAATTTCGTTTAACGCAAAATCGCGCTCGGCATTGCGAAGCGCCGCACCGGGATGCGTGAAACCGTGCAATCGGTGCGCATCCCGATCGTTTTTTATGTGCCAGTCGTAGAGAAAATAGTCATGTAACAGCGCTCCGCGCACAAGACTGCGGCGGTCACACCGAATGCGAAGTACAGTCACGAGATACAAACTGAAATAAGCAACCGCCAGACTGTGCAATAGGCACGAGGTGTCGCCGTGCTGCACGATCTCATCCATGGACAGCACCGTCGGGTGTTCGCACAACGGCATAACGGTTTCGACAAAAAAGCGGATAAGCCCCGCCGACAGCATTTTTTTCATAGGTATAAGCCTCAAAATCTTCTCGTCGTTTTCTGTTGTTTTCTATTATACAGCACGTTTCGTCGTTTTGCAACTAAAGAAACGGATTTTTAAAAGAAAGTTAAAAACAGTCCCCTGCAAAGATTGTTGATATTTGCAGGGGACTGCGTTTGTGTGCGTGTTTCGTTTTTTTTCGGAGGTGTTCACAACTCCCGCCCGTTCAAGGCCTTGAGCCCGTACTTCAACGCGGCAACGGCCGTTTCACGCTCTTTTGCATCGGCCGAAGAAAGCGACGGCTCCAACCGACGGTAAAAAGCACCGACCAGCGTTCCTTCTTTTTTCAAAGCTTCGGCTCCGTACAGCGGTAACGTGTTGTCGATGTGTTCGAGCGCATAGGGCTTGGGAAGAATACTGCGAAGCACGGTCGGATCGACGGAAAAGCCGGGGGCCGTCACTCCTTCAAACACCACACGAAGCGATGTGTCCGTCCCATAGCCGCCGCACGCACCGACCAATTTGTCCGAAACGGACGCGAGATCGGACGCACCGGTGATATCCAACGTGCATATCTCATAGCGACGCTTGCAGAAGCGGATGGGACGAAGCGCCAACATGTCACCGTTCAGTTCGCCGACCAATGCTCCCTTGTAGCCTGTCTCATCGAAGCCGCGCCCCTCCATACAGCCGGAGTAGGCATAGGTGGTCTTTCCGACCTTTTTCGGTTCTTCGGCTTTGTGGATGTGCCCGAGTGCGGCGTAATCAAGCCCGCTCTGCGCCAGCTCCGCTTCGGTGATGGGGGCATAGACCGATAAGGGAGAACCGACATCCCCGTGCGCCACCAACAGATTTGTTTTTGTCTCATCCTCGACATGAAAGCCCGCAAGCGGTGGGGCGGTAAAGCTCTCCGACGTGAAGGCGTAGCCGTAGACGCGTGTGTTGATCGTAGGAAGATCGATGTAAGACAGATCGGAGGACGTGAAAATGTGTACATTGTCGGGCCAGGCGGTGAGCGCATACGGTGAACGGTCATAGTAGGGATCGTGATTTCCCGGCGCAATGACAAAGGTGCAGTCGGGAAAAGCGGAGAATTCGTGAACAAGCAACTCCATGGTGTCCCTGGTCACGAAAGAATCGTCGAACAGGTCACCGGCGATGAGAAACAGCCGACATCCCTCGGTCTTGGCGTGCAGAACGGCCGAGGAAAAATCACTGCGCAATTCGGTGCGCCGCTTGCCCGCTTCGGACGGCGAACTGAGGGAAAACGGCGCGTCTAAATGGATATCGGCACAATGTAAAAACTTCATGTGTTTTTCTCCCATGACGGATGCATATATGACGGACGCTAACGGAAAAGGGACGCTTGCCGAAGCAACCGTCCCTTATACTCTCAGTCAAGATTGAATTTTTTCTTGAACTTGTCTACTCGACCGCCCGCATCGACGAACTTCTGCTTACCCGTAAAGAACGGATGGCACTTCGAGCAGATATCCACACGCAGCTCCGGCTTGGTGGAGCGGGTCTTAAAGGTTTCGCCGCAAGCACACTTGACGGTTGCTTCTACGTACTCAGGATGGATTCCTTGCTTCATCTATATCACTCCTATTCCTTTTCGATTCCGATAACAACAGATATTATAGCACAACTTTTCGGTTTTTGCAATAGGATTCGCATAATATTTGAAAATATTTTGTGAACACTGCGCCGGTGATTCCCGACAGTCCGCGTGAAAGCCGAATTCGTTTTCGTAAACAAGCTGCCATATATGAAAACCGAACATACGCGGACGCCGATTTTTCCGATTCATGCAAATTCGGACGCGAAAATCGGAGCGCGGCTTCCGCGCCGCGGTCAAGGGCGCGTAGCCCTTGTCGCCGTCCGCAGACGGCGAAATTCTCTTTGTTTCGTAAAAAGACGCAGGAGTGGGTGAATTTTTGACCGTTTTACGGTCAAAAAGAGGGAGAACCCTCGTCGGGGGTTCTCCTTTTGCGAAAGCCCGAGGTTTTTACGGCAGTTTTCTGCGTTTCTTTTTATGTCTCCCGTCCGATACGCACGGGCGTGATATTCGGCTCGGCGCCGAAATCCACCGTGCGCATACGCTTGCGGTAGCGGAGCGGCGATTCGCCACAGTGCTGCTTGAAGTAACGGGAAAAATAAAACTGATCGCAAAAGCCGAACTCCTCGCTGATCTGCCCGATGGATTGATCGGTACACAGAAGCCGACGCTGTGCCGAATACATGACGAGCTCGTCGATGTATGCGCCTACCGTGCGGCCGGTCTGCTCCTTGAATGCCTTGGTGAGGGTGCTGGCCGAAAGAAAGGCGTTTTCGGCGACCTGCACGATGCTCAATTTGACCGAAAGGTTGGCGCGGATGTATTTCATGGCGTTTTGCACGAGCGGAGAATAGCGGGCATTTTCGTTGGCGCCGATCTTGTATTTGTCGATCATGTCGGCAATCACGCCCGACAGCAGTCCCTTCAGCAAGACCGTGTCGGAAAACAGGTCGGACTCATACAGTTCGCTTAAATGCGTCAGCTTTTCACGGTCATACGGCAGCACGCCGATCTGTTTTAAGGAAAGCATCAGATCGTAGCCGTCCGGCTTGAAAATGTTGATGTGAAAAAACAGCTTGTTGACCGACGGCAGTCCCTCGTAATCGTAGACAAGACCGGTCGGAATGAGATAGACGTTTCCCGGCTCGAGAAAGCATTCGACCCCGTTCTCCGTGACCAATCGCGCCTGTCCGCTGTCCACAAAATACAAGCGCGAAAAGGGAGAGCAAACACGCTTGTTGTGCCAGGTGTCGTCGGTGCGCACATAGCCGCTCTCACCGAAAAAAAGATCGTAGTCATTCATGCGTTTGATTAACAGATCGTTAGTGTATACATACATGTTCGTTCTTCCCGTAAAAGCTTACAGTGCGTAGGTGTAGGGTTTGCGGCGGCGATAATAGCAGGCCGTCTCGAAGCCGACGGATTTTAATACCCTGCGGGCGTTTTCCAGTCCCTTTCCGAAATTCTCGACAACGTGCGAATCCGAGCCGATTGTGACGGCGCGTCCTCCGAGTGCGTAATACCGCTCCAAAACCGACCGATCCGGCATAAGCTCATCGTAGGCCGAGCCGATGCAGGAGGTGTTGACCTCAAGCGCCTTGCCGCGCGAAATGACGGCTTTTAAAATGCGTTCGATGACCGATTCGTACATGTCGGGCGTGAGCGAATAGCCGTATTTCCCGTTGAGATAGCGGAACGGACAGGTTAAGTGCGAGAGAATATCGTAGTCTTGGGTTTCGGAAAGCGTGAGCAGCTCATCGAAGTACTGCCGCGCAAAATCGAGCGTGTCCGCTTCGGAGATTTTCGAAAAGTCGATGAGCGAATACGGCGTTTCGTGCCCCTTGCAACGCACAAAATGGATCGAGCCGAGCACAACGTCAAAGTCGCACATGCCGATCATTTTCTCGGCCGTTGTCGGATCCCACAACGCTTCGCCCACTTCCACACCGCAGAAGATATCCAACCTGTCGCGGTAGCGTTCGGCATAAGCGGACGCTTCCTTGAAGGAATCGACCACGCGGGTGTAGGTGTTCGGTCGATCGACCCATTCGTTGTCGAAATGATCGGTCACGGCAAAGCCGCCGAGTCCCAGCTCGAACGCTTTTTCACATAAAGCGCCGATGTCGCTGTGTCCGTCGTGCGAATGGCGGGAATGATTGTGCATATCGTACAAGAGTGAATGACTCATGGAGAGTTTCCTTTCGATATAAAAGATGGACGAATGCCGTTTACGCATTTTTACATATTTTCTTTGATATATTATACCCTTACGACTCAGAAAAGTCAAGTACATTATTTGCTAAGAAATCAAGAACGGCTTTTTCGACTCTTTGTGCCAAATTTCACGAAAAACAATATTTCGACATGCAAAATTTGTGCGGAATACCAAAAATTTAAGGTTGCAATGAAAAAAATTCATATTTCAATGTGAAATACGGTTGAATTTACTTTGAAATCGTGCTATACTTATAGCAATGAAAGTGCAGAAGACTATGTTGGAATTATTTTTCGAAAGGAAACCATTCATGACCGCAAAGAAAAAAGACAATGCCGCCGTGTATTTGTTCCATCAGGGAACAAATACGCATGCATACGAGTATCTCGGCGCACATATAACGGATAGCGGAACAAGCTTTCGCGTTTGGGCGCCTCACGCGAAGGACGTGTTCGTGACCGGCGATTTTAACGGCTGGACGACTTCTCATCCCATGACACGCATCAGCGACGAGGGCATGTGGGAAACGGTTTTGGAAAAGGGCACGATAAGCTGCGGCGATAAATACAAGTTTATCGTTCGAAGCGACGCGGGAGATGTGTACAAGGCCGACCCGTATGCGTTCTATGCCGAAAAGGCTCCGAACACCGCATCGGTGCTGTGGGACATTTCGGGCTACACTTGGTCGGACGAGAAGTGGCTGGCGGCGCGAAGAAAAAAGATGATCGAGCCGTTATACGAAACGCCGATCAACATCTATGAGCTGCACGCCGGTTCCTGGCGGCGGCACGAGGACGGAACGTCGCTGTCCTATCGCGAGCTGGCGCACGAGCTTGCTCCCTATGTCAAGCAGATGGGCTACACGCACATCGAACTCATGCCGATCGCGGAGTTTCCCTTCGAGGGCTCCTGGGGCTATCAGGTCTGCGGCTATTACGCGCCGACCTCCCGTTTCGGCGAACCGCAGGACTTTATGTATTTCGTCGATTACATGCACCAAAGCGGCATCGGCGTGATCTTGGACTGGGTGCCGGCGCATTTTCCCAAGGACGAGCACGGCTTGTACGAATTTGACGGCGAGCCGCTGTACGAATATCAGGGGAAGGATCGTATGGAGAATCGCGGCTGGGGTACGCGCCGCTTCGACGTGGGACGCAACGAGGTCGAAAGCTTCCTTATCTCCAATGCGTTGTTTTGGCTTCGCGAATACCACATCGACGGCCTTCGTGTGGATGCGGTGGCGTCCATGCTGTACCTTGATTACGACAAGCAGCCGGGCGAATGGCTGCCCAATGCCTACGGAGGCAAGGAGTGTCTGGAAGCCGTTGCCTTTTTCCGTCGGCTCGGCGACGTGATCCGAAGCGAATATCCCGATTCTCTGTTCATTGCGGAGGAATCGACTGCCTGGTCTATGGTGACAAAGCCGGCGGGGGAGGACGGACTCGGGTTCAACTACAAATGGAACATGGGGTGGATGAACGACGCACTCGACTATTTCTCCACCGATCCGCTGTTTCGCAAATACAAGCACGACAAGCTGACCTTTTCCATGATGTATGCGTTTTCGGAAAACTATATTTTGCCGATCTCGCACGATGAGGTCGTTCACGGCAAAAAATCGCTTCTCGACAAAATGCCCGGAAGCTACGAGGAAAAATTTGCGGGACTTCGCGCGTTCCTTGCCTATATGATGACGCATCCGGGCAAAAAACTGCTGTTCATGGGCTGTGAGCTTGCGCAGTTCACCGAATGGAATTATAAGGACAGCGTGGAATGGTTCATGCTCGGGTACGATAAACATGCCGCTACCCAGCGCTATGTTGCCGCTCTCAATCATTTTTATCTTGATCACGACGAGCTGTGGCAGAACGATTATTCGTGGGACGGCTTTACCTGGGTGGAGTGCGACAACAGCGACGAAAGCATCATCGCGTATGTGCGCCGCAACAAAAAAGGCAAGGAACTGATTGTGGTTCTCAATTTCACGCCCGTAGCGCGTCCCGTCTATCCCATCGGGGTCAAGGGGCCCGGTGTGTACACCGAGCTGTTCAACAGCGACGCGACCGAGTTCGGCGGAGAGGGTGCGCTCAATTCCGAGCTTCTTAAAGCCGAAAAAGAGCCGCGCGGCGATTACAAATACGTCATTCGACCGAATCTTCCGCCGTTCGGCGCACTGATTATCAAGCGTACCCGCTCGTCCTCCAAATGAAGAAGAACGGCTGTCGGTACGTTCGGTAGGATCAACGACCCCGCTGTAATCGATCAATCATAATCCAAGCGAAAGGATGGTTTGTAATAACTATGTTCAGAAAAAAAGAATGTGTTGCCATGCTCTTAGCCGGGGGACAGGGAAGCCGCCTGTATGCTCTGACCGAAAGCACGGCCAAGCCCGCCGTCATTTTCGGCGCCAAGTACCGCATTATCGATTTTCCGCTTACCAACTGCATTCATTCCGGCATTGATACCGTCGGTGTTCTTACGCAGTATCAGCCGCTTGTTTTAAATGAATATATCGGAAACGGACAGCCGTGGGATTTGGACAGAAATATGGGCGGAGTCAACATTTTACCGCCGTATCAGGGCAAGGACGGTTCGGACTGGTACAAAGGCACAGCCAACGCCATTTACCAGAATCTTACCTTCATCGAGCGCTACGACCCGGATTATGTGTTGATCCTGTCGGGCGACCACATCTACAAGATGGATTATGCCGAAATGCTTGCGTTTCATAAGCAGAGCGGCGCGGATTGCACCATCAGCGTCATTGAAGTGCCGCTCGAAGAAGCAAGCCGCTTCGGAATCATGTCGGCCGATGAGGACGGACGTATTACAAAGTTTGAGGAGAAGCCGAAGAATCCGTCGAGCACCAAGGCATCGATGGGTATCTACATCTTCAACCGCAAGAAGTTGGTCGAATATCTCAAGGCCGACAACGATGACCCCGATTCGGTCAACGATTTCGGTAAAAACATCATCCCGAAGATGTTGGCGGCGGGCGAGCGGATGTTTGCCTATCCGTTTTCCGGCTATTGGAAGGATGTCGGAACGCTGTCCAGCCTGTGGGAAGCCAATATGGATCTTTTGGGCGACGAGCCGGTGTTTGACCTCGGCGACGACGAATGGCGTATCCGTTCGCGCACGGCCGCGCTTCCGCCGCAGTATATCGGCTCCGAAGCCGAGGTGC
This sequence comes from uncultured Oscillospiraceae bacterium, assembly GCA_964646725.1. Classification (GTDB taxonomy): domain Bacteria; phylum Bacillota; class Clostridia; order Oscillospirales; family CAG-382; genus UMGS882. The sequence goes on from CAZYFX010000037.1 coordinate 11,216, forward strand.
GTAATTCCATCATCACGCAGGGCTGTGTGATTGAGGGAACGGTCATCGGTTCGGTGCTTTCGAGCGGTGTTGTCGTGAAAAAAGGAGCGGTCGTCCGTGATTCGGTCATTATGAACGAAACGATCGTCGAAGAGGGCGCACACGTCGAATATGCGATTTTGGATGAAAATGTCAGGATCGGAAAAGAATCTTCGGTGGGCGGCGCACGGGAAAGCGGCGCGGATGTGACGGTTATCGGCGAACGTGCGACGGTCTGTGACAAAACGATTGTGAAGCCCGGCTCCGTATTAAGCGCAAAACAACTGATGGGAGGAAACGAACAATGACAGTAGCCGGACTTATCTTTTCCAATATTCACGACCGCAACATTCCCGAGCTGACGCAAAAGCGTACTATGGCGTCGGTGCCTTTCGGCGGACGCTATCGTCTGATCGATTTCACGCTTTCCAACATGGTCAACGCCAACATCACCAAGGTCGGTATCATCACGCACTATAACTATCAATCCTTGATGGATCATATCGGCTCCGGTAAGGACTGGGATCTGTCCCGTTCGAACGGTGGTATCAAGATATTGCCGCCCTTTATCACGGCTTATGACAGTACGACTCACGCCATCCAGCCCTATTCCAGCCGTCTGGAAGCACTCATGGGGGCGTATAACTTCATTTCGCGTTGTACCGAGGACTATTTCGTGCTGTCCGACTGCGACACCGTTTGCAACATCGATTTGCGCGACGTGGTGAATTATCACATCGATACCCATGCCGATATCACGCTTGTGGCCAAGAACACCTATTTGGATGAGCACGAGGCCGCCAATTCCACCATTGTGGAGACCGACGGAAACGACCGCATCACCAATCTCTTGCACAATCCGACCGGTATGTCCGGCAACATGAATTTGAGCTTGAATATATTCGTGCTCAAGCGCGAATACCTCGAAAGCATCGTGCTCGATTCGCTGGCACGCGGCTATAAGAGCTTTACCAAGGATATCATGACACGCAATATGACAACGGCCAACTACCGTATGTACAGCAAATTCGAGGGCTACTATGCGTCCTTGACCTCTGTCGATACCTACTACCGTTGCAGCATGGATTTACTCAACAACGACATCAAGCAGAACATTTTCGGCATCAAAAACCGCCCGATCTATACCAAGGTCAAAAACTCCGCACCGGCACGCTATATCGGGGACAGCCGCGTGTCCGATTCGCTTATTGCCGACGGCTGTGTGATCGAAGGAACGGTGGAAAATTCCATTCTCTTCCGCGGCGTAAAGGTCGGAAAGAATGCGGTCATCCGTAATTCTATCATCATGCAGGATACCTTCGTGGGGGATAACGTGACGCTCAACTGCGTGATCTGCGACAAGAATGCCGTGATCAAGAACGGACGCTATCTGTCCGGTCATGAGACGCATCCGTTCACCATCAGCAAGGGAACGGTCATTTAGATATTCCACAGCCCCTTGGGAAACACGGAAAGGACAAACAAAGCTATGACAAAGATTCTTATGGTAGGCTCGGAAATGGTGCCGTTTGCCGCGACCGGCGGCTTGGGCGATGTGCTGGGCTCACTCCCCGAGGCCTGCATGAAGGCGGGCAAAAAGAATTTCGACATGCGAGTGATCCTGCCACTTTACGGTACGGTCGGTGAGAATTTCCGCTCGCAAATGACCTTTATCGGCGATATCACCGTGCCGCTTGCCTGGCGCAGACTGTATTGCGGCCTTTTTCGGTTGGAATATAACGGCGTGACGGTGTATTTTATCGATAACGAATACTATTTTAAGCGTCCCGATCTGTACGGAAGCTACGACGACGGCGAACGCTTCGCGTTTTTCGCAAGCGCGGTGCTGCATTCGCTGCCGCACATCGATTTCATTCCCGATATCCTACATGCCCACGACTGGCAGAGTGCTTTGACGGTGATCTATCTCAAAACGCTGTTTGCCGACAATCCCGACTATGCGCGAATCCGCACGGTGTATACCATTCACAACATCGCCTATCAGGGACGGTACGATCCGGCGATTCTGGGTGACGTGTTCGGGTTGGATCAAAAATACTATTCCATCGTCGAGAACGACGGCTGTATCAACCTGATGAAGGGCGCGATTGCCGTGTCCGATAAGGTCACGACGGTCAGTCCGACCTATGCCGAGGAATTGAAGTATCCCGAATATTCCTACGGTATGCACTATATCCTGAATCGCAATGCCTACAAATTTTTCGGCATTCTCAACGGCATCGATTATACCTACTACGATCCGTCCAAAGACCCCTGCATCGAAGCCTGCTACAGCGCCTCAAAGCCGGCCGATAAGGTCAAGAACAAACTTGCCATGCAAGAGGAATACGGTCTTGAGGTCGGCGCGGATAAGCCGCTCATTGCCGTTATATCGCGCCTTGCCGATCAAAAGGGCATCGACCTGATTGCCGGCATCATCGAGGACGTGCTCAATTACAGCGATGCGGAGCTTATCGTTCTGGGAAAAGGCGAACCGCGCTACGAGGAGTATTTCTCACGTTTGGCCGCCAATCGACCGGGACGTGTGAAGGCGCTCATGCTGTACAATAAGGACTTGTCCAAGCGCATTTATGCCGCCTCCGACATATTCCTTATGCCGTCTTACAGTGAACCGTGCGGACTGGCCCAGATGATCTGCTCACGCTACGGCTCGGTTCCGGTCACGCGCGAGACGGGTGGGCTGTACGACTCCATCAAGGGCTATTACGAATTTGACGGAGAGATACACGGCAACGGTTTTACCTTCCGCAACTACAACATGTATGAGTTAAAGGATCGTATTTTTGCGGCGCTGACTTTGTACCGCGATAAGGACAAGTGGAAGAAGCTGGTGCACAAGGTCATGACCACCGATTTCAGCTGGGCACTTTCCGCACAGCAATATTTGGGGCTGTACCGTGAATTGGGTGAGTGAGCAAGAAAGGGACAGCGTCACACGCGATTTTTGTGAAATAGTATGAAATGATTGGTAATTTGCTTAAAAGTCTTGCAAATTATTCAAATTTGTGCTATAATAAATTATTCCGAGCGGCGTGCGCCTAAACGGTGTACGCCGCCGGGTTTTATTCGTAATTCTATCAGAAAGGCCATGATCGATATGAACAAAAAAACCGACCGCGCGTCCGAAACGCCGGAAGTGAAAAATAAGAAAGCAACCAAAGCAAAGTCGGAAAAAGCACCGACCGTCAAGGCCGCCAAAGCCGCAAAGCCCGTCAAAGCTTCGTCCGAGAATACCGAAATCCGCGAAAACCTCGAATTGAAGTTGTCGCGCTATTTCGGCGTTTCGTCCGCCGAAGCGACCGACGAGCAGATGTACAAAGCCTGCGCCATGACCATTCGTGACATTTTGGCCGGTCGGCGCAAGGACTACAAAAAAACCGTCAACAAGCAGGGCGGCAAGCGCGTTTACTATATGTGCATGGAGTTTCTTCTCGGCCGATCGCTCAAGACCAATTTGAACAATCTCGGCTTGGAAAAAAGCTACCGCGCCGTGTTGGAGGACATGGGCTTCCGCTTGGACGATTTGTATGAGCAAGAGCCGGATGCCGGACTCGGAAACGGGGGCTTGGGACGCTTGGCCGCCTGCTTTATGGATTCGCTGTCCTCGCTCGACTATCCGGCGACCGGATTTTCCATTTTATACGAATACGGCTTATTTAAGCAGAAGTTGGTGGACGGACTCCAAATCGAGCTCCCCGACGTGTGGCTCCCGGGCGGTGAGGTCTGGATCATTCCCCGCACCGACCGCGTGTTCAAAATTCGCTTGGGCGGCCGCGTCAAGGAGGTCTGGGAGGAAGGCCATTGCCGCATCGAATACGAAGATTCCGAGGAGATCGAGGCCGTTGCCAACGACATGATGATCTCGGGGGCCGACAGCGAAGCCGTCAGCCTGCTTCGTTTGTGGAAGGCACAGGACAGCTCGGCGTTTGACATGAGCCTGTTCACGCAAGGACAGTATATCAAGGCCGTGGAAAAGAACACGACCGCCGAAGCCATTTCCAAGGTGCTGTATCCGTCGGATAACCATATCGAAGGAAAGTTACTTCGTCTGACCCAACAGTATTTCCTCACCTCCGCCTCCTGCCAGAGCATGATCCGCGACCACATGGCCGTCTACGGCACACTCGACAATTTTGCCGATAAAGTGGCGGTGCATATCAACGATACGCACCCGGCACTGTGCATTCCCGAGCTCATGCGCATCTTCCTCGATGACTATCATATGTCGTGGGAAAAGGCGTGGGATATCGTGATTCATACCGTTTCCTATACCAACCACACCGTCATGCCCGAGGCACTGGAAACCTGGAACGAGGATCTGTTCAAGCTGCGTCTGCCGCGTATTTATCAGATCGTCTGCGAAATCAACCGCCGCTTCTGCGACACGGCCTGGACGCGCTTCCCGGGCGGTTGGGATCACATCAGCGGCATGGCAATCATCGCCTACGGACAGGTGCGCATGGCGAATTTAAGCGTTATCGGTTCGCATACCGTCAACGGCGTTTCGGCGCTCCATTCCGACATTCTCAAGACCTCCTGCTTTAAGGATTTCTACAAACTCGATCCCGGCAAATTCACCAATGTCACCAACGGTATCGCTCACAGACGTTGGCTGTGCTACTCCAATCCGTCGCTTGCGGCGCTTTTGGACGAATGCATCGGAACGGGCTACCGCAAAGCACCCGAAAGATTGGCCGATTTCAAAAAATACGCCGACGATTCCGCTGTCCTCGAACGTTTAGCCGCCATCAAACGCGCCAACAAAAAGAGCTTCTCCGATTTGCTGTTCAAAAAGACCGGCATGCTCGTCGACCCCGAATCGCTGTACGATGTGCAGATCAAGCGTCTGCATGAATACAAACGGCAGTTACTCAACGCCTTGCGCATCATCTCGCTTTACCAAGACCTGAAGGAAAATCCGAATCTCGACATACAGCCGCAGACCTTCATTTTCGGTGCCAAGGCCGCTCCCGGCTACGATATGGCCAAGCAGATCATCAAGCTCATCTGCTTAATCGCCGCCGACATCGAAAAAGATCCGCGTATCTCCTCCAAGCTCAAGGTCGTGTTCCTTGAAAACTATTGCGTGAGTCTCGCGGAAGCGCTGGTTCCCGCAAGTGAGATCAGCGAACAGATTTCGCTGGCCGGTAAGGAGGC
>CAZYFX010000038.1:0-16138 GCA_964646725.1 uncultured Oscillospiraceae bacterium
GCACCGCATGAGTTTTGAACCGTCCCCGGGAGTCGAGAGGGTCGCAACCCTTCGGCTGCTTTTTGGTTCTTTTTGCAGAAGCAAAAAGAATAACCCCCGTCCCCTGCGGAGACGATGAATCTTCCTTGCGGGCGATATGTTTGGACATATGTCCGATTTCCCTGCGGGAAAATATTGCAGCGGCGCTTCGCCGCCAACCGAGCTGACAGCTCACTTTTTTAAGAAAGGCGGTTTATATATGGAACACGAAAAGCATGTATATCCATCCGATTTTACCGACCGTTCGTTTGAGGATGTGCGCACCATCCCCGATTTCTACGACAATTTGTACCCCTCAGCCGAACGGCCACCGGACGGAAAACCAAAGTCAAATGCGCAAAATAATTCGAAAAAACGAAAGACGGTGAGAAACAACGAGAAAAATGGGTGATTTTTTGAAATATCGAGCAAAATTAAGCATTATTTGACTTTCTTTGACTTTGACTTTCTTTGACTTTTCGTGTATACTATAGGCGAAGGTTAAGGAAAGTCAAAGTCAAATTCGCATTACCCGAAAGGAAGAAACAATATGGGAAATCCGATGACCGACCGCATTGCGGCCATCATAGAACAAATGCTGGAGGAAAACGGCGGAAGCCTGGAATTACAGCGAAACAAACTTGCCGGGCGCGTGGGCTGTGTGCCCAGTCAGATTAACTACGTCATCACCTCTCGTTTCAACACCGAGCGCGGCTATCAGGTGGAGAGCCGACGCGGCGGCGGCGGATTTGTTAAGATCGTCAAGGTGCGCTTTAACAGCGCGGATGCCTTTTTGATGCACACTCTTGCCGCCGTGGGGGATCGGATCGATGCGGCCAGTGCCCGCGCGGTACTTCTGTCGCTGTTCCACGAGGGCTTTATCACCGAAAGGGAAGCGCGTTTTATGGTCGCGGCGACCAACGAACGGGCTCTGGAAGCGTGTGAGCCTGAAACGCGCGGCATCTTGCGGGCGGATATTTTAAAAGCTTTTTTGCTTGACCTTCGTGCGTATCGCGAGGCGGGACAGCGTTAGCGACGCACTTCGACACACATTTTACCTTAAAACATATATAATAACGGTACGAACGAGAAAGGAAGATTTTTATGCTTTGTCAATCCTGCGGAAAAAAGGAAGCCAATTTTCATTACACCTCCAACGAAAACGGTAAGGTCACGGAGCTTCATCTGTGCCATGACTGCGCCGCCGAAAAGGGATTACTTGACGACAGCTTCGCAAGCTTTAATCCGTTCTCCTTATTCGAGAGCGGTGAGGGACTGCTCGACAATCTGTTAAGCGGTATGTTAGCTCCGTCCGGTTCGCGTAAACTGAAGGAAGCGGCGGTTTGTCCGTTCTGCGGTATGCGGTTAAACGAATTTCTTCACGGCGGAAAGGCGGGCTGTGCCAAATGCTACGTCACCTTTAAGGACGCCGTCGAGCCGACCGTTAAAAAGCTGCACGGCAATACCGCGCACACCGGTAAAACGCCGCGCGGACGCGCCGGGCTTCGTTCCAAAAAGGACAAAAAGGCCGAGCTTGAAAAGATGTTGCAAAAGGCCATCGAAACACAGGAATACGAAAAGGCGGCGGAATACCGCGATGCGCTTCGCGCCTTGGAGGCGGAAAACACCGACGGTTCGCAAAACGACCGTCCGAACGCTTAACAGACCGAACGACCGAAAGGATGAACGATATGAAATGGTATCAAACGTCCGGCAACGGACATGACGTGGTAATCAGCTCGCGCGTGAGATTGGCGCGTAATTTGGAAGAATATCCCTTTGCCCCGAAATTGGACGCGCCGACTTCGAAAAAAATCGTCGAGCAGGTCGTATCGGCTTTAAAGGACGGCTTGGGCGAGGAATTGACCGTGACGGATATGCACACGGAGGCTTCCGGACGGCGGCTTTTGCTGGAGGATCATCTGGTGTCCCCGGATTTCTGTACCGACAGCTCGCTCGAACGTGCGCTCGTGACCGACAAGAGCGGAAATTTGGCCGTCATGATCGGGGAAGAGGATCATGTGCGCATTCAATCCGTGTATCCCGGGCTTGCGCTCGACAAGGCCTACGAAACGGCGACTCGCGCCGACGATGCGTTAAGCGAACGAGTGTCGATTGCGTTTGACGAAACGCTCGGCTACCTAACCGCCTGCCCGACCAATTTGGGCACGGGGCTTCGCGCGTCGGTCATGCTGCATCTGCCGGCGCTCAGCGCCTACGGTTACATGAAAAACATCACGGCGCTTATGACCAAGATCGGCCTTACGGTGCGCGGCCTGTACGGCGAAGGGAGCGAAGCGGGCGCGTGTATGTACCAGCTTTCCAATCAGATCACGCTCGGACTGTCCGAGGAGGACGCCATGGACAAGTTAATCGGCGCGGTCGGACAGCTTGTGGCCAAGGAGCGTGAGCTTCGGGCGCAGATGCTTTCCGATGCGAGCGGCGATACGACGGACAAGCTGTGGCGTTCCTACGGGACGCTCAAATACGCAAGGCGTTTGGACACGGCCGAGGCGTCGCGGTTGATCTCCAACGTGCGCTTCGGTGCGGTGTGCGGAGTCATCCCGGAGGCCGCGAACATAAATCTGGTCGAATTGCTGTTCGAAATCATGCCGGCACACATCGCGTCGCGCTTTTCGGACGCGACCACACCGGAAAAACGCGATATTCGCCGCGCGGACTATATACGGAGCGTCTTGAAGGAGAACGGAAACAACGAGCCGTAGAGCCGCGACGTGTAGGCTTATCTTTAAGAAAGGACGGATATATATGAATTACAGATTTACCGAAAATGCCCAGGCGGCGCTCAATGCCGCGGCCGCTTCGGCGGCTCGACTCGGGCATACCTATATCGGGTCGGAGCATATTTTGATGGGTCTTTTGTACAAAAGCAATTCGGTGGCCGCAAGTCTTTTGGCCGCCAAGGGCGTGACCTACGAAAAAATCGCGGAGGCAATCGGCGAGAGCATCGGAACGGGCGAACCGATCGAGGGCATCCGTCCCGAATCTACACCGCGTGCGTCACGCATTTTGGAAGGCGCGGCGGAGCTTGCGCGCATGACCGGCGAAGCCTTCATTGGCACGGAGCACATTTTGATGTCGCTTCTCAAGCAGTCGGACAGCGTGGCCGTGCGGCTGTTAAAAAGCGAGGGCGTGAACCCCGCCGAACTGTACAATGCGGCGCTTGCTTCCATTCAAGGCGAAGAGCCGACGTTTTCCGCAAAGCCCGGCGAGGGCGTCGGTCGGGGGGCGGGCGGTGCGACTCCGACGCTCGACAAATACGGCACGGACTTGACGGCGCTTGCACGCAACGGAAAGATCGACCCGGTCATCGGGCGCGAGGACGAAACCCAGCGTGTGCTTCAGATTTTGTCCCGCCGCACCAAAAACAACCCTTGTCTGATCGGTGAACCCGGCGTGGGCAAAACAGCCGTGGTGGAGGGTTTGGCTCAGAAGATCGCCGAGGGGACGGTTCCCGAGACGGTCGCGGACAAGCGCGTGGTGTCGCTCGATCTGTCCGGTATGATTGCGGGGGCAAAGTATCGCGGTGAATTTGAGGAGCGCATCAAAAGCGTCATGGACGAGGTGAAAACGGACGGACATGTGATTTTATTCATCGATGAAATTCACACCATCGTGGGCGCGGGAAGTGCCGAGGGAGCGGTGGATGCCGCCAATATCTTAAAACCGGCTCTGGCGCGCGGTGAAATGCAGGTCATCGGCGCGACCACCATCGACGAATACCGCAAGCACATCGAAAAGGATGCCGCTTTGGAGCGCCGTTTCCAGTCGGTCATGGTGGGTGAACCGACGCCGGAGCAGACCGTCGAAATCTTAAAGGGACTTCGCAGCAAATACGAGGCGCATCATAAAATCAAAATTCCCGACAGTGCGCTCGAAGCGGCGGTCAATCTGTCGGCGCGGTATATCACCGACCGCTTCTTGCCGGATAAAGCTATCGATTTGATCGACGAGGCCGCGTCCAAAAAGCGCATCGGACAGCTTACCACGCCGCCCGAGCTCGCCGCACTCGAGGAACGTATCAAAAAGACCCGCGCGGACAAGGAGGAAGCCGTTCGCGCCCAGGAATTCGAAAAGGCGGCCGAGCTCCGCAACACCGAAGGTCGGTTGGCGGAGGAACTGGAAACGCGGAAAAACGAATGGAAGAACCGCACGGACGGAAGCGACCGTCCCGCCATCGGGGAAGAGGATATCGCCGCGATCGTGACGCAGTGGACAAAAATCCCCGTGTCCAAGTTGGAAAAAGAGGAAAGCGACCGTCTGTTAAAATTGGACGAGATTTTGCGCGGTCGTGTGATCGGGCAGGATGAGGCGGTCGAGGTGGTCGCACGCGCCATCCGACGCGGCAGAACCGGTTTGAAAGACCCCAAGCGTCCGCAGGGCTCATTCATCTTCTGCGGTCCGACGGGCGTGGGAAAGACCGAGCTGTCCAAGGCACTTGCCGATACGCTGTTCGGAAGCGAAAATGCCATTATCCGCATCGATATGTCGGAATATATGGAAAAGCACAGCGTGTCCAAGCTCATCGGTTCACCTCCCGGCTATGTCGGCTACGACGAGGCGGGACAGCTGACCGAAAAGGTACGCCGCAATCCCTATTCGGTGGTGCTTTTCGATGAAATCGAAAAGGCACACCCCGATGTGTTCAACATTCTGCTTCAGATTCTGGAGGACGGCCGTCTGACCGACAGTCACGGTCGAGTGATCGATTTCAAAAACACGGTGATCATCCTGACCTCCAATCTCGGCGCGGGGGCTTTGGTCGAACCGAAATCACTCGGCTTCGCTTCGGAAAAAAGCGAGAAGCGGGAGGAGGACAAGGCGCGCGAAAACGTTATGGACGCGCTGAAAAAGGCGTTCCGGCCGGAGTTTTTGAACCGAATCGACGAGATCGTTGTCTTTCATAAGCTGTCGGACGAGAGCATCGAAAAAATCGCACGTCTGATGCTTGCGGAGATTCAAAAGCGTATCGAGGGCATGAAGATACGCTTGCGCTTTGACGATGAGGTGGTTCGCTATCTCGCGGGGGAAGGTTTCGACCCGGTGTACGGCGCAAGACCCTTACGTCGTGCCATGCAGCGCAAAATCGAGGACAGCCTGTCCGTCGAACTGCTTGAGGGAAAGATCGTTTCCGGTGACACGGTGGAGGCGTTTATGGACAACGGCACGGTGTGTTACCGCAAGTCCGTCCTTTTGTCCGACGGTGTAAAGACGTCCGACCCGACATCGGAAGCCGATTCGAACGATAAAGAATGAAGAAATGCTCTCCTGCCGAATAACGGGGGGAGAGCGTTTTTATTTATAAAACGGCAAAAAAACGAAAAAAATGTAAAAAAAACGTTGATTTGAACGGGAGATTGGATTTATTTCCGAAAAAGTGTTGACTTATCGCGATAAAAACTGTATAATACTAACCATAAGTGACTTTTTCACGGAAAGGAAGAAAAAATCAATGAAAAACAGCGTATGTTCCCTGATACTCACCCTGTTGTGCATTACGCTTGTCGTTCTGGTCGCCCTGTTCGGCATTCACGGCACAAGTCTCGCAGGTGTGTTTGAAGAGGACACCATCAGCAAGGGACTTGACCTGGTCGGTGGTTCCTCCATCACCTTTAAGGCCATCCCCGAAGAGGGCATCGACATCTCCATGGACGAAGCTCTCGACAAGGCCGTCAACATTTTGCGCAACCGTTTGGACGGTATGGGTCAGAACGAAGCGACCGTCTCCAAGGTCGGTGCGGATTCCGTCCGCGTGGAGATCCCGGGTATCGCCAATCCCGAGGACGCCGTAAAGACGCTCGGCTCGACCGCCAAGCTTACCTTTGAGGATTCCGAAGGAACCGTCGTTATCGAAGGTCGCGACATCAAGTCCGCCGAAGCACTTTACGGTCAGGTGAACCAGAATTCGGTCGGAAGCGTTTGGTACGTTTCGCTCGAATTCAACGACACCGCCCGCGAAGCTTTCTCGGATGCGACTGCCCGCATGGCCGCCAAGGCGGAAGGCTCCAACTACATTTCCATCAAACTCGATGATGAGATCATTTCTCAGCCGTCGGTCAGCGAACGCATCAACGATACGCACTGCGTCATTTCCGGCTCGTTCGATGAGGATAGTGCCAAGCAGCTTGCCACCCTCATTTCCTCCGGTCAGTTGCCGGTCGCCTTTGAGGAAAGCGAACTTCGCTCGGTCGGTGCGTCCCTCGGTTCGGAGGCTCTTTCCACCAGCCTGATTGCCGGTCTTATCGGTGTACTGCTCGTCATGCTGTACATGATCGTGCTGTACCGCCTGCCCGGCCTTATCTCTTGCATCGCGCTTGTGGCCTATACCGCTATTTTCGGCGTTGTTTTGGCCGTTACGCATATCACGCTGTCTTTGCCCGGTATTGCCGGTATCATCTTGACCATCGGTATGGCGGTTGACTCCAATGTCGTCATTTACGAGAGAATCAAGGAAGAATTAAGAGTCGGCAAGACGCTTCGCGCCGCCGTTCAGTCCGGCTTCTCCCGTGCGTTCACCGCTATTCTGGACGCCAACGTGACCACGCTCATCGCGTCCGTCGTGCTCTGGTACTACGGCACCGGTTCGGTTCAGGGCTTTGCCAAGACGCTGTTCATCGGCGTTGTCATCTCCCTGTTCACCGCGCTTGTCGTGACAAGAGTCCTCTTGAACGTGTTTGTGGATTTCAAGGTCAGCCCGAAGCTGTTCGGCGCTTCTTCCAAGAAATCGGTCGAATAAGAGAGGAGTGACGTGAAGTGAAAAAATTCAGCTTTATCAAGAATCAGAAAATTTTCTTCGGCATTGTCATCGTCGTGTTCGTCGTGGGTATTATTTCCTTTTTCGGGCGCGGCTTCAATCTGGATATTGATTTCGCGGGCGGTACCGAAATTTCCTATAACATGGGCACAGCTGTGACCAAGGAGGACGAAGCCGCCATCGAAGAGGACGTCAAGGCCATCATCGGTGCGGAGAATTTCTCGTCCATCCGCGTTTCCGGCGAAAAGGACATTGTGACCATCCGCACGCTGGTCATTGACAATGCGGACAACACCGGCGATATTTCCGCCGCTATCGAAGCAAAGCTTGCCGAAATGCATCCCGAAGCCGCTTTGTCCGCCGACGTTACCGAAACCGAAAAGGTCTACACCCTTTCCGGTGAGGAAGCCGTTTGGGAGGATGAAGCCGTTGAGGCCGTGAAAGCGGCGCTCGAAGCACTCGATCCCGTGCCCGCCGAGCTTAACGTTACCGCCGACGGAGCCGACCTTTCGATCACCTTCGAATCCACGAGCATCGTTTCCAAGTATCGTGCCGCCATCACCGAAGCCATCACGGCTCGTTTTGAGAACGCCGAATGGCGCTCGATCGATACGGTCAGTGCCGAGGTCAGCGTGGGTCTTAAGAGATCGGCCGTCGTGGCCGCCGCCGCCGCTGTACTGCTTATGCTTATCTATATTGCGTTCCGCTTCCAGATCAGCTCGGCGTTTGCTTCCATCGTATGCTTGATGCACGATATGTTCGTGATCTTGGCGGCCTATTCGTTGCTCGGACTTCCGGTCAACTCGAATATCATTGCCGTACTGTTGACCATTCTCGGTTATTCCATCAACGCGACCATCATCATCTTCGACCGTATCCGCGAAAACGATAAGACCATGGGACGTGCGGTTTCCTTTGAAGATAAGGTGGACGACGGTATCCGCAGTACGCTCGGACGTTCGGTCAACACGACCGTTACCACGCTTCTCACCATCGGCATGGTGTACATTCTCGGTGTATCCTCGATCAAGAACTTTGCGCTTCCGCTGATCGTCGGTATCGTGGCTGGTCTGTTCTCCTCCGTGTGCCTGGCAGGCCCCGTGTGGAACTTCTTCCGCAAGGTCGGCGCCGATATTCGTAAAAAGAAGTAAAGAAATAAATATGGATTTTTGGGGCTTGCTCGACAGAGAAGCCCCAAAAAATTTTAATGAATAGTGAATGACGAATAATGAAAAAGAAAAAATCCTATCGCAAGATAGGATTTTTTCTTTTGGCTGGGGCGGCTGGATTCGAACCAGCGAATGCCGGAGTCAAAGTCCGGTGCCTTACCGCTTGGCGACGTCCCAATCGAACAACACCATTATAACATATTCTGCGCGCCGTGTCAAGACCTTTTTTGTGAAAAAACGGCACGGCGCTCGGAAAGATCGCTCAATCGGCTCGTCACGGCAGTTTTCCGAAAAGCAGAAAGTCTCCGATTCAAAATGAATCCGCAAGTCGTGCGAATATCCCGGTCGGTGCGGCGTTGTTCCCGTTCCCATCGCACAGAATGACTACGACATATTTCGGATCGTTTATGGGATACACTCCTACGAAAAGGCGATGGATGACTTCACTTCCGTTTTTGTACTGTCCGCTCTGCGCGGTGGCCGTCTTGCCGCCGATCTCCATGTCGCCCGTCTGCGCTTGCGTTCCCGTACCGATACGCACACAGGCGCGCATCATGCTCCGCAGCTTGGATACGGTTCTTTCGGACAGTACACGGCGCGGCCGACTGTCGGAAAAATTTGTATACGTTCCGTTTTCGTAAAATCCGCACACCAACGTTAAGTCGCGCTTGATACCTGTGACCGCTGCCGCGTATACCGAAGCAAGCTCCAGCGGCGTGACGAGCAGATCGCCCTGTCCGATACTGATGTTGGCGGTATAGGCGGGACTTTCGCGCATGGCGCGAGTGGGGATGTGCGACGCGGGAACATACAAACCGCCGAGAGAGTGTGTCTGCCCCATGCCCAACGTCTGCGCCATGTCCGCTATGCAGTCGAGGCCGATCGCTTCGGCAAGCGTGATAAAATAGACGTTGCAGGAGTTGGCGTAGGCCGTTTCCATCGACTGTTCGCCGTGCCCGCTGTGCTTGTGGCAGCGAAAGACTTTGCCGCCCACGGTGACGCTCCCGGTACAGGTGCAGACAAAATTCGCAAAGGTCACGTCTTTCTCCAATGCCGCCGCAGCCGTTACGGTTTTGAACACCGAGCCGGGGGTGTACAGCGAAAACGCGCGGTTGATCAGCTCCCCGTCTTCCGAGGAAAGCACGTCGTATACCGCATCGGCCCGATAGGCGGGACGGGATACCAAAGCCGCTACACGGTAGCCTGCCGCGCCGTCGAGACTGCACACGACTGCCGCCCCCATTTCCATCGATTCATCGCAGATCCGCTCCAAGGTGCTCTGTAATTCGGAATCAAGGGTCGTGACAAGGCCGAAGGAATCGGTGTAGCCGTCGTTGTGGACGGCGAAGGAGTCGGCGCTCAGAATGCTTCCGACGGCGTCGGCTTCATAGCGGTAGGAAAGCGTTCCCTTCCGCTCCAAAAGTGACGCATATTTTTTGTACAGGCCGCTTTGTCCATGGCCGTCCGTGTCGCGATAACCGAGCAGATGACGACAAAACGAGCCGTTGTTTTCTTTGTAGCGTGCATACACATAGATCCCGCGCGGCGGCTTTTCTTCGGGCATGTCCGCAAGGGTCAGCGAAAACGGCTCGGACGCGCTTAATTTTTCGATGAGTGTGTCCGACGGGAGCGCGGTGTGCGGCAGAAGGTATTCGAGTGCGGCGCTTTTGTCACCGATCGCATCGGGATTGACCAGAGCGACGGAGCCGCTTGACGTGTGGGACAGAAGTGTTCCGTTTCGGTCGAAAACGAAGCCGCTATGTGAGCTTACCTCGGCACGGCGGGTGTATTGCCCGGCCAATACTTGTTTTACCGGTTCGGCATACATAGCGAGCGACCAAAGGCGCACGGCAAGTGTCGAGGATGCCAAAAGGCAGAGAAAATAGACGAGGTATGCGCGGCGTGTGCCGAGTTTATCGGGGTATGGGCAGGGGAGCATGGCGATCTTCCTTTCGGGCTTTTTCTCAGTATGTCCCGATAACGGAAAAAAATGCTCGATGAAGTTGAACTATGGTATTTTTCGTGTGAAGTAAGCCATGTTCGACCGCAATCCATCGGTCAGCCGATTTCTTAAGGTTTCTTGATCCGTCAAAAATTTACAAAATATATAATACATATGCCCGAAAAACGTGTAAAATAAGAGATAGTCCATCAAGAAAAGAGAGACTGCTATGCTTCAAAAAATCAAAGATGCTCTTTTCCCTTCCGAAAAGCCATCCGTCCCCCCGCCCGAACGCTTTTGTCCCGACCCGAAAGTCGGGCTTTCGGACGAGCAGGTTCGTGCGCACATCGAAGCGGGCCTTACCAACGTCACCCATGCCGACACGCAAAAGACGACCGCCGAGATCGTCCGTTCCAATCTGCTCACCTATTTCAATATGATCTTTTTCGTGATCGCCGCTATCCTTGCCTACGAGCGTTCCTTTAACAATATGATGTTCTTGGGCGTGATATTAGCCAACACCGCCATCGGTATTTTTCAAGAGCTGCGCTCCAAACGGACGCTCGAAAAGCTCCGCTTGATCTCCGAACCCGAATGCTCCGTCTTGCGCGGCGGTACGCTTTGCCGTGTTCCGAGCGAGGAGCTGGTTCTGGACGATATTGTCGTTTTTTCGGCAGGCAATCAGATTTGTGCCGACGCGGTGGTCTGCGCGGGCGAAGCCTCCGTCAACGAAGCATTGGTCACCGGCGAATCGGACGAGATCCACAAAATCGTCGGCGATACGCTCCTTTCGGGCAGCTTCGTGGTGTCCGGCAAGGTTTCCGCGCGCTTGGATAAGATCGGTGATGACGCCTTTGCCGCCCGTTTGTCCAAGGACGCCAAAAAAATCAAAAAGCGCCAAATGCCGGGCATGATGCGTTCGCTCACCTTTCTCATCCATGTTATCGGCATCGTGCTCATTCCCTTTGCCGTGCTCACCTTCCGCAGTCAGTATGTCGGCTTGGGGCTCTCCGAGCGCGTAAGCGTCGAAAACACGGCCGCCGCCGTCATCGGCATGATCCCGGAAGGGCTGTACCTGCTTACCAGCATCGCCCTTGCGGCAAGCACTGTGCGATTGGCCGCCAAGCGGACGTTGGTGCATGATATGAAATGCATCGAGACGCTCGCGCGGGTGGACGTGCTGTGCGTGGACAAGACCGGCACTGTCACCGAACCGCAGATGGAGTTCTGCCGCTTCGAGCCGCTGACGGAGAGTAACGAATCGGAAAACAACACTTCGGAACAGGCTCTTGCCGATTTTGTGTCCGCCATGAGTGCGGACAACGAAACGATGGCGGCGTTAAAGCGACGTTTTGCGCAGAGCTCCGACCGAAAAGCTCTTTCTGTGCTCGGATTCTCCTCCAAAACCAAATACAGCGCCGTTTGCTTTGACGGCGCGGAAGCGTATGTGTTGGGCGCACCGGAATTTATCCTACGCGAAACGGGCGCTTTCCGTGACCGCCAGGAGGAATATGCCGCAGAGGGCGAACGTGTGCTTCTGTTCGCTTCCTATCACTTCACGCCGCAAACGGCGGACGATATTTTTCACGAAGGAACGCTCGACCCCTCCGAAGTGTCGGTCGTGCCGTTGGCGCTTGTGACCTTGAAGAATCCCGTTCGCGCGAACGCCGCCGAAACCTTCCGCTATTTTGCCGAAAACGATGTAAACGTCAAGGTCATTTCGGGTGACAATCCTTCCACTGTCAAGGCGGCGGCTTTGGCGGCAGGCATTCCGAATGCCGAAAAAAGTATCGATATGTCCGCGCTCGACCCGTCGGACGATTTGATGGCACTTGCGGACGAATTCACCGTGTTCGGGCGTGTCACGCCGGAGCAAAAACGCCTTCTCATCCGTGCGCTTAAGAAACGCGGTCACACGGTGGCCATGACGGGCGACGGCGTAAACGATGTGCTGGCGCTCAAGGACGCCGATTGCAGTATCGCCATGGCGTCGGGCAGTGACGCGGCGTCGGGAGTGTCGGATCTTGTGCTGCTCGATTCGGATTTTTCGGGGATGCCGCAGGTGGTGGCCGAAGGACGGCGCGTCATCAACAACATCGAGCGTTCGGCATCGCTGTTTTTGGTCAAGAACATTTTCTCGTTCTTTATGTCGCTCATCAGCATCGTCTGGGTGTCGCTCTATCCGCTCAAACCCGCGCAGATATCGGTCGCTTCGGCGTTTATGATCGGCATTCCCTCGTTTGTGCTGGCGCTTGAGCCGAACGAAGCGCCGATACGCGGAAAGTTTTTGCGCAACGTTCTGTACCGCGCCTTTCCCGCGGGCTTAACGACGGTCTTTATTGTGGAATGGTCGCTGTTGTTTGCCGCCGCCTTTGACATTTCGGCCGACATGTCCTCCTGCGTTGCGTTCTTTTTGTACGCCTTTTCGGCATATATCATGCTCTATCGCGTGTGCAAACCGATGACCCTTTGGCACAAGATTTTGTTCGGCGCAATGGGTGTCGCGTTTCTTGCGGCGGTCTGCTTCGTGCCGGAGTGGTTCCAGTTGGTTTCCTTGGATTTCGGCTGTACGCTGTTGTTGGTGACGCTTTTGATGTTGGCCGTCCCGGTGAACATGGTATTCACACGTCTGTTCCGTGTGCTTGACCGAGCATGGAAAAGGGTATATGCCGAAGCGATGAAATCAATGGATAAGTGGGAGCGGTGGCGTGAACGCGCCGACAGATAAGCGTAAACGTTTTTAATAAGATAAAAAAGGAACCGTCCGACGATCGAAACGGTTCCTTTTTTCTAAGTAATGCTCGATAATGCTTATTACATCTTTACGGCCGCATCGTAGATATCCGTGACATCTTTGCTCGGCTCTTTATCAAGCAGTGTGACAATCACAGCGGCAAGCAATCCGCAGATAAAGCCGGGGATCAGCTCGTACAGACCCGTGCTCGTTTTGAACAGGACGAACCAGAGTACGTCCACCACAGCACCCGCGATAACGCCTGCGCAAGCGCCCTTGTAGGTGAAGCGTCTCCAGAACAGCGAAAGAATAACGACCGGCCCGAAGGAGGAACCGAAGCCTGCCCAAGCGTTTTCGACCATGTTCATGATGGCCTGCGCGGCACTGCCCTTGCTGCTGGCGATAAAGTAGGCAATGACCGAAATAACAAGCACAACGGCGCGTCCGACCCAAAGGATCTCCTTGTCATCGGCTTTCTTGCGGAAGATCGGCTTATAGATATCACTGGTGAAGGAGGACGAAGCGACAAGCAGCTGACTGTCGGCTGTGGACATGGAGGCGGCGATGATGGCGGCAAGCAGGATGCCCGCCATAGAGGCAGGGAACAGCTGACGTGCCAGACGAACGAAGATCAGCTTCTGGTTGCCCTCCATGAGAAGCTCCGCACCGATGGGAAGCATTCTTCCGAAGTAAGCAAGTGCCAAGGTGGCCGTGAGCGAAATGACCACCCATACGCAGGCGACCGTTGCGCTCTTTTTGATCATGGACGGCTTTTCAATGCCCATGAAGCGAACCAAAATGTGCGGCATACCGAAGTAGCCAAGTCCCCAGGCAAGCCCCGAAACGATCTCGGAAAGCGGCGCCTTAAAAGGATTGGAGGTAAACGCATAGACCGTTCCGTCGGCGGTGGTGACGGTCTCGGACAGTAAGGAGGTATCAAGATTACCGGAGGCTACGATGGCGATCGGCACGGCAAGAAGCGCGACCAGCATCAAAAGTCCCTGGAAAAAGTCTGTCCAGCACACAGCCTTATAGCCGCCCAAAAAGGTATAGATGATGATGATGACGGCGAAAATGAACATGGCAAGGCTTTCGTTCAAATTCGGGAACAGGGTCGTAAAGACCGATGCGCCCGCCACAAAGCCGCTGGCCACATAGACGGTGAAGAAAACCAAGAAAATAATGGCGCTGACCACCTGAAGCGTCTTTTTTTCGGACGCAAAGCGGTTGGAGAGATACTGCGGCAAGGTAATGGAGTCGTTCGCCGCCTGAGAGAAGCAGCGCAGTCTGCGCGCCACAAGTACCCAGTTCAAAATCGTTCCGATGGCAAGACCGATACCGATCCATGCCTGACCGAGACCGAACGCCAAAACGCTTCCGGGAAGCCCCATGAGCAGCCATGCGCTCATGTCCGACGCTTGTGCGCTCATAGCCGTGACCCACGGGCCCATTTGGCGGCCGCCCAAGAAGTAGTCTTTTTCGCTGTTGTCCTTGGACTTGACGAAAAAGTAGATGCCGATGCCCAATACCACGATAAAGTACAGGACAAACGATAGGATTTCCATAAAAACCTTTCCTTTCGATACCGTTGAGACGGTTAAATTATAGATATCTTATTTTAACACATATTGCGAAAAAATTCAAGTACTTTTTGGTGAGCTTTGCAAATTTCGGAGTTTTTTGAAAAAAAGAGTCGGAGAAACCCGTTTGGTTCTCTCCGACCTTTTTCGTTATTAAGCTAACAGTGCTTTGACCGACGCCAAAGCCTCGTCCAACTTCGACGGATCCTTGCCGCCGGCGCTTGCGCTGTCGGGACGTCCGCCGCCGCCGCCGCCGCACATCACGCTGATCTGCTTGACGATTTTTCCGGCGTTGGCTCCGGAAGCGACCGCATCCTTGCCACAGGAAACGGCGAAATTGACCTTACCGTCGTTCACGGCGGCGAGTACGCAGACAACGTCCGTCTGCTCTGCCTTGAATTTGTCGGTCAGGGCGCGCATTGCGTCGGCTTTCATATCCACCTTCGCGCAGATCAATCGAACCGAGCCGATCTTTTCGGCATTTTCCAAAAGCGTCACTGCCTTGGAAGCGGCCATAGCTTCGGACGCGGTCTCCAATTCGCGCTTGGCGGCACGGAGCTCGTCTTGAAGCGCTTTGGCGCGCGTGACCAGCTCATCGGGGTTAGCGGCCTTTAAGACCTCGGCCGTATCGTGAATGCGTTTATCCTTTTCGCCGAGAAGAGCCAAAACGCCCATGCCCGTCGTGCCCTCGATGCGGCGCACACCGGCGGCCACGGAGGACTCCGAAAGAATCTTGAACAAGCCGAGCTTGGCGGTATTGTCCACATGCGTACCGCCGCACAGCTCGGTCGAAAATTCGCCCATCTTGACCACGCGCACCACGTCACCGTATTTTTCGCCGAACAGTGCCATAGCGCCCTGCTTCTTGGCCGATTCAATATCCATGAGAGTGGTTGTCACCGGTTCACCCATGAGAATGTGAGAGTTGACGAGCGATTCCACCGCGCGCAGCTCACTTTCGGTCACGGCCGCAAAATGCGTAAAGTCGAAGCGCACATGCTGTGAGTCTACATACGAGCCCGCCTGCTCGACATGCTTGCCGAGAACACTGCGCAAAGCCGCCTGCAAAAGGTGAGCCGCCGAATGGTTGCGCATGGTGGATACGCGCTTGACTTCGTTGATCTCGGCGCGAACCGTATCGCCCTTGTGCAGGGTGCCCTCTGCCATGCGGCAGAAGTGGATGTATACGCCGTCGCTCTTTTTGGTGTCTAACACCGTGACCAACAGATTTTTACCGGTCAGCACACCGGCGTCACCGACCTGTCCGCCGCTTTCGGCATAGAACGGAGTTTTGTCCAAAACAAGTGAAAATTCGCCTTCGTTGATGCTGTCAAGGCTGTCGTCGCCGTCCAAAATCGCCAAAACCTTTGCACCGTCCGTCGTAAATTCGTCGTAGCCGGCAAACTCGGTTTTGGGAAGCGTGCCGAGAAGTGTCTTGGAAGCGTTGCTCCAGCCCGAAAGATTGGCACGAGCGTTGCGGGCGCGCTCCTTTTGAAGCTTCATGAGCTTTTCGAAGGTTTCTTCGTCGATATCGATATGATTTTCGAGTGCGATCTCGCGGGTCAAATCGATCGGGAAGCCGAACGTGTCGTATAGCTTAAAGACCTCTTCGCCCGAAATTTTATGCGTACCGTCCGCAACCGCGTCGCGCACCAGATTGGAAAGAATGGAAAGTCCCGCGTCGATGGTCGCATCGAAGCGCTCCTCCTCCATGGCGATGACCTTTTTGATATAATCCTTCTTTTCGGAAAGCTCCGGATACGCACCGCAGTTATCCTCGATCACGATGTCGCACAGCTCGGACAAAAAGGCGTGACTGATGCCGAGAAGCTTGCTGTGACGTGCGGCACGGCGAATGATGCGGCGAAGCACATAGCCGCGTCCCTCGTTGGAGGGGATGATGCCGTCGCAGATCATAAA
>CAZYFX010000039.1:0-15993 GCA_964646725.1 uncultured Oscillospiraceae bacterium
TCAACTGGGGCAGACTTGCGCCGCAGATCGTCTACTATGTGTCCGCTTACTGCGACCTGTTGAAGGAAAACGATATCACCCTCGGCGAAACCGTCGATGTGACCGTTCCGACCGGCAATTTCGGCAACATCTTCGCCGCGTATATCGCCAAAAAAATGGGACTGCCCATCGGAACGCTGGTCTGCGCCTCCAACAAAAACAACATTCTGACCGATTTCTTAAACACCGGTGTGTATGACCGCAACCGCACCTTCTATACCACCATGTCGCCGTCGATGGATATTCTGATTTCCTCCAATTTGGAGCGCTTATTGTATCTCATCGCCGGCCCCGAAAAAACGGCGGGCTATATGAAGCGGCTGTCCGAAACGGGTCGCTACGAGGTCGAGCCGGAGGTGCTTGCGATTATTCGCGAAAGCTTCCGCGCCTATTATTGCGACGAAGAGCAGTGCGCTTCCACCATTCGCGGCATGTTCCGCAAATATTCGTACCTCCTCGACCCGCACACCTCCGTGGCCGTCTACGCCGCCGAGCGTTTTATCACCGACTATCGAACCGGCCGCAAGAACATCGTCGCGTCCACGGCCAGCCCCTACAAATTTGCCGCCGACGTTCTCGCATCGCTCGAGAGGGACACCGACGGCCTTGCGGACAAGGAGATTTTGGAGCTTCTTTCGGAGCACAGCAAGACCGATATCCCGACGCCGCTTGCGTCGTTGTTTGACAAAAAGGTGCGCTTCACGGACAGCATCGAAAAGGATATCGAATCCATGGAAAAAGCCGTTCTCGGCTGAGACAAACCGAAAGCAAATCGCAAAAAGGAAAACGGATGCCGCAGGGCTTCTCGGGAGAAACTATGTACATCAATACGCGATTATCCGAATACAGAGCCTTTTTAAAGGGCAAAACCGCCTCCGTCGTCGGCGTGGGCATCAGCAACCTTCCGCTCATCGATTTTTTGTGCGAAAGCGGTGTGCGTGTGACGGCACGCGACAAAAAATCGCGTGAGGCATTGACCGCCAACCCGAAGCTCGACATGGAGCGTTTGGAAAAGAACGGTGTGCGCTTCGTGACCGGAGAGGGATATTTGGAGAATATCGGGGAGGAGCTGATTTTCAAAAGTCCCGGTATTCGCTTCGATAAGCCCGAAATACAAAAAGCGATGGCAAACGGCGCAATCGTCACAAGCGAAATGGAAGCCTTTCTGTCGCTTTGCCCGGCTAAGGTCATTGCCGTGACGGGAAGCAACGGAAAGACCACCACCACCACGTTGGTTTCCGAAATGTTAAAAAACGCGGGAAAGACCGTTCATCTCGGCGGTAACATCGGCCGTCCGCTGTTGGCGAACATCGAAAGCATCGCCCCCGAGGATTTCGTTGTGCTTGAGCTTTCCAGCTTCCAATTACACACCGTCAACCGCTTCGAAAACGCGGGACTGCCGTTTGCACATATCACCTTCCCCGATGTCGGCGTTCTCACCAACGTTTCTCCCAATCATTTGGACTGGCACACCGACATGGAGGAATACGCTGTGTCCAAGCGCGCGATCTTTACGCATATGGATTCTCACGGCGTGTTCGTCACCAATCGTGCAAGCGATGCGTACGTTCGCCGCTTTGCCGCCGAGGCCGCCGCCGAGGGGCACTTTGTGCGCACGTTTTCGGCGCATGACGGTGTGGCCGCCGACGGCGCGTGTGTTCGCGACGGCTATCTTACCGTGAACGGACAACCGCTGTTTCCGCTGTCCGAGCTTCGTGTGCCGGGACTGCACAACGTCGAAAACTTTATGGCGGCGGCGCTTGCCGTGTGGGACTATGTGACCCCCGACGCGCTCTTAAAAACCGCGCAGACTTTCACCGGAGTTGCGCACCGTCTTGAATTGGTGGCCGAAAAGGGCGGCGTGCGCTTTTATAACAGCTCGATCGATTCGTCGCCGTCGCGCACCGAAGCCGCGCTCAGTTGCTTCGGAAAGGAATACGACGGACGCATTTGTCTGATTTTGGGTGGCTATGACAAGCACATTCCCTTTGAACCGCTGGCAAAACCGGTATGCGAGCACAA
The DNA here is from genome assembly GCA_964646725.1 of uncultured Oscillospiraceae bacterium. Taxonomy (GTDB): domain Bacteria; phylum Bacillota; class Clostridia; order Oscillospirales; family CAG-382; genus UMGS882. The sequence goes on from CAZYFX010000039.1 coordinate 2,062, forward strand.
ATGCCGTGCGTTTATCACCGGGGCGACCGGGGACGCGATTTACAATGCGATCACGCAAAGTGAGTTCTACGACCCGACCGAAGTCATGACGGTACGCTGTGCGGATTTTCGCGCGGCGGTGCGTGCGGCCTGTGCGGCGGCGCTTCCCGGTGACGTGGTGGTTTTGTCTCCCGCCTGTGCGTCGTTTGACGAGTTTTCCAATTTCGAGGAGCGCGGCGAAGCTTTCCGTGCGCTTGTAAGGAGCTTTGTCGAAGCGCAGGACTGAATTGAGGGAATAGTGAAGAAGTGCGGTGGAAAACGCCGATGCGTTTTCTTTTGAAGAAATTTTATATGAGCCGTCCGTCCCGATGATGGACGGCGGAGTAAGAACACGCGGACGAAGATTCATCGTTTTATAAAATTCGGACGTGAAAATTGCCGCGGCGCTTCGCCGCGCTAAAGGTTTGTGTGACAGAAAGAAAAAACACAAAGGAGAGAATGTACAATGGAACTTCTATCGATCGGCCGCGCGGCACGAGACGCCTCGACCATCTTGTCGGCGGAAAAAGGAAAAAGAAACGCGGCGCTCGGCTTTATGAGCGAACACCTGATCCGAAACACAAAGTATATATTGGACGAAAACGCCGTCGATTTGGAGAATGCGCGTCTCAAGGGTCTGTCCGACGCCATGCTCGACCGACTGCGTTTGACCGAAGCGCGCATTGCCGGTATGGCGGCGGGCATCGATAAGGTGCGTGCGCTCCCCGACCCGCTCGGCACGGGCACCGTCTCGACACGGCCGAACGGCTTGGAAATACAAAAGGTGCGCGTCCCGCTCGGCGTGGTGGGCATCATCTACGAGGCCCGTCCGAACGTGACCGCCGACGCGACGGCGTTATGCATCAAAAGCGGAAACGCGGTCATTTTGCGCGGCGGAAGCGAAGCGATTCGTTCCAATCTTGCGATCGAAGCCTGCCTACGGAACGCCCTTGAGGAAGCGGGACTTCCGAAAAACTGCGTACAGGTGCTTTCGGATACATCGCGCGAAACGGCGCAGAAATTCATGACCTTAAACGGTTATATCGATGTGCTCATTCCGCGCGGCGGCAAGGGCTTGATCCGAAGCGTGGTCGAGAATGCGACGGTGCCCGTCATCGAAACGGGCGCGGGGAACTGCCATATCTATGTCGATGAAAATGCCGATCTCAATATGGCTTCGGATATTCTCGACAATGCCAAGACCCAACGTCCGTCGGTTTGCAACGCGGCGGAGAGCTTGCTTGTCCACACGGCGGTCGCCGAACGCTTTTTACCGATGATGCGCGAGCGTTTGGAGAAAAAGCAGGTGGAGCTTCGCGGCTGTGAGCGTACCTGTGCGATTCTTCCCGGCATCGTTCCCGCGACGGACGAGGATTTCTATACGGAATACAACGACTATATCCTTTCGGTGAAGGTCGTGGATACGCTCGAACAGGCGGTCGCTCACATCAACGAGCACGGTACGCGGCACAGCGAAGCCATCGTCACCGAGAGCATGGAGCACGCCGCGTTCTTTACGCAGGCGGTTGATGCGGCGGCGGTGTATGTCAACGCCTCCACGCGCTTTACGGACGGCGAGGAATTCGGGTTCGGTGCGGAGATCGGCATATCCACCCAAAAGCTGCATGTGCGCGGCCCGATGGGACTCGAAGCTTTGACCACCACCAAACATATCGTTCGCGGAAACGGACAGATAAGACAGTAAGGAAAAATACTATGGCAAAAGAAAATCTGGTTTACGATGTACGACCCATATCCACCCTCCGCGAGCTCATCGAGACAAGTGCCGATGAGTTCGCCTATCGCACCGCCTTTGTTTTGAAAAAGGACGGAAAAATCCACAATGTTACCTATGCCGCCTTGATGAACGAGGTCAAAACTTTGGCGACCTTTTTCAACGCGCACGGCTTTGAGGGCAAAAAGATCGCCGTCATCGGCAAAAACTCCTATCATTGGGCGTTGACGTATCTTGCCGTCACGGCCGGTGTCGGCGTGATCGTTCCGATCGATAAGGATTTGAAAGCACCCGAGGTTGCCAACATCCTTTCCATGTCCGAGGCCGCCGCCGTTATGTATTCGCCCGAAACCGCGCCGACCGTCGATTCCGTCGATCTGCCCGTCGAAAAATACTCCATGGCCGATATGGACGCCTATCTTGCCGAGGGCGCGTCGCTTCGATTGAGCGGCAATACCTCCTACGAAGCACACACGGTCGATCCGTTCGCGCTCGGCGTGCTGCTCTATACCTCCGGTACGACCGGCGTGGCCAAGGGCGTTATGCTCAGTCAGCACAACATCTGCTCCGACATCGTGGCCGTCTTAAAGCAGTTCAAACTCACCCCCGAGGATCGTTCGCTGTCGGTGCTTCCGCTCCATCACACCTATGAAGCCATGGCGGGCTTTCTGTCCATGCTGTATGTCGGCGGAAGCATTGCGTACATGACGAGCCTTACGCATTTGCTCGCCGATTTTCGCGAATACAAGCCGACCATCTTTATCGCCGTTCCGCTGTTGCTCAAAACCGTGCATGCCGGGATCATCAAAAAGATCAAGGCCGTGCCGGGCGGAAGCGCGTATCTTGTGGTCGGCAAGGCGTTGACCACACTTTCCGGTTCGTTCTCCGACAAGGTGGCCGCCAAAATTTTTGCCGGCGTTCACGAAGCCTTCGGCGGCAATCTCAAAACCATTCTCTGCGGCGCGGCGGCTCTCGACCCGGCCATCTTCCGCGATTTTCAAAAGCTCGGCTTCCACATGCTCTGCGGATACGGGCTTACCGAAACATCTCCCATCACCGTCATGCACAGCGACCATGTCATTAAGGCCGGTACGGTGGGCTTGCCCATCTGCGGCTCCAAGGCAAAGATCATCGACCCCAACGACGAGGGCGTGGGAGAACTGGCCGTCAAAGGGCCGCACGTCATGCTCGGCTACTACAAGGATCCAGAAGCGACCGCCGAAGCGTTCGATGACGATGGCTTCTTCCGCACGGGTGACCTTGCCAAAATCGACCCGCAAAGCGGTCACTATGTCATCACGGGGCGTATCAAAAACATGATCGTCATCGGCAACGGAAAAAAGGTCTTTCCCGAGGAGATCGAATATCTTCTCGAAAAATGCGACGGCGTAAAGGAATGCATGGCCTACGGACATGTCAATGAGGAGGGCTATTCCGTCCCCGCCGTGAAAATTTATCCCGATTTCGAATATCTGAAGAAGCAGGGCATCGATACCGAAACGCAAGGCTCTTTGGAGGAACACTTCCGAGTGTTGGTCAAGGAAAAGGTCAATCGCAATCTGCCCGGCTACAAGGCGGTGCGCAAGATTACGATCCGCTACCGCGAATTTGACAAGACCACCACCCAAAAGATTCGCCGCAATTCCCGAGACAATCTGTCCGAAGAATAAAGCAAACGGAACGAAAAGGAGACGGGTAAGATGAAAACAAACGCTTACGCTTACGATGTGGCGGCCTATATCTGGCCGAGCTATACCGGTGACGAGCCGCGCACGCGCATATTTTGGCCGGAGGGCTACGGCGAATGGCAGACCGTCAAGGCCATGAAGCCGTTTTACGAGGGGCATACTCAGCCGCGTAAGCCCCTGTGGGGCTACGTCAACGAGGCGGATCCGTACGTCATGCAGATGCAGATCGACGCGGCGGCCGACCACGGCGTCAACGTATTCATCTACGACTGGTATTGGTTTGACAATCGTCCCTTTTTGGAGCAGTGCTTGGACAACGGCTATCTGAAGGCGAAAAACAACGACCGCGTGAAGTTTTATATCATGTGGGCAAATCATACCGCGACCTCCATCTGGGACAAGCGCACGGCCGAAATGAATCTGCCCATCTGGGACGGAGCGGTCGATCGCGCCGCTTTCGACACGGTGGTGCGTCGGACAATCGACCGTTATTTTTCGCATCCGTCCTACTATAAAATCGACGGCAAGCCGGTGTATATGATCTACGACCTTGCCAATCTTTTGCGCGGTTTGGGCGGCATCGAAAACACACGTCGCGCCTTGGAGCATTTTCGGAACGAAACGGTCAAGGCGGGCTTCCCCGGTTTGGAGCTGCAATTGACGCTCCGCGGTGAAAGAGCCATGAACGTGACGGGGCTCGACCCGAAATTCGACGGCAATATGACTGCCGCCGTTCATGCGCTGGAATTTGACAGCGTAACGCACTATCAGTTCGTTCACATCACCGATATGGGACGCGAATACACCGACATTTTGAAGGACATCCGCAAGGAATGGGACTACATCGACCGCACCTTTACCATGCCCTACTATCCGCACGTTTCGGTCGGCTGGGACGCCAATCCGCGCTATAATTCCAATCGCGGAAACGTGTGTGTCGGCAACACACCGGAAAATGTGAAAAAAGGCTTCGAAATGGCGAAGGCCTACATTGATTCTCACAAAAATCTCAAAGCACCGCTTGTGACGGTCAACAGCTGGAACGAATGGACGGAGACAAGCTATCTCGAACCGGACGATTTGAACGGCTATGGCTATCTGGAAGCGATTCGGGAGGTGTTCGGCGTTTGAACGGAAAGGGGCTTTCCGTGTGGGCGACGGGGTTCGCCTTTGCCGGATGCTTTTTGGGCGTGGGCTGCATGTCGGGACAGGAGGTCTGGCAGTTTTTCGGAAGCTTCGGTTTGTCGGGATTTGTCGGAATGCTTTTTGCCGTTGCGGGACTTGCGATTTTTAATCTGCTTTTGGTGCGTATCGTGACCGCGACGGGTGACGCGCGTATCGATCATGCGGTGGTCGGTTCGGGAAATCGGCTGTTACTCGGGCTTACGGGAGCATTGGAGATCGTTGTCTTTTTCGGGACATACGTTGTCACGGCGTCGGGCGCGGGGGCACTGTTCGAAACGCTGACCGGCTTTCGCGGGGCACATTATGTCGGCGCGTTTGTCTTTTGCCTTGTGCTGTCGTTTTTGGCGATTAAGGGCATACGCGGAGTGGTCAAGCTGTTTTCGTATGCGGTGCCGCTGCTCGTGTTTCTGGCGTTCGCGGCAAGTGTGCTTACGGTTTGGCAAAACAAGGAAGCGCTGTTACAGCCGACGGTCGAGGTCGTGCATCATCCGTTCATTCCGAATGCGCCCCTCGGGGCGCTGACCTTTACGTCCTACAATTTTTTCTGTTCGATCGGTGTGCTGTGTCCGGTCGGACTTCAGGTAAAGAGCCGCCGGGCGGCACTCGGCGGGACGGTGTTCGGGAGTCTGTTGCTGCTCACGGAAATGGTTGCCGTGGTTTTTGCCTTAAAGGTCAGTCCGCAGGCGGCGACGGCGGAGCTTCCCATGTTAGAGGTGGCGTATGCTCTGTCCGAAGGCTTCGGCGGACTGTATGCGCTTCTGTTGTTTTTATCGATGACGGGAGCGTCGCTGGCCTGTCTGGTGCCGACGGTGACGTATGCGGCTGAGCATCTGCGCGCGGCCGAGAAGCACGGCGCGCTGACGGTATTTCTCATCAGTGCCGCCGCCTTTGTGCTCAGCTGTTTCGGATTTGCCGATCTGGTCGGAATGGTGTTCTCGGCTTTGGGATATGTTTCTCTGCTTCCCTTGGTCGGTATTTCGGTCACGGCGCTTCGTCGGGGCAAATTTCGCAGGTGAAGTAAAGCCTTCGTCCGTGTGTCTATACCTGTTTCGACGGCATAAACGCTGCCCGTCGAAACTTTTTGAGAAAGGAAAAATACTATGGATATCCGCAAAGAATCGTTAAAAAAGCACTATGAATGGAAAGGAAAAATTTCCGTCCGGGCCAATGTCCCCGCCGATACGGCCGAGGCTCTGTCTCTTGCCTACACCCCCGGTGTGGCGGAGCCGTGCCTTGCCATTCATGAGGACGTGAGCAAATCCTATGAGCTGACCCGCCGCTGGAATACCGTTGCCGTCATCACCGACGGTTCGGCTGTTCTGGGACTCGGCGATATCGGGCCCGAAGCCGGTATGCCGGTCATGGAAGGTAAATGCTTACTCTTTAAAGCTTACGGAGACATCGACGCGATTCCGTTATGCATCCGTTCCAAGGATCCCGACGAGATCGTTCGTACCGTATCCTTGCTGTTGGGCAGCTTCGGCGGCATCAATCTGGAGGATATTTCCGCGCCGCGCTGTTTTGAGATCGAGCGTAAGCTGAAGGAAATCTCCGATATTCCGATCTTCCACGACGATCAGCACGGAACGGCTGTTATCGCATTGGCGGCACTGATCAATTCGCTTCGCCTGACCGGCAAGAAAAAAGAAGAGATCAAGGTCGTTATCAACGGCGCGGGAGCGGCAGGCTGTGCCATCGGGCGCCTGATGCTTTCCTTCGGTGTGAAGAATCTTGTTTTCTGCGACAAGAACGGCGCTCTTTGCGAGGGAGACGAGCAGATGCACGCCGAGCACGAGGCGTTGGTCAAGATCAGCAATCCGAAGCACGAGCGCGGCGCACTTCGCGATATCATTCGCGGTGCTGACGTCTTTTTCGGACTGTCCCGCCCGAAGCTGGTGGATGAGGACATGGTGCGCAGTATGAATGCGGATGCGGTCATTTTTGCCATGGCCAATCCCGAACCGGAGATTTTGCCCGAGCTTGCCAAGGCGGCGGGAGCGCGCATTGTGGGAACGGGACGCAGTGACTACCCGAATCAAATCAACAATGTGCTGGCGTTCCCGGGAATTTTCCGCGGAGCGTTGGATGTACGCGCCCGCGAGATCAACGAGGAAATGAAGCTGGCGGCGGCTCATGCGTTGGCGAATCTGATAGCGGACGATGAGTTGAGCGAGGACTACATACTTCCGCGTGCCTTTGATCCGCGTGTGCGCGATGCGGTCGCCTCTGCCGTGGCCGATGCGGCGGTTTCGTCGGGCGTCAACGGCAAAGCTCCTCTCTGATTCGGACGGCGCAAGCGTTTAGACAGCTGCTGTCGAAGGATTCTTCATCCGTTCACAGGTATGTTTTATCAAAAAGTAAGAACGGGGTGCGGCAAACGGAATGGCCGCACCCCTTTTTTCGGTATGTGCGCTCGACATGCGTTGCGGTTTGGTTTTTGCAGCCATTTGCTTTTTTATTCCAAGACAAAACTTTTTCTGCTTGCCTATTGCAAACGGAGAATAAATGTGATACAATATTATCTGTAAGCACGGAAACGATATAGAACGTTGTTGTTACCGGAGGATGACGACGGATACGGAAATTGCCGATGTGCTTGAGCCGTGCAGCTGCGATTACGACCAAAACAGCGATCCCGCCAAGGCATTCTGTGCTTTCTTCCGGAATAAGCTCCGTTATGCCGTTATCGGCAAGACGGCGGCGAAAAAGGTCGAGGCGGGTTTCGAGAAATTCCGCAAAAAGCGGGACGCAGCCTACATTTCGGAATTTGACCGTCGGACCGAAAAATATCTCGGGGGGGAGTGACCGTGATCGAAGCCTTCAATATTGCAGGCTATTGTCGGATTTCCGTGGACGATGAGCTGGATCAAAAGAACATCTCCATTGAAAACCAGAAATCCATAATCGAAGATTATGTAAATCGAATCTTTCCGAACAGCCGCCTTACCTTCTTTGAAGACCGTGACCGCTCCGGTTATACCTTTGACCGACGGGAGGGGTATCAGCGGATGCGCCGTGGGTTGATCGGCCGCAAGTATGACATTCTGATCATCAAAGATTTTTCCCGTTTCTCCCGTCGAAACAGCCGAGGGTTGGTGGAATTGGAAGATCTGCGCGATGCGGGCGTTCGTATTATCTCCATCGGGGACGGTATCGATTTTCCCAACGATGACGATTGGCTGAAGATCCAGTTCCAGTTTTTGGTTAACGAAATGCCCGTCACCGATACCTCCCGTAAGGTGCGAAATGTGATCAGGCGGCGGCAGGCCGACGGCACATGGCTCTGTGCCGCTCCCTATGGCTATCGGATTAACGCCGACAAAGAATTTGAGATCATCCCTGCGGAAGCAGAGATTGTGCGGCAGATTTTTGCCCATTATAACAGCGGCTGGGGTTATAAGAAAATTGCGAATTATTTGACGGACAACGGCGTTCCCACCCCCAGAATGTCCGAGCAAATGCGAAAAGAAGCCGAGGGAAAGACTACCAAACGGCAAGCAAAGGCGGAATGGGCCATCGTTACCGTGCAGGGGATCTTGGACAACGATTTCTACATCGGTACTTTGCGGCAGGGCAAATACACCCGTGCCAAAATCAACGGCAAGGATATCAAACGGAACGAAAGCGAGCACATCGTCATTGAAAATCATCATCAGGCCATCATGGACTACCGCACGTTTGCTACCGCCACGGCACTTCGGGAAAAACGCACCCGTTCCAATTACCGTGGTGTGAAGATCAACGACAATGTGTATTCCGGCTTTTTGGAGTGCGGCGACTGCGGCAGCCCCATGTTTGCTATGAGCCGTCGGGATCTGAAGCCCGCTTACACCTGCGGCACTTATCACCGACGCGGCCGTTCCGGCTGCACCAGTCACCACATTCGGGCGGACAGGTTGGATGAGCTGTTGAAAGACTATGTGCGAAAAGTCATGGACAATTCCGAATCGATGCTTCGCCGACTCAACGACGAGCTTGTCGGAGAAAACGATGACATGGCGGAAACTGAGCAGTCTGCCGACCGTTTGGCGGAGATTCTGGACGAGCTGTCAGAGGAAATGAAGGTCACCAAACGGCAGCGGATCCGTGAGATCATGAAAAAGCCGGAACTGGAGGCGCAAATTGAGGCCACTTACGACGAGCTCGAAGCCGACCTGCAAAAGAAGATCGACGGCTTAAATCATCAGATCGACCTGCTGTCCGACAAGCGGAACACCATGATTCGGGTCAAGCGTGTCAGTAAAACCGCCATGGATGTTTTCTCCGATATTTTGAGCAAGGAAACGCTGGAACGGACGGATTTGGAACTGATCATCGATCGCATTCTTGTGTTTGAAGACCATCTGGAGATCAAATTACAACGGGACATTGATTGCCTGTTAAGATGCGGAAAAACGGAGGAGACCGCAAATTTTAATCAGGGCATCGAAAACAGCTTAAATTGCCGACTCATCCAGTGTTCTGCGAACAAACCGGATTGTCCGTGTTGTCGATAACGGTGACCCGTTGGAGACATCATGGACACTGTCGGAAAAATTCGGCTTCGCTATGATCGATTTAGCCAAACGTATGGGGTGGTAGTTGTACATACTGTCGAAAGCTCGGTATCCGTACTTCGTGTATCGCACTTCCGCTTTTGCGTTTTTGCAAGACAAACGGCTGCCGTCGGAGGTTTTGCGGAGTGCAAGGAAAAAACGGCGCATAAAACGCAGGAAAGATGGAAAAATATCGTCAAAAAAGAGAGCCGGTGCGTATTGGAAATAAAGGTCGGAGATGAAAAGAAACTGGTGGAAATTTGGTTGACCAACGCGGAAAAGAAAGATCCCGACATGCGGGAAAGCCTGAAAGGTATCTATGATACGTTCAAAAAGAAAAAGTATCTGGTGGCCGTATTCGAGTCCGGTGAGAAAGATTTGTATCGGGGAACACTGGATTTGCTGGCTTACAACAAACGCCGCTGCGCTGAGCTGGAAGTGCGGAAAGCGAAGAAATCTCATGCGGAAGTGACGGAAATCCAAACCCGAGTCATACCGTAACAAACAAAAGACTTGTACGCAGGGGATATAGGATATATCCGAAGCGTACAAGTCTATGCGCTTAATAGAGTGAGACCGCTGTGTACGGAGAACCGTACGCGCGGTGGCGGAGTGGTCGGCCGGTCAACTAATGGTCAGCCTCCTACTCGGTTTTTTATGATCGACTTACCATTCCAATTCGGCCAAAATTCCCTTCAAATTGGCAAGTCCGCGCGCCACACCGGCGATACAGTCCTCCTTGCCCTCGTATTCCACCGTCAGGTAGCCCTCGTATCCGGCTCGCTTCAGGATGGAAAGGTTGCGCTTGATCGGAATATTGCCCTCTCCGACCACTACGCCGGCAAAGTACTTGCCGCCGCGCGTCATGTTGCGGCAGGGGCCGACCGGGATGTCGCGGATCATCATATCCTTGACATGTGCGTGAACGGCATACGGAGCCACACGCGAAACGGCTAACGACGTATCCTCGTCAACACAGATAAAGTTTCCGATATCGACAAGCAGTCCGTAGTTATCGTGAGCGACGGCGTTGAACAAGCGCTCCATGCGGTCGCTGTCCTGCGCGATGTAGCCGTGATTTTCGGAGCAGGTGCGGATGCCCAGGCTCTCGGCATATTCCGTGACCTTGCGGGCACTGTCCGCGATATACGGAAGCATGCCGTCAAAACTGCGGGACACCCCCTTCTTTCCGAGTGTGTAGCATACGTCGTGACGCATGACCTTTACGCCCAAAGCGGCGGCAACGTCTACCTCGGCCTTTAACCGCTCGACCTCGGCGGCACGTTCCTCCTCGGTGTCCTTGTACAGATTGGCACCGATGGCGTAAGCAACGACCTCAATACCCACACGCTCCGCTTCGGCGCGGATGGCACGGGCGTTGGCCATTTGTTCGTCATGGTTCGCTCCGTCGATCTCGGTAAATTCCACGCCGTCAAAACCCAGTTCCTTGGCCTTGGCTACGCAATCGATCTGCTTCATTTTTCCGGCAACAATTGCTTGGGCGAACGAATAGGATGTGACCGATATTTTCATATGACCTTCCTCTTTTCTTCTTATCTTTTTTACTTGATGATTACTTCGTGACCGGTGCGTCCCGACTCATAAATCGCATCCAAAATCTTCATGACCGTAATACCGTCCTCGGCGGTGGCGATGCATTCGGTACCGTTGGCCACACAATCCACGAAATGCGCCATTTCTTCCACGAACATGTTGCCGCTCCGCTTGTAGTTGGCGGTATTTACGTTCACGTCGGCAAGAAATCCGTTGTATTCCGTGTAGACCTTCACACCGTCGGACAGATCGAGTCCGCCCTTGGTGCCGAACAGCTGACGCTTGGCGGCGTCCGGACCGTTGAAATCGTAGGTGGTTTCGAGAAGCGTGGTCGCTCCGTTGTCATAGCGGATAAGTGCGGTTGCGAAATCCTCGACCGTGCAGGGGTCGTCGGGCTTTGCGTCGCGCGGAATCCAACCGACGTGGTTCTTCAAATAATCGCGCTTGCCGAGCTTGGTTTGCACGGTGGCAAACACGCTGACCGGCTTAGGCTTGCCCATGAGATAGCGCGTCAAATCGATGACGTGAACGCCCAAATCGATGACCGGGCCGCCGCCGCTGCGGGACTTGTCGGCGAACCAGCCGCCGGGGTTGCCGTGACGGCGCACGTACTGCGCTCTGGAATAATAAATATCGCCGACATAGCCGTTTTCGATGAAATCCATGGCGATTTTTGCGTCGTCGGAGAAGCGGAGCACAAAGCCGATCATGAGAAGCTTGCCGTTGCGGTCGGCGGCTTCCTTCATGGCCTCGGCCTCGGCGGCACTGTAGGCCATCGGTTTTTCGCAAAGAACGTTCAAGCCCGCGTCAAGCGCTTTGATGGCGCATTCGGCATGGTTGCAGTTCCAGACGCAGACGTCGGCCGCGTCGAGCTCGCTGCCCACGGCGGAAAGCATGCTGTCCACGCTGTCGAAACGGCGTTCGATACCGTATTTGTCGGCGGTTTCCTTCAAACGGGTGGGGTTGATATCGCAGATCGCGTAAATCTCCGCGTTCGGAACGCTCTTATAGGCGTCCAAATGGCAGTTGGCAATGTTGCCCGCGCCGATCAAGGCGATTTTTACTTTGTTTGACATAACAATCACTCTTTCCGTACAAATTAAGCTTGCCGAGGCATCAATTTTCGGCGATGACCTTTTTCAAAAAGTCGTAGGCGATTCCGATATCCTTTTCGGGTGTCTCGCCGGCTTCGCGTTCGATGGTCAAGAAGCCCTTGTAGCCGATCTCCTCAAGTGCCTTTAAGTAAGCCGGGAACGGAACGCTTCCCATTCCGAGCGGCACTTCTTCGAAGAAGCGAACGCCTTCATATTCCGTCGGGGTGGGATGAACCACATGGTAAATGATCTCCGGGTCGCCCTCGACCAAACGGTTGCCGTCCTTGGCATGGGTGTGAACGATGTACTTCTTTAAGCGATGAACGGCCTTGACGGGATCGTCGCCCGTGACCATGCGCAAATTGGCGGGGTCAAGGTTGACAGCCACACCGGTCGAATGCAGGCTGTCCAGAAAATCGCCGAGGGTGTCGGAGGTTTCGGGGCCTGTCTCGATGGCGAAATGCGCGCCCATGCTGTCGGCAAATTCGGCAAGCGTACCGCAGGCCTCCTGCATAATCTTGTAACGCTCGTGATTTTTGTCGTTCGGAACGACGCCGATATGCGTGGTGACGATATTGGTGTCCAAATCGAGTGCCAGCTCAACGATGCGCTTGGATTTTTCGATCAGCTCGGGATTCAGCTCCTTGTTGCCGAAGCCCTTGCCCAAATCGCCGCACAGCGCGGAAAAGACAAGACCCGCGTCCTTGACCTCTTTCAAAAGCTCCTTGCGTTCGAAAGCCGAAAGATTCTCGGGGGAATTTTCGCCTTGCGTGGCATACATCTGAATACCGTTTGCGCCGATGGCGGCGGCTTTACGAATGGCGGTGCTGCGGTCGGTGCGGAAGGACTCCAAAATCACGCCGATGGGAAAGGAATACATACTTTTTACCTCTCTTTCTGAATTTGAAACGATTTTTGTTGCTTTTTCGAAAAACGATTGATTTTTCCACAAGACTATTGTATAATAAACACAGAAAAAAAGCAAGCACTATTCTTGACTTTTTTTGACACAATCTTGCTGTTTTCCCGTGTACGGAGGTATTTGTATGTCCAAAAATTCGGAATTTTCGTATGAAACGGTCTACGAACCGCACATTTTTCCCGACCCTCTGTTGCCCTTTATCTTTCACAAGGACACAGTGCGTCGCGGAGAGCGCTATTGCTTTCCCAATTGGCACAACAACACCGAGATTCTTCATGTTACCATGGGACGCGGCTCGGTGTGCTTAGACACGGTCGAGCACTCCGTCACGGAGGGAGATATCGTGGTCATCAATTCCAACGTTCTGCATTCGACCTACGGAACGACCGATCGTTTTGTTTACGACTGTCTGATCGTTGACCACGGCTTTTGCAAGGCGTGCGGCATTGACACGGAGCGACTGCTGTTCGAAGCGGTCATCCGTGACGAAGTGCTGTCCGAAGGTTTGAACGCCGTGCGAAATTCCTACGACAGCCCAAGTCCCTGTCGCGCCGCCCGCATTCGTCGCGCGGTGTTGGATGTGCTGATCCGTCTGCGTGAGGTGCATACAGCGCAAGCGGAGCACGCCGAAAACGGTCTGGAGCGTGTCAAGGCGGCCATGCTGTATATGCGGCAGAATCTGGAAAAGCCGCTTTCGCTGGACGGAATCGCCGCCGAGGTGGGGATCAGCAAATACTATTTTTCGCGCGAATTTAAGCGCGTGACCGGGCAGACACCGGTGGAATATCTCAACAAGGCGCGGTGCCGCGAGGCGGGACAGATGATCCGCGACGGCTCGTCGGTGTCGGAGGCCGCACTGCGGTGCGGGTTTGAGAACCTGTCGTATTTTACGCGGACGTACAAAAAATATATCGGAGAATTGCCGAGCAGGACGGGGCGCGGAAGCCGTACTGCGATTTTGTCGGACAAAACTTAGGGCGAGACGAAAAATCAGTGCGCGCGGTCATTGCTCTGCCGTTTGTCGGCGGAGCTGTTTCAGCCCTTTCCCGTTTGGTTGTTTTTGTTTGCATATTTTTCTCAATGGAGTGAATAACGTGAATAAATGAAGCTTTTGCCAAAAATGTTGTGTTACAATTGATGGGTGACAAAAAAAGAAAATAGACTCCAAATGTGATATAATGTTAGTAACCACAAAAACAAA